>JALOQR010000153.1 GCA_025459365.1 Fimbriiglobus sp.
CCCCCCCCCCCACGGCTCGCCTCACTCAGGAACGCTCCCATGCTCCCGCTTCTCGCCCTGCCACTCACCCTGGCCGCCGACCCAGCCCCCGGATTCACCCTCCCCACCCTCGATCTGTCCGACCAGCGATACCGCCAGGTGGTGGTGGACCACGAGCCGAAGCAGTACCTCGGCCATCCCACCACCGTGCTCCTCGAAGACGGCAAGACTATTCTCGCCGTCTACCCCAAGGGACACGGCAAGGGGGCGATTATCCTCAAGCGGAGCAACGACGGCGGGAAGACGTGGTCCGACCGTCTGCCCACACCGAAGAGTTGGGAGACATCGAAGGAAACCCCCACCATTCACCGGATGGTCGACGCCAAGGGGGTCAAGCGACTGGTGCTGTTCAGCGGTCTACATCCCATCCGCAGTTCCGTTTCCGAGGACGACGGCAAGACGTGGACCGAACTGGAACCGATCGGCGATTATGGCGGCATCGTGGCAATGGGGAGCGTGGTCGAGGTGGGCCAGGGGCGGTACATCGCTCTGTTCCACGACGATGGACGATACTTCGCCAAGGACGGCAAGGCCGAGAAGCCGGTGCGGTTCACCGTGTACAAGACGTTCTCCGACGACGGCGGGAAGACGTGGGGCAAGCCCGAGACGGTGGTGAGTTCCACCGAGTTCCACTGGTGCGAACCGGGAGCGGTGAAGTCGCCCGACGGCAAACAGGTCGCCGTGCTGCTGCGGGAGAACAGCCGCAAGCATAACAGCGGGGTGATGTTCAGCGACGACGGCGGGAAAACCTTCACCGAGCCGAAACAGGTGCCCGGTGCCCTCACCGGCGACCGGCACACCGGTGTTTACGCCCCTGACGGGCGGTTGGTGCTCACGTTTCGCGACACCGCCCGCGACACGCCGACACCGGGCGACTGGGTGGCGTGGGTGGGGAAGTACTCAGACCTCGCCGCCGGTACGGAGGGGCAATACCGGGTGCGGCTAATGGACAACACCAACAAGTGGGACTGCGGCTACCCCGGCCTGGAGCGGTTGCCCGATGGCACGCTTGTGACGACCACCTACGGACACTGGAGCAAGGGGCAGCCGCCGTACATCGTGAGTGTGCGGTTCACGCTCGCCGAACTGGACGAACTGGCGAAGAAGAAGTAGCAGGTGTGCGCATCGCTGGGCCGGGCGTAAAATGGCGCTACCATTCCTGAGGGTGCAGCATGACGTTCGGCGACGAAGAAGGCGACGGGGTAGGGTTCGCCACCGCCCGCGACCGCGACTGGCCGAGCGTCCGCCAGTTCAACGTGTTTCTGGCCAACCGCCTTGGGGCACTGCTGGACCTGGTGCGGAAGTTCGAGACGACCGACGTGCGGGTGGTGTCGTTGAACGTGGTCGAGACGTCTGACTGCGCCATCATCCGCCTGGTGCCGAGCGATTACGAGCGGGCGGTCGAAGTGCTGACCGCTGGCAAGCTGCCCTACACCGAGTCGGACCTGATCGTAGTAAAGGTGCCAGACAACGACCAACCGCTGCTCACCCTCACCAAGGCCCTACTCAAGGCCGAGATCGACATCCACTACCTGTATCCGCTGCTCATCGGTGTCGGGCCGATGGGCAGCACGGCGGTCGCGATCCACGTCGATGACTGCGAGCAGGTGGCGACCACGTTGCAAAAACAGGGTTTCACGTTGTTCAACGAGGATGACCTGAAAGAGTGAGCGTGGTCAGAGGCGACCGCGTCACCAGATCAGTAGCCCCAGACCGATCACCGCCGCCACCACTACCCCACCAACGACGATCCCCAGGATGAGTGTCAGGTACCCCTTCGTCCACATGTCCAACCGCAGGAAACCGTAGGCGGCCAGCAAGGCGAGGAAGGCGGTCCCAAGCCAGAACCCGGCGGTGGCTGTCCGCTCTTTCGCGCGTTCCCGCCGCAGAGTGTCGTGGGTGACTGTCACCTCGTCGATCTCCACCCACCCACGATCGGCCCCCAGCCCCTGAGCCTCCCACTTGTCCTTGAGTGATTTATCCGGCAGCACGTCCCTTACCTTGTCGCGGTCGAAGTTCACCGCCCACCCACTTCCCGGTAGGTTCCGCTGCTCGGCCAGCACCCGTCGGGCCTCGACCACCGTCTCCTCGATCGCCTGTTCGCGGTCACGGGGAAGAACGTGCGGAGTCGGGCTACGAACTTTCTGCACAACAAACCCGGCAGCCGTATCTTTCACCACCGGCTCGCCCCCCTCCGGCAAAGACGAATCAGCAATCGGCGCGGCCTTCACGACCTTCATCCCGGCCAACGCACCGCCCTCGATGGCGTACTCGGTCGTCTGCTGCTGGAGTTCTTTCGGCTTGAGCGAAGCGAGCGATTTCTTCGGCGGGAGCGTCTGGGCGGATGGGCGGGTATTGCACCCTGGCTGACCAACGATCAACCCAGTCAACCCGACCGCCGCCAGGATCAGCAGCACCTTCGCCACCAGCCCCTTACGGGACGGCTTGCGGGTGTAGTCGCGGCGGTCGTCCCGGAGATCGCGAAGGCGGTGGCGGTTCATAACAGTTCCAGGGTCCGAGTTCCGGGTTGAAAGTGGTTGCTACCGTTCGTGATTCTCGAGTGTCGGATTCCAGGCCCAGGCGACTTGGAGCGCAACACCGTCTTACGCCCCACGAAGCCGCAGTTTCTTTGGCCCGCTTACGGGGGTCGGCGGAGTCCACGGGCTAACCGCCTGCACCGCGATCACCGCCAGTACTGCCGGCACGATGCCATCGGCCGCGCTCCCGGTGTTCTCCGGCCAGAAAAACTTGAGCACGAGCAGCACGCTCGCCCAGAAGGCGGCGGCCAGCACCGGGAACAGGCCGAACCGCTCCTTCCGATCGCGAGCAGTCGCCCGCCACCACCGCCCGGCGGCCAGCACCCCGCCGAAGTACAGCACGCTGAAAAGGCCAGGATCGAGCGAGCTCGCCGACCCGCCGTCCGCACCCGCCCGCAGCGGCTCCCACCCGCCCAACCAGTACGCCAGCACTCCCACCCCCAGACCAAGCGCACCGAGTACCAACCGCCGCCACCAGCGGTCGGCAGCAGCGAAGCTCGCCCCGCACGAGCCGAGTAGCACCGCCCAGCTCAATGCCGTGGTAACAAAGAAGACCTTGGCAAGGTGCATCCAGTCGAACTGGCCGGTGCCGTTCACGATCAAGGCGTACGGGGCCAGCCCGGCCAGAGCGACAAGTGGCGCGGCAAGCATCGACCCCAAGCCGGACACCACCTTGTCTCGCCACGTCACCGCACGGGCCAGCGGCAGGGGGGTGTTGTCGACTACAGGCGGTTTGGGCGGTGGGGCGAGAGCGACGGCCACGGGCAACGGCGGCGGGGCTGCCGGCGTGGTGGGCGGCTCGGGCTTGCGTGCTACCACAATCGGGATGCCCCTGGGCACCGCGGTGGCCGCCACCGCCGCCACGGGCACGTCGGCCGGTGGGGCACCCTGGGCGACCGTCGCTTCCACCGCCTTCGCCATCTCCATCACCGAGCCGTACCGCCGCAGCGGGTTCTTGTCGAGCGCCTTGGCGAGTACCGGGCGGAACGCTTCCGGCACGCCGCTCAGGTCCGGGGTGGCGGTCAGGTGTTTCATCAGGATTTCGCCGTCGCTCTCCCCGTCGAACGGCAGCTTACCGGTGAGCATCTCGTGCAGGATCACCCCGCAGGCATAGATGTCGATCCGCTGACTGTAGTTACCGGTGGACACCTCCGGCGCCATGTAGTGAACGGTGCCGACGGTGCGGGTCTGCTTCTGCGAAACGCTGATGCTCTTGCACAGCCCGTAGTCACCCACTTTTAGAGTGCCCGCCTCGATGAAGATGTTGGCCGGCTTCAGGTCGCGGTGAACAACGCCACGGTCGTGCAGGTGGGCGACGGCCCGGGCCAGCGCCGCAAACCACTCGCCGACCAAGTTGAGCGGCAACCCATGCGGGTGACGGTGCAGCACCGCCGACATGCTCTCGCCGAGCACGTACTCCATCACCAGCCACTTATCGCCGTGTTCGTCTTCCTTCAGGTCGTAGACATGCACCAGGTTCGGGTGCTTCATGTTCAGGCAGTTGGCCACACCCCGCAGTTCGACGTCCGAGTGCCCCTTGAGCAGCTTCAGGGCCACCTCTTTACCACCGTCGGAGACGGCGAAGTACACCTCGCCGAACCCACCCTGCCCTACGCCCCGCTTGAGGGTGTACCCGTCCAGCGGACGCTGCCCGGATCGGTAGGTGAACTTCATCGATGACCCCTCCGGGAACGCCGGCCTTGCCGCACACGAGTGTTTCGCCGCCGCCGGATCGGCATTTGCGCGAAATCCGGCCCAGCGGCAAACGTGGACCAGACAATTGTACCGGGGGTGCTTGAGCAGGCCGTACCACAGCCACCGAGCAAGGTGGCCAAGATTGCCACACAGCCCTCCCCGTGACCGAAAACTGGACATCTGTTCACAAAGCCTTGCCTGGCGAGAAGAACCGGTTGACCCTAGTGTGGCCGTTCATCTCCCCTTCCCGAGTTTTGCGGGGGCCACTCTGCCACACTGCCACCTGCCACACACATATCCCCCCCCCTGCCACACGGCCCCTGCGACCGAGTTTCCGATCCCCACCGGCCCGCTTCTGCCGTACCACAGTCAGCACTCCCCGAGGTGTCATCATGGCCGCCGAAATGCCGAACGCCGGGAACTCGCCGATCGATCCCAAGCCCGCCTCCCCCGTGGTCGGGTTACTGATTCCGCTCTTGCTCATCCTCGCTGCGGGCGGGGTGTTTACCGCCTTCTACTTCCTGAACCAGAATCTGCCTGCCCCGCTGGCCACCCCAACAACAGCAACAGACGGACGGTAGCACTTGTGTGGATCGTGTGAAGATTTGGAAGAGGAATTGGGAGCGAGTGTAGTTGAGGGTATGGCGGGAGGCGGCCCCCCTTCCCTATCATGATCTCTCCTCTCACAGTGTTCTCATTCCCTTTCTGACTGAGGTCCCGACATGCGCCGCACGGCTCGCCGTGGGTTCACGCTGATTGAACTGCTCGTGGTCATCGCCATCATCGCCATTCTGATCGGTTTGTTGCTCCCGGCGGTTCAGAAGGTCCGCGAGGCCGCCGCCCGGATGACCCGGCACCGTCAACTTGTCCGGCGTGCAGCCGCTGATCCCCGACCTCGCCGAGTACTCCACCCCGAGCGGCACTGGGTTCACCTACGCCCGGCACGGCTTCCTGTCGGTCATCCTGCCGTACATCGAGCAAGAGAACGCCTTGCGGGCGAGTACCGGCGGGTTCAACTACCGGCTGAACTGGAACGACCCAGCCAACCGCCCGACCAGCGGCCTCCGCATTCCCACCTACGAGTGCCCGAGCAACCCGGCCGACAAGATCATCGTGAACGTCAGCATCCCTGGCTTCACTCCGGGCGTCTCGGACTACTGGCCGATTACCCGCGCCAACAACAACGCCGCCGTCTGGACGGCGATGGGCTTCGCCACCGCCCCGACCGGCGAAGCGGTGAACGGAGTGCTCACGGCCAACCGCCGTACCTCGCTCTTGGCCATCAGCGACGGGCTGAGCAACACACTCATGTTGGGCGAGAGCGGTGCCCGCCAGCAAGGATGGTCGGCCGGCCGCCTCTACAACGACGGCACCGCCAGTTCGTGGGGCGTGCGAGGGGCATGGGCCTCGGAGAGCAACAACAGTGTCTGCGCGGGCACACGGGGGCCGCTCGTTCCTGGAGCCATCCCGGCGGGGAAAGTCAGTACCGCCGCTCACGTGACGGGTGCCCTGACTGTGAACGCCTGGAACCAGGGGGAACTGTATGCCTTCCATACTGGAGTCTGTAACGTCGCCCTGGGCGATGGGTCGGTGCGGAGCCTCCGGCAGAGTGTTAGCCTGTCGGTGCTATCGCGATTGGCGGCCCGCGCCGACGGCTTCCCAGTGAACGCCGACGAGTGAGCAGCCAGAGGCGTGATTCTTGGCGGCCGGGGGCAACCCGGCCGCTTCTTTTTCATCGGGCGGTTTGCATCACGACCCCGTCGCGATCGGCGGGCGGCGGCAGTTCCGTCAGAAACTCCACCTGTCCGGTGGCCACGTCGTAGATCGCCCCCACCACCGCAATCGTACCCTCGGCGGCACGTTCTTCCTCGCAGTTTCGTCGGCGTGCTGGTGTTTCTCGTCGTCTGGGCGGGTATCGAAGTCGGCGGGTAGGTTGGCCGAATGGCGGATGTAGTCGAGTACGGGTTCGAGGTGTTCCAGATCGTGTGGCAGGTGCCCGCCACGAGCGGCCAAGTCGACTGCTGCCCGCACCGCCCCACACCGGGTGTGCCCGAGTACCACAATCAACTTTGCCCGGGCCACTCCGCAAGCGTACTCCATGCTGCCGAGGATCTTCGGCCCACAAATGTTGCCCGCCACCCGCGCCACGAAGATGTCTCCGACTCCCAGGTCGAAGACCAGTTCTGCCGGGGTTCGGCTGTCGATGCAAGTGAGCAAGACCGCCAGCGGGTGCTGGCCGGCGGCGGTGGCCGTCACCTGTCGGCCGAGGTCGCGACCCAGCCGCCGACCGGTGCGGAACCGCTCGTTTCCGTCCTTCAGTACTTCCAGCACCTGAGCCGGGGTGAGGGTCTCTTGCACCTCCCGGCTGCTGTAATCGACGTAGAGCGTGCGATCGGCCAGTTCTGGATAGGTATCCTGGAACCCCTTCAGGCTCACCCGCACCCCACGAGCCGGCGCGGTTGTGTCGTGGTAGCTCCGGATGAGGTCGAGGATATCGGGGTCGATGTAGTCGGTCTGGGTGGCGTCGAGCAACACATGCCCACCGGCCGGCACGTCGTCCAGCGCCGCGGCAATGGAGGCCCGATTGAGGAAGCTCACCTGGTTGGCCAGGTTGATCCGCACCACCTCCCCGCCGAGGTGCTTTTCCACCACCCGGTCGAGCGGACGCCGCATGTTGCTCCGCAAGATGAACCCAATGCTCACCGCCAGCCCGATGAGCACCCCCACCAGTAGGTCGGTCAACACGATGGCCACCACTGTCGTCGCGAACGGAACGAACTGCTGCCACCCCTCCTTCCACATTTGCTTCCAGAGTTTCAGGCTGGTCAGTTTGAAGCCCGTGACGATGAGAATTCCGGCCAGGCACGACAAAGGAATGCGGTTCAGCGCCGCGGCGGCGAACATCACGCACCCACCCAGCAGGACCCCATGCCACACCGCGGCCAGTTTGGTCCGCCCGCCGGCATGAAGGTTCACCGAACTGCGGACAATGACCGACGTGACCGGCAGCCCGCCAATCAACCCGCAGAGCATGTTCCCCACCCCCTGGGCGAGGAGTTCGCGGTTGGGCGGGCTGGTCCGCTGCTTTGGGTCGAGTTTGTCGACCGCTTCCAGGTTGAGGAGAGTTTCGAGCGACGCCACCACTGCAATCACGATCGCCGCTGTGTAGACCGCACCATTCGCCCACTGCGACCAGTCCGGAAACTGGAAGAAGTTCACCAGTTGCCAGGGCGAATCGACCACCGGCACACTCACCAGATGATCAGCCTCGACCTCCCATCGCCCCGCCCCGACCCGCTGGAGCCAACGGAATCCCTCGGCCAGCGCGACACCCCACACAACCACCACCAGCGGGGCTGGCACAAGCGATGCCTTGAGTCGCTGATTTTGATCCCACAGCACGAGGAAGATCACCGATAGCACACCGATGATGGCCGCACCCGGCTGGAAGTCGTTCAGCCCGTCCACGATCTCGGTGAAGGTGTTTTGCTGGTTGGGTTGGAAGAAAGAGAAGTCGCCTTCGGGGTCTTTGTCGTGCCCGACGAGGTGCGGCAGTTGCTTCAGGATGAGGATCACGCCGATCGCGGCGAGCAACCCCTTGATGACGGCGTTCGGGAAGTATTTGGCCAGGAAACCAGCACGGAACAGGCCGAAGGCGATCTGAATCCCCCCGGCGAGCAAGAGCGCCAGCAGGAACGTCTGGAACGATCCGAGTTGGAGTACCTGAGCGGCGACGACCGTGGTGAGGCCGGCGGCCGGCCCGGCCACACTGGACTGCGAACCACTCAGCCAGCCGACCACGATTCCGCCCACCACTCCGGCGATCAAGCCGGCGAAGATGGGCACGTTCTTGTCGTCGGGGAGTTCCTTCGCCCCGGCCGGGTGGACCTCGGTGGCCTCGCCCAGCAACCCGTGTTTCTCGGCCTTCGGGTCGGCCCGCGACGCCAGCGCCACCCCCAGGCAGAGAGGCAACGCGACGAGAAACACCACAACGCCGGCGATCAGATCACGGGGCAAGGTGCGGGTGAGTGATTCGGGAGAGGGTGGCATACGCGATCCGGGGAGAGGGGTGGGACGGCTGTATTCATGGCGACGCCTGTCGCCGGGTGTCAACGCGACCTATCGCGGGGTTGGCTCCACGGCCGACGTCGGGTCTTCCTCCGGCCCCTACTCCTCGCCCCCCTCGTACCAGCGAAGAAGCACCCACTCGATGAGCCAGCCGAGGACGTTCAACCCGGCATCGTTCGTGTCTCGCCACGGGTCGAACTCGCTGACCGACACCCCGACCACGTTCCCGGCGAACGCCGCATCGAGCAACTTCAGTACCAACAACGGCGACGGACCGAACGGGAGCGGGTGGTGAACGGCCGGGACGTTCGCCGGGTCGAACACATCGGCATCGATATCGATCCATACCCGCTTGGCCCCCATCGAACGCTTGCGGATTTCTTTGGCAAATCGCTCGATGTCGTTGGCAATGTCGAGGCTACTGTACGCGGCGACGAAGTTGTCGCGGATCTCGGCGGGCGTCAGGAACAAGTCGCGGTGGCCGACGTTCACGATGGGCGGCAGGGTGGTTTCGGCGTGCAGGAGGAAGTTGCCGTTGGCGAGGTTCGGAGTCACATCGTGAAGCTGGTAGATATCGAAGTGGGCGTCGAACTGGAAGACCAGGGTGTCGGTGCCGAGTTCCTCGTACACGGGCAGAACGCTCAGGTGGTTGCCACCGAGCCAGATCACCCGTTCGCCGCTCTTGAGGCACTGGCGGGCCGTTTGTCGGCCGATGTGTCGCCAACTCTGCACCGCCTTGAGGGTGTCGAAGGCGAATTCCTTCACCTTCACCCGCCCGCGGTAGGCGTCGCATCGGGTGGAGCGTGTTTCGTGGCGGTTGTCGTCGAGCAACTCGCCGACGAAGTCGCCCAATCGCTCAGCTCCGGCTCCGGTGCCAGCGTTCCCGAACAGGTCGAATGGGAACACGATGACCGACGTTTTCCGCCCCTCGATGGACATGACGTTCTCCGCGTTAGACGTTCACCCACCGGCCGTCGTGGTGGCTCTGGAGAACCGCTTCGCACAGGCGTGTCTCATTGTGCCCATCGGCGAAGGTGGCGTAGAGAGGTTGGGCGGCACGGCCGTTCAGCACGTCGGCGTACACCGCCCGGTACAGCATCTTGAACGTATCCGGAAAGCCCTCGGCATGCCCGCCGGGGTAGTCTGCGAACGCCCGCACTCCGCCGGCCATCAACGATGGATCACGCACCAGTCGCTCGTTGGGGCGGTCGCGGTAGCCCAGGTGCAGGGTGTTCGGCTCCTCGCTATCCCAACTCGCCGACGCCTTCGACCCGGCGACGTCGAACCGCAGGCTGTTTTTCCGCCCGGCCATCACCTGCGAAACCGTGAAACACCCCCGTGCTCCGCCCTTGAATCGCAGCAGGATCGAGCCGTAGTCTTCCGTTGTTACTGGCACCGGCACGCCTGGCCGCTCCCCGCCGGTACTGCCGGTGAATGTTTCTCCTCCACCGACTGGCCGCTTCCGCACCGGGTGAACCGTCTTCAGGTCGGCGAACACCGCCTCCACCTCCAACCCGGTGCTGAAGCACACCGTGTCCACCCAGTGCGTGCCAATGTCGGCCACGGCTCGCAGTTCTCCGCCGTCGTCGGCCAGCACTCGCCAGTTGAAATCGGTGTCGTAGAGCAGCCAGTCTTGTTGGTACGCCCCGGTGACGTGCAGCACCTCACCCAGTGCCCCCGCCCGCATCCTCTCCCGCACCTCCAGCACGCAGGGGTAGAACCGCACGTTGTAGTTCACCGCCGTGACGACACTCGCCGCTGCCGCCAGTGCTACGAGTTCGGCTGTCTCGGTGGTGGTCATCGCCAGCGGCTTCTCACAGACGACGTGCTTCCCGGCCGCGATGGCGGCCTTGCACTGTTCGAAGTGCATTCGGTTCGGCGACGCCAGATGCACCACCTCCACCGCAGGGTCGGCGAGCAATTCGGCGAAGGTGGCGTAGGCGGTGGGAATGCGAAGGCTCTCCGCCACCGCCGCCGACTTCTCCGACGTGCTACCGAGGATGCCAACCACCCGGTGCCCCAGCCGACGGATCGCCTCCACGTGAACCGGCCCGATGAACCCGGTGCCGACGACGGCCACGCCCAAGATGCGCTGGTTGACAGTTCTCATCGTTCTTTCTGGAGAGGCGGCAGGCAGGTGACGATACAATCCGAAGATACGGCCCGATCCGGCCGGCGTCCCCCGTTGGCGGAGTATGCCATGACATTCCTGAAACGATGCCTGTGGGCGGCGGCAGTTGCAATGGTGGCGGCAGGCGGGGCATCGGCCCAGACGACCGGTGGTACCACCGGTGGCGGAATCACTGGCGGAATTGGCGGCGGTGGGCTAGGCGGCGGTGGACTCTCCGGCGGAGCCAACACGCCCGCAGCCGCTCAGGTGCCGACCATCGAAAGCACCGCCGGCGGGTTCAGCAATAGCGTAGTGCAGCCGTCCAACATCATTGGCCCGTTCTTCGCCAACCCCTCCTTCCCCGGTTCCCAGCGAGCGACCGGCACGACCGTCATTGGCCCCGGCGGATTCGGCGCCCCGCTGTTCAGCGGCACCGGTACCGGAGCCACCGGCACCGGCGGGCGTGCTACCGCAGGTGCGGTGGGTGCCAGGGGGGCGACTACTACAGGGCTAGGCGGGGGTGGAACCACCGGGCTGGCCGGCGGTTCCACCCTGGGCAGCCCGGTCGCGGGCCTCGGTGGCAGCACTGCCCTCGGCGCCGCGACGGGGCTGGGTGGCGGCCGCGCCGCGGGTCTCGGTGGAGCGACTGGCCTCGGTGGGGCGGCAGGGCTGGGCGGTGGACTCGCCGGACGAGCCGGCGGGCTGGGCGGTGGACTCGCCGGACGAGCCGGCGGGCTGGCGGGTGGACTCGGCGGCCAGCAACAGGGGCAAGTAAACACCGGGCGGAACGTGATCGCCTACACCCAGACGCTCAAGTTCGGCGTGCCTCCCATCACCCCCGCCCAGTTGCAGGCCGACCTAGGCGGGGTAGTGGCCACCTCCCCCACTCTGAGTGCCGTCAGCGGCCTCCAGACAACGGTCAATGAAAATGGAATCGTGGTGCTTAAGGGGCGAGTCGCCGACGAAGACGAAGCCCGACTGGTGGAAGGGGTCATCGCCCTGACTCCCGGCGTCCGGGGTGTGCAGAATGAACTCGAGTACCCCAAGCCACCCGCCCCGTGAGTGTTGGCCCGGGGGCCTGCACCTCCGCTACAATGAGTTACAGTCCACCGCCGCGGGTGGGTCGCCGGAACCTACGGCGGACCTGCCCGCGGTTTTTGCGTCGCCCCCGAGGATCCCCCCGATGGCGGGTCAGAACCCCTACATCACCAAGGCGAAAGTCAGCCTGCCCACCCGCCCGTTCAAGGTCACGTTCTTCATCGAAGAGACGAAGGAAACGAAGGACGTGATGATCGACCCCAAGAAGATCCCCTATGGTCGCACCGGGGAGCCGGGCAGCCTGATGGACCTGGCCGAGGCGGCAGGCATCGAGATCGACCACGCCTGCGGCGGAGTCTGTGCGTGTGCCACCTGTCATGTGTATGTGACGGAGGGCCTGAGTACCTGCCCGGCCGCCACAGACAATGAAGAAGATATGCTCGACACTGCCCGCGCTGTCACACCCGAATCGCGGCTGAGCTGCCAGTGCGTGCCGAACGGCACCGCCGACGTGAAGGTGACCATCCCGGCGTGGAACAAGAACCTGGTGAAAGAAGGGCACTGAGCAGCAACGGGATCGGCCGTCCCGGCCTGTCGTCAACACACACGGGGGGTGGGGTGGTGCAGACCACCCGCCCCCTGTTTCCATCCCACTACTTGTTCGCCTTCTCGAAATACTCGCCGGCCTTCTTCGGGTTAAGCGCGTCCTTGCCCGGCTTCCAGTCGGCCGGGCACACTTCGCCGTGCGTCTCGGTGTACTGAAGGGCGTCGATCACCCGCAGGCACTCATCCACGCTACGGCCGATCGGCAGGTCGTTGATGGTGGCATGCCGCACCACTCCGCCCTTGTCGATGAGGAACAGCCCTCGCAGGGCGATGCCGGCGTCGAGCAACACGCCGTAGTCCTTGCTGATCTGCTTGGTCAGGTCTTCGACGAGCGGGTACTTCAGTTCGCCCAGCCCGCCCTTGGTGCGAGGGGTGTTGATCCAGGCGAGGTGGCTGAACCGGCTGTCGATCGAGCAGCCGAGCACTTGCACGCCCCGCTTCTCGAACTCGGCGATGCGGTCGGAGAAGGCGATGATTTCGGTCGGGCAGACGAAGGTGAAGTCGAGCGGGTAGAAGAAGAGCACCACGTACTTGCCGCGGTAGTCGGTCAACGACACCGGCTTGAACTCGCCGTTGACGACGGCCTGGCTGGTGAAGTTCGGGGCCTCTTTGGTGACGAACACGGCCATCGGGGATCGATCTCCGGTGAAGGGATGGGGTCAGAAGGGTATGGTAGGGAGCGGCGGGCGGATGGTGAAATACGGTTTGCCTGTCGGCGTCATTGGTGTACCCTCTCGCCTGTGGTCCCAGGTCTCGGCGGCTCACGTTGACCCGACGTGGTGCACCTGTTCGACCTGACGAAGGTGAAGTCAGTGAACGACGCGCCGACCCCGCGGGGGGTCGGCGCGTTTCTGTCCATCCGGCGCATTTCTGCCCCCGGCTCGCGGCACTATGTTGGCGATGATGCCGCGAACGTTACCCCCGCCGACTGTCTCCGACACCGATCTCCTCCGGCGATTCGCCGCCGGTCGCGACGAGGCCGCGTTCGAACTGCTCGTGTGGCGGTACCGCGGGCTGGTGGCCAACGTGTGTCGCCGCGTCCTCGGCAACCCCCACGACGCCGAGGACGCCGCCCAGGCCGCGTTTCTCGTGCTCGCCCGCAAGGCCGCCAACATCCGGGGCAAAACGCTCGCCGCGTGGCTGTCGCGGGTGGCCTTCCGCTGTGCCGTCAAGGTCCGCCGCTCGCGGAGGCCGTTCGCCGTGTTGCCAGACATCCCGGCGTGTCCCCCGCCCGAACCGCTCGACGCACACCTCGACGCCGAACTCGATCGCCTGCCCGAGAAGTACCGCACGCCAATGGTGCTCTGCTACCTGCACGGGCTGAGCTACGCGGAAGCGAGCGAAAGGCTGAACTGCCCGACCGGCACCCTCTGCGGGTGGCTCACCCGCGGCAAGGCGCTGCTCCGCAAGCGGTTGCTCCGCCGCGGGGTGGCGGTGCCGGCGGGGGTGTTCGCGGCGTACCTCGGGGGGTTGGTGGCGGGGGCGTCCGCGCTTCATCAAGTTCGGGAACTCACCACTGTGGCGGTCGCCTTCGCTGCCGGGGAAACGCCCCCCGGCCCGGCCGCCGCCATCGCCCACGGAGTGCTCAGCATGATGTCGTTTAAGCGGGTCGCCCTCGTCGCCCTCGGTTCGCTGGCGGTGGCGCTCGGGGGGTTCACCGCCTTGATCGCCGCCGACGCGAAGAAGCCAGCAGACGAACCAAAGGCCGCGACCGTGCCGGTGAAGCCGTCCGACATCGACCGCGCCATCGGCCAGGAGCCGAAGTACGCCGGCACGCCGATGTACTGCCTGCTCGCCTTCGACGCCGAGGCGAAACAGCGGGTGTGGCTCGTCCACGACGGCGACACGCTGTACGTGGACAAGAACGGCAACGGCGACCTGACCGACGACGGCGAGAAGGTCGCTGGGCAGAAGTTGGAAGGTCGGGACGGTGGCGTCGGGTTCACCGTCGGCGACGTAACCGTCGGCGGGCAGACGTATACCAACCTGACGGTCGGCGCGTACCCACTCATGCCGATCGCCGAGTCGCCCGACTGGAGCCGCGAACCGCGGTTGCAGACGCTGGTGAAGAAAGACCCGAAGGCGCTCGGGTACGGCGTGGCGGTGGAAGTGAAACGGGCGGGCCTCAAGGGGGCGGGCAAGGACGGCCGGTTGCAGCACGTGTCCGGGGTGGACAGCACGGGGTATTTGCAGTTCGCCCCGACGCGTGCCGATGCCCCGGTGATCCACTATGGCGGGCGGCTGGAACTGGCCTTCGAGCAGGGCGAGCCGCCGGCGCACACCGGCCAGGACGTGTTCCTCCGCCTGAACGTCGGCAGCCCCGGCTTCGGCCCCGGCACGTTCGCCGCGATCCCGCACGACAACAACATCCCCGACGGGCTGAAGCCGGTGGCCGAAGTCACCTACCCCGTCGCCAAGCCGGGCGACCCGCCCCGCACCGAGGTCATCCCGTTACCGGGGCGGTGTTGAAAGTGCAGCCTGGACGGCTCGGTCCGAGCCGGCGACATCACGGGTTCCGCGACAGTGAAGTTCAGTTTCGATGCGTGGAAGGAGGGGAACGTCGCCCCGTCCACCGTGACGTTTTCGATTCAACCGCCAGCGCTCAAGCCCGACGCCCCGAAGTTCGAGCCACTCAACGAGGCGTTCGCCGGCACCCTGCCACACCCGGCGAAAACCTCGACCCTGCCAGCGGTGCGGTACTCGGCCGACGGGAAGCGATTGCTCGTGGCCGGCAACATGTACTCCGGCGTGGTGCAACTGTGGGAGGTGGACGCACGGAAGGAGTTGCTCCGCATCGCCGGGCCGAAGCCCACCCGTGGGAACGCCGACGCGATGTCCATGCTGACGAGCCAGTTCGCCATGCTCAGCCCAGACAGCAAGACGGTGTACGTGCCGACACGGGAGGAGAAGTCGGTTCGCATCGAGAAGAACGGGAAGAAGGCCGACCGGCACGAGAACGCCGGCCGCGTCCGCCGCTGGGACGTGGCGACGAAGAAGGAACTGGAGGCGTTCGCCCCGCCCGCCGAATTCGGCAACCAGGAATCCGACCTGTCGCCCGACGGCCGGTTCGTCCACTCGGTCGAACTGAAATCGGGCGAGGGGCCACAAGAGGCTACGATCACCCTCGCGGTGTGGGACACGGCCTCCGGCAAGCGAACCGTGATCGGCCCCGGTCGCCTGTGGGCACCCCCCAAGTTCCTGCCGGGTGGGGAGCGGGTAGCGTTCACCGGCTTCGACGACAGGACGCTGTTCGTCGCCGTCCACTCGCTGCCGGACGGCAAGGAGGTGGTGAAGAAGCTTTTCCCCGAGGTCAAGGATTGGGCCTCGACGCTGGTGGACGTATCGGCCGACGGCACGCTCGCCCTGAACCTCGGCGGGGCGAAGGGGAAGCAAACCGCCACCGTGTTCCTCGACCCGAAGACGCTCGACGAGGTGGCCCGCTGGACCGGCCCGGCCAAGCCGGTCTACTTCGGTCACACCGACGGCCGGTTCACCCCGGACGGCCGGCGGTTCGTGGCGATCGACGGCGACAACACCCTGAACGTGTTCGACTTGGCGGCGAAGAAGACGGTCCGCACGGTGAAGTTGGAGGGCACCCCGATCCGGCACCACGTCAGCCCGGACGGGCGGTGGTTCGCCACACACTGGACGCCGAAGGGGATGGACCCGCCTCCGGGGCAGTTGTTCGCGGACCCGGACGTGCAACCCCAGGTGCGGGTGGTGCTGGTGGACCTGTCCGATCCCGATTCGAAGCCGTTTATGCTGATCGGCCCGCGGGGAACCGCCTGGGGGATGGCCTTCCGGCCCAACGGCAAACAACTCGCCCTCGGCGGGACCGGCGGGGTGCATCTGTTCGATTTGACCAAGGTGAAGTAAGCTCTTGACGAGCCGACCCTGCGCGGGGTCGGCTCGTCAGGAGGTCACGAGCACTTCACCCGCACCACCTTCTTGCCGAGGCGCAGCACCAGTCCGTCGGCGACGGGTACGGTCGCCTTCCAGTCGACCGGCTTGGTTTTCTCCGGGCCGTAGTTGAACGCCTTCTCCTCCACCTTCTTCCGTGCCTGCCCTTTGCTCTCGGTCAACTTCGCTGCCACGATCAGGTCGAGCACGTTCATC
>JALOQR010000154.1 GCA_025459365.1 Fimbriiglobus sp.
CTGTTCCCCCCGGTGCTCCGGCCGAGCACGACCTTCCGGCCAATCGCCTCGCCGCTATCCGACGTCGCTTCCCCAAGAAACCTCGCTGATCTAATCGGTCAGGTATTCCGGCGGCTCGTCCGGCCCGCGGAACAGTGCGGCCGTGAGCGGCGGGGACACCCCTCCGCTGGTGTCGAGTCGGAGGCGGACGGCGTTCAGTTCGGGCTTTGTCACCTGCACGTGCCCCACCACCTGCATATTGCCGGGTACGGGGAGCTGGTCGGCGTTCGCCCGCCGGTCGGCCCCGAGCCACACCGGGCAACTCGTCTGCCAGTGGTCGAATGTCTTCGTCCCCACCCGGGGCGACGCCACCTCGGCCCACCGCCGCGCCCGCAGGACGTGGCGGTGGGACTCGGCCGGCTCGTTCAACTCGCGGGATAGCCCGTTGTGCAGGAAGAGGTGGCCGGCGGCCTCCGCCACCCACGGCGGGCATGCCAGGAATTCCCTGTGGAGTCCGGGCATCGCCTGCCGTAGTTCGGCGAGATCGCTCGCCCACTTCTCAAGGTTGTTCCGTTCTGCGGCGCGGCCGAGGTAGCTCATGAAGGTGCCGTCGCTGTCGTAGGCCGAGCGGTAGCGGTCGACCCAGTACGCGTCCGGCGGACCCGCCAGCCCGGCGGCGTTCACCAGTGCGAAGTCGTGGTTGCCCATCACGCAGACGCTGCCGGGTTTACCCGTGAGCAGTTCGATCACCCGGCCGACGGTGCCCTTCACGTCCGACCCGCGGTCGACCAGGTCGCCGAGGAACACGAGCTAGGCGGTCGGCCAGACGGGGTGGGCCGCCAGCCTGGCGACGAGGGCGTTGAGCCAGCGGAGTTGGCCGTGCAGGTCTGGGATGGCGACGATCGGGTACGGCAGATCGGTGGGCGACACGAAATCTCACTCGCCAGCGAGGGTGAACAGGTGAAGGACAGCCCGGCCCCACGGGGCACCGGCCGGGGCGTTCGGCGGTAGGAAGTCCACCGTACACCGCCACACCTCGACCGGCAGCGTGAGGAAGCCGAGGCCGGTCACGGGCAGGATCAGTCCGTCGATCGCCTTCTGCCGGACGATGAGGGCACACTGGACCGGGGCAGGCACGCCGGCCAGCACCCGCCCGTCGGATGGGGGAGCGGCCGACGCCACCGTCGCAACGATCAGAGCCATTCCCACCGCAAGCATTCGTCGAACCATGTGGGCGACTCCTGTCGGCTTCTGACCCATCGCCGCTTGAAAAATTTTCCGATCTGCCGGGTAGTTGGGCTTGCGACCGGCCGGTGCGACGGTCACAATTTGGCCCTCGAAAGACCGCGCCGCTTGACCCGCACGGAATAATCACGGCGGTTCACCGGGTCAAGGCTGACCCGGACTACCACCACGGAACGGTGAGACCGGATGCTCCTCGATACCACACCAACGCCCGCGCCCGTCCGCCCCGACGAACCCGTCATCCGCTTGACCACGGTTGAATCCCCGGTGGCCCAGTCGCCACCGCCCACACGGCGGGCGTCTGCCCCATTGTGGGTCTTCGGTATTGCCGCTGTTGCGCTGGGCTGGGCCTTCTTCCCGACGCTCGACTGGCTCGTCGGCAAGTGGTCAAACGACCCGTCGTACTCGCACGGGTTCCTCGTCCCGTTCGCTGCTGCGTTTATCGTCTACCGTCGTCGCCCGGCCGAGGGAGGCTGGTTTTCGACCCCGCAGCCACTCTTCGCCGTCGGTGTGTTCGTCGCTACTCTGGCCCTGCGGGCGCTGGCGGGTGGGCTGTTGTTTCACCAACTCGATGCACTCGCGCTGCTCATCAGCGTGGCCGCGGTGGTGATTGGGGTGGGCGGTTGGAGGCTGGCGAAGAACTGCTGGCCGGGGCTGGTGTTTCTCATCTTCCTGGTGCCGCTGCCCTACGAGTGGGAACAGAACCTGGGCGGGCCGCTGAAGGTGATTGCCACCGTCAGCAGTACCTACTTGCTCCAGGCCATCGGCCTTCCCGCAGTGAATACCGGCAACCTGATCTACATCGACGACATGCCGCCGCTCGGGGTAGAGGATGCATGCAACGGGCTGAAGATGCTCCTCACCTTCGCGGCCATCGGGGCAGGGGCCGTCTTCCTCGTCCGTCGCACGTGGTTTGAGAAGTTTGTCATCAGCCTGAGCGTCATTCCCATTGCTGTCGTGTCGAACGTGTTGCGGATCACCGCCACTGGGCTGATCTACTACTTCGGTGTGCGTGACAAAGAAACGCAGCACGCCGTTCACGATGGCCTCGGTTACGCGATGGCGGTGGTTGGCATCGCCTTCTTGCTCTTGCAACTATGGGTGCTCGACCGGCTGGTGATCAGGCCGAACGCGGCCGACGAAGCGAAACAACCGCTCGTAATGACCCGAACTTGATCCTCGGATCTGACCCCGCTCGATGGATTGAGCGGGCCACGACCCATCCCCACCGCCCGCACGGATGCCGGCCATGAACGGTCCGACCTTCGCCGCCACCTCCGCCGCCCGACCCGCCCCGGCTCCCCGCCCGGTGGCCTCGCGGCCGCCGCACAAGCCGGAGGCCGATAACCCGGCTGTCCGCATCCTCACCTATGTGCGGCTGCACTGGCTCACCATCCTGTTCGCCGGGGCGTTGCTCGGGGCCGCCCTCGGTTACGCAGCATGGACGTTCCTCCCGCCGAAGTACGAATCGACCGCTCTGTTCCGCGTCTCTCAAGTGCCCCGCGTGGTTGGTAGCGCTGCCGAAAGCGGACGAAACAGCGGCAACTTCACCACGGTCGTCAAGACCTACGCCGGGCTGATCAAGTACGACTACGTCTACCGTTATGCCCTGCGGGAATACCGCCTCGGTGAGTTGCCCACCCTGAAGGCCCAGAAAGACCCCATCAAGTTCCTCGATGAGAAGCTCACAGTGAGCAGTAAGGAGGGGTCGGAGATCATCACCCTCTCCCTGCAAGGGGAAAATCCGGACGACGTGCGGAAGATCGTCGACGGTATCGCCAAGGCTTACGAGAAGGAAGTCATCCTCAAGGAAAAGCAGGAGTTTCAGGATTACCGCATGATGTTGGAGAAGGCCAAGCAGACCCTCGAGAAGCAGTTAGACAACCTGACCAACGGGACAACCACCGAGCAGCCCAACGCGGTGGCCGGGTTCGGTGGAGTGAAGCCGGGTGAGCCGGGCGATGCCCCCAGGGTCGATCCGGCGGTGAAGCCCGCAGCGGCGGTCGGCGGGGGAAAGGGGCTTGATCCAGTACCAGATTCCGACAAGGTCCAGCAAGCCATGTTCGGCCCGCTGATGGGGCGAAAAGTGAAACTGGAGGAGGGGATTCAGGAGTTGCAGTTCAAGGTCGCCGAGGCGAGGGCGGAGGTCGACGCGATCAAGGCCCAGTATCAGAAGGTGCTCAGCGAACCGGCCCCGGCCGACACGGACAAGGCCGTGCGGGATCAAGACCCAGACGTGCGGGCCGCCATGGCGAAGGTCGATCGGCTCCAGAACCAATACGCCCAGAAGTTGAGCGTGGGCACCAACCCGAACTCCTCCGCACTCCAGACGATGCTGCGGGAAATCGAGTCGGCCGAGATCGAACTGGAGAAGACGGTCCGGGAGAAGGTGAAGCAGGCCGACGAAGGCCGTCGTAAGCCGCGGGTGGAACAGGCACAGTTCGCCCTCGATGTCGCCCAGAAGAACCTGACTGTGATGGAGGCCAAACTCGCCTACAACCGCAAGTTGCTCGAAGACGCGAAGGCCGAACTGAAGGCCATCCCCGCTCCGCCCTCGGCCGAGGTGAAAGCCTCGCTGGAGCGGGAGAAGCCCGTGACCCCGATCGTTCTTGATAAGACCCGACTCGCCGCCGAGTACACGAAAGTCTCGACCGAGTGGTCGTTGGCCGAACTGAACAAGGACTCGCCGTCGCGGATCGCCAAGATCCAGGACGCCTCGACCGCCATGCAGAAAGACACCATGAAGCAGATCCTGGGCACGGTGGCCGCCGGCCTGCTTGGGTTCGTGCTGGTGGGTGCGGTGTGTGTCGGGCTGGAGATGCGGGCACGGAAGGTGTCGTCCCTGGCCGAACTGCGGGCGACCGCCCCGGCTCCGGTGGTGGGGGTGGTGCCACACGCCCCGGACGCAGACACCGCCCGCGACCCCATCAAGCGGGCCGAGGTGAACGAGGCCATCGACAAGTTGCGGGCCTATGTGGCGCAGACGTGGCTCAGCCGCGGGGCGACCACCGTGGCCGTCACCAGCCCACTCGGCGACGAGGGCAAGTCGTTCACAGCCTTCGGCCTCGCCAGCAGTCTCGCCCAGGCCGGCATGAAGACGCTGCTGGTGGACTTCGACCTGCGGAACCCCACCCTGCACACCTACGCCGGAGTGTCGAACGACGCGGGGGTGTGCGAACTGCTCCGCGGCGAAACCGATTTCCGCAAGACGATCCAGGTGTTGCCCAACGGCCTGCACTTCCTGAGCGGCGGCAAGTGGTCGGACGACGCCCGCCAGGCAGCGGTCGGCGGGCGGTTGGAGGCGCTGCTTGTTCGGTTGAAGGAACCATTCGACTGCGTGGTGCTTCACGCCGACGCTTTGCTTACGGTCGCCGAGAGCGTGGAAGTGGCCCGCCGGAGCGAGGTACTGCTCCTGTGTGCTCTGTACCGCACCACGCGTAGCCCGTTGTTGAAGAAGGCCGCCGACCGGGCATCGGCCATGGAGATCCCGTACACCGGGGTGGTGTACGTCGGCTCGACTCAGTCTGAAGCACTCTGCTAGCGCCGCTCTCTCCGACACCCTGTCGGACCGTGTCGGACACTACCCGTAGCGTTTTCGTGTGAAGGGAGTTTTCATCATGCTTCACAAACTCGGTTGGATAGGGTGTCTGCTGGCGGTGTTGGCCGGGGCGGTCGTACATGGAGCGGTGACGCACCGTTGGTCGGCTCTGTCGCCCAACCCCAGCCGGTCGGAGGCGGTCCACGCCCACACCATCACTCTGGCCGATTACGTCGCCACCGACTTTCCGAGCGAGTTGCCGGTGAAGGAACGAAGCCGCGTGACGTGCCGGCAGTACACCTCGCCGAGCGGGCGGACGCCGGCCACAGTATCGATCACTAGCGGGCCGTCCGGAGCGGTTTCGACCCACACTCCCGACGTCTGCTACCCAGGCAGTGGGTTCAAGATGGTGCAGGCCCCCCGCACCGAGAGTATCGACCTACCCAATGGTGGGAAGGCGGCTTACCTGGTCGCCGAGTTCGAAAAGAAGACGGCGACCACCTACGAGCGGCACCGGGTGCGGTGGTCGTGGACGATCGACGGGAACTGGGGTGTGCCCGATCGCCCGCGGTTTGCCTTCCTCACCGCTCCAGAGTTGTTCAAGCTGTATGTCGTCACGGCCGTGCCGATGGAGGACGCCGACAAGACGGAGGGTGACAGCCCTGCAGTCCGGGCGTTCGTGACTGCCGCCTTTGGCCAGTACTCCCGCCTCTTGTCTGAGAAGTGAGCGGATCGTCTGGATCTGGGGTCGAGGTAACCCCAGAGGAGGCACCCAGGCTACCAGGGGGCCGATTCCAACAGGCTGTCGCACGGGCGCCACAGCCCGAGGTCGCTCCCAGAGGGTTTCTGTTCCCGATGAATACCGTGATCCCCGCCGGTTCGCCCGCGCACGCGGCCCGCGTCGCCCCGAGGACCGCGTTGTCTCCGATCCCGCCCGCCGCCGCCTCCCAGCCGACCCCGCCGCCCATGAGCGTGCCGGTGGTGCCGGCCTATTCGTTGAAGGCGGTCCTGGATTACACGCTGGCGGTTGTCCTGTTTGTTGTTCTCCTGCCATTCATGCTGCTCACCTTTGTGGCCGTGAAGTTGACGAGTCGCGGACCCGCGATTTACTCGCAGACTCGTGTTGGCCGTGGCGGGCGGGTGTTCGTCATCTACAAGTTCCGCTCCATGTACCACGAGTGCGAGAAGCAGACGGGCATTCAGTGGAGCGTCAAGGGCGACCCGCGAATTACCCCGCTCGGCAAGATTTTGCGCGTACTCCACCTCGACGAACTCCCCCAACTCTGGAACGTGCTCCGGGGCGAGATGAGCCTGGTCGGCCCACGTCCGGAGCGGCCGGAGATCGTGGAAGACCTGCGGGTGTCGGTGTATGGCTACGACATTCGACACGCGGTGAAGCCCGGGATTACTGGGTTCGCCCAGGTTCACCTGCCGCCGGATAGCAGCATTCTCACGGTGAAGAACAAGCTCATCTACGACCGCTTCTACGTCGGGCGGATGGGACTACTCACCGATCTCTACTGCCTGTTTTGCACCGGGCTGAAGGTGCTCGGCCTGCGGCGGCTGTACCACCGCCCGCCGCGGAAGCAGGCAGGGGAGTAGCCGGGCCGGTCGGGTCGAGCGGCCCGCAAAGCCGAGAATCGGTTCGAGTTCTCGACCGACGCCGAACCGGTGGATTCCACGCGCTGGCGATACACCTGGCGAATCTGCTGGGCTGTTCGCTGACTCTGCAGACTTTGAGTTCCGGGCCGTTCGTCCCGCCTCATCCGACAACCTGACCCGGAGGCATGGATGCCCCCCCACGTCACCGTCGTTGTGCCGATCCGCAACGAGGCCGCGAGCATCGAGGCGACGCTTCGCTCATTGCTCACCCAGGACTACCCGCCAGATCGGTTCGAGGTGGTCGTGGCCGACGGGCACAGCACCGACGCCACCGTGCCCATCGTTCGGAAACTCCAGGGTGAGTTTCCGAACCTGAAACTGCTCTACAACCCGAGCCGGTTGAGCAGTGCCGCCCGCAACACTGCCGTCCGGCACATGGGGGGCGAGTATGCGGTGGTGGTCGATGGGCACTGCTGCATCGCCGACCGTCAGTATTTGAATCACCTCGTCGCCGCGTTTGAGTCCACCGGGGCCGACTGCCTCGGCCGCCCGCAACCGCTCAACGCCCCCAACCCCACTCCGTTCCAGCAAGCCGTGTCCGTTGCCCGTGCCAGCCGCCTCGGGCACAATCCAGACTCCGATATCTATTCCGACCGCGCCAAGTTCGTTGAGCCGCAGAACACGGCCGTCGCCTATCGCCGACGGGTGTTCGAGCGGGTCGGGTTGTTCGACCAGAAATTCGACGCATGCGAGGATGTGGAGTTCAACCAGCGGGTGTTCGACGCCGGCATGACATGCTACTTCGAGCCGAAGTTGAAGGTGGTGTACCACCCACGGGGCCACTGGAAGGCGCTGTTTACACAACTCGGGCGCTACGGTTGCGGGCGGGCACGTCTGGCGGCCAAGCAGCCGAAATCGCTCACCCTCCCCGCTCTTGTTCCGCCATTGTGGGTGCTATGGCTGGCGGTTGGCCCGCTTCTCTGCCTGTTCTGGTCGCCGCTGTGGTGGGTGTATGGCGGCCTGTTGGCGATGTACCTGGCAGTGGTGACGCTCTTCTCGGTGAAACTCGGCCGACGGGTGCCATTTCTGGTAGGTTGGCGGATCCCGTTGGTCTTTATCGGCATCCACTTCGGGTTCGCGTGGGGCTTCTGGAAAGAAGTGGTGCGACGGTTGCGGAAACGGTAAGGAGAGCGATCCGCGTGAGCGGCCGGGGGGCAGTCGCCCCCGGCCCACCAGCGGTCACTTCCGGATGATGACATCAACTCCCGGCGAGCCATCGGGCACTTTCTGCGTTCGTTCCGTTTCGCCGCCGAGTTGCCAGGTAAAAGCCGCCGCCACTTCCACACTCAGCACGGTCTTGCTGGGAAGAGTCGTCGTCTTTCCGTCGATGGTCAGGAGGATGTCGCGGGCCGACTTGTTCACGAACTTGACCCCACGCCGGCCGGTCGCACCGTCTCCCTCCCGCGGGTACACGTCCACCTCGGTCGGCCGGTCGGTCAACGGGCTGCTGTTGGCCACCGTGGTCTTGTTCGCCTCCACCGGCTGAGCCGGGCCATCGCCCTTGGGCACATCAAAGGAGAATGGGGTGATCTTCCCTGGCTCTTTTGGTTTCTCCGACTTGGCGGGAGGGGCGGAAGGTACTTCGGCCGGTTGTGGCTTGGCCAGCGGTGGCAGGTCGAGTTCCCACTTGCCCCCGTCGCCTTTCGCTGGTGGTGAGCCGAGGGGAACGGCGGGAGCCGGGATGCGGTCGGCACCGGTCGGCGGCACCACCACTCGCGGTTCCGGCTTGGGTTCGACGGGCTTGATCGTCATCGGTTCGGGCGGCTTCGGAGCGGCCGGTTGTTCGGCCGTAGTCGGCATGATCTTCGGCGTTTCGCTCGCCACAGGAGCCTTTTTCGGCGGTTCGGCCCGCTCGGGCACGATGGTCGGCCCTTTTTCGGGCGGGGCGATCGTACCAGTCGTCGGCACACATCCCACTACCGGAGCCGGGACAATCACCGGCGGGCAGTACGGCACCACCGGCGGCGGGCAGACGCATGGGTTGAAGGCAGCCGCCCAGTCGGGCACAAGTACGACAGCGAGTGCGACAGGCACAAGAAGTTGACGAATCATGTTGCAGACTCCGTTCTGGCCCCTCCCGCCATTTCCGAAGCACGATGCGAGTTCGTCTCGCTTCTGAGGCGGGGGAGAGGGTAAATTTAATCAAACCGCTCGATCCGGTTCAAACAGAAAATCCGGAACCGAGGACCTCCCCCTCCGTCTCCTGTCAGGAGACAAAACCCGTGGCCGTGGCCGAATCGAGCCAAAGGCTGATTTGCACAACACTTAGGACGGCAGTGGCCGGGGGGGGTATGTGTGTGGCAGGTGGCAGTGTGGCAGAGAGGGGGGGGCGAGATCACCAAGAGGCGTTCGTCACCCGAAAATCGACCAACCCCGGACAACCCCCCGTCTTCGCCCCGGAGAGGGAGACGAGGGAGGACATCCCCGAACTTTGGAACACTCCATGCGACCCCTCGCCCTGCTCCTGATTGCCGCCCTCACTCCCGTTGCGTTCGCCCAGGCGGACCGGTACGAACTCGGGGCACGGCTGAAGGCGTTCGAAGCCGAGTGGGACAAGCAGACCGACAAGGACGCCCGCAAGCGTGCCTTGAAGGATTTGCCGCAGGTGACGCAGCAGTTCTTCAGCTTTCAGTTCGGCAAGGCCGCCCAGACGCTCGACGAAGCCCGCTTCGCCCTGCTGAGTGATCAACCGCCGACTGACGCCGTGCGATGGGGAACGAGCCTCTACCCTGAGGTGAAGCTGCGACTGACGAGTGAGAAGGAGGTGCCCGTCACGATCAAGCAGTTCTACACCGTGAAGGCGGAGAAGCCGAAGGGTGTGAGCGTGTTGGCCGGGTTCGACGGCAAAACGTGGACGACGGTCGATGTCGAGAAACTGCCCGTCAAGCTGAGCGTGCCGATCCCTGAATCGGTGAAGCGGCCAGCCGACCTGACGCTGTCGGTCGAGTTTCGGGTGGACGGCAAAACGCTCGCGACACGGACGGTCGGTGTGACGGTTTTCGAAGGGGTGACGGGCGAAGGGTTCCCGGCTGCCGACAAACTCCATACCGACCTCGCCGCACTGAAGGCTACACCGTCGCTCGAAACCGCTTCTCTCAAGGAGCGTGCGACGCTGCTCAAGGACCTCGCCGGGGGAACCGTGCCAGAATCAGACATGCCCGCCGCGAAGCGGTATGCCGAAGCGGTCGAGATGTTAAACCTGACCAAGGAAGGCAAACCGTTCTTCACCCCCGCCCGCCCCGGCGACCACTGGGTGAGCGTGCCCACCGGCGAGAACGGCAAGACCGTCACCCCGTGCCGGCTGTACGTGCCGGAGAAACTCGACGCCAAGAAGCCGGTGCCAATGGTGGTGGCCATGCACGGGGCGGGCGGGTCGGAAAACCTGTTCTTCGAGGGGTACGGCAACGGGCACGTCGTGAAGTTGTGCAAGGAACGCGGCTGGCTGCTCGTTGCCCCGCGGGCCGGGCTGGGGTTCGGCATCGGCGCCCCGCCGCCGGTCGGCGATATCGTGGATGAACTGGCGAAGCGCTATCCTGTGGACGCCAAGCGGGTGTATCTCGTTGGGCACAGCATGGGCTGCTCGATGGCGTTCGACGCGGTGCAGAAGTACCCCGGCAAGTTCGCAGCGGTGGCGGGTTTAGGCGGAGGCGGGCGGATCCGCGACGAAAAGGCGTTCGCCGACCTGCCAGTATTCGTCGGGGTGGGCGACAAAGATTTCGCCCTGCGGTCGTCGAAGAGCCTTCATGCAGCGGCGGAGAAGGCGAA
>JALOQR010000453.1 GCA_025459365.1 Fimbriiglobus sp.
ACCTCGGCGTCATCGGTCAGGCGACGTGCGGTTGCTTCGGCATCATCCAGGCCAGCCCGTGGGCGGCCTTCGCGGTGGATGTGACGGCCCTGGGATTGCTCGCCATCGGCCGTCCGCCGTTATCCAACCGGGCTGAAGTGTCCAGTGTGCTGACGTGGGCCGGTGGGCTGGCGACCATCTTCGCGGTGCTAGCCGTGGCCGGCGTGCTGACCTTCGGCTCCCTCGACGCCGCCCTCGCCCGCCTCCGCGGACAATCCCTTAGCGTTTCGCCAGTCATGCTTGACTTCGGCAGTGGAAAGCCGGGCGAGGTCCGGACGGGAGCGTATTCAGTTCGCAACAACACGTCCGCTCTCGTCCGGTTGATGGGCCGCACATCCGATTGCAACTGCTTGGTCGGGGGTGAGTTCCCAGTCGAGATACCGCCGGGGCAGTCGGTGACGCTGACGTTGGACATTCGGGTTCCGCGCTCGGTCCCCGGTCAGTTCACCCGAGAGGTGGATGTGTACACGGACCTGCCGCAGGCGAGTCGATTGACCCTGCTGCTGACGTGTCTGGTCGAGAGGCCGGAGTGAGTTCTTATCACGCTCTTTCAAAAGGAGATGGCCGATGCGAGGCGAGTTCTTCACTCGTTTCATGTTCACCCTGACGGCGGTGCTGTTCGCGGTCGCGGTACTCGCGATACCGACCGCGACCCTTCGAGCCGACATCCGGCCTCCGTCGCCTGTGCCGACCCTGCTGTGTGACCTGATCGATCCCGATTGCCCGACCTGCAACCAACTTGATTGCACCCTCAACGTGACGCCTTTGTTCGCCCGCTGTGACAAGTTTAACCCGCAGGACCCCTTGTCCTACTGCTTTTGCACTTGCCTGAAGGTGGGGATCAACCCGCGGTTCTGCAAATGCGTCAATCCTGAGTAAGGATACAGCCCGGCTACCAGGCGAACTTGTGGCCCGCCGCCACTGGATGTGTTCCGTGCGGCGGGCGCGGTCCGGGTGTTAACCCCGGCTCGCATGCCGGATCATCGGGCTGAGAGTGCTCAGATGCCAACCAGGAGGGCGAGATGATGCGACAAGTTCTCTCCGTATTATACGTAATCGTCTGCTGCATGCTGGCGGAGGGGGGCGACACGCTGGAAGCGGCGAAAGCCGCCTGGGAACGCCGGGCCGAGCAGGCGCGGCGTCTTGAGTACGAGTTCAAGTTCACTTACCCGTCGCTGGGGGTACCCGGCATGGCCCAACGCCCCCCGACTACAGGCCGCATCGTCCGATACAACGACGATGTCTTGGTGCATATTCACGACTCGAAGTACGACGAAAAGCGGGAGTTAGTGGAGTTTGAGTGGGTGGTGGGTCAGAACCCGTATTACACATTCTCGCTGTCACGGCGGGCGGGTCGGTCAGAGTTCACTGCTCAACACATTGGGCCGCCCAACTCGCGTGTCTCTGCCCTGATCCTACAAGCCACGTTCTCCGAGGACTACGCGCCGAAATTCACCTACAGCCTGCCGAACACCCCATTGACGGACGTCGGGGTGCGGACCGCGTTGTACGAGTTCGCGGCCGGTGTTGACGGGCCGAACAGCGTCCTGCGGTGGAACTTCACAATGGACAATCCGGTGAAGAAGAACACTGTGGTCAAGACGGAGGTGTTTCTGTCGCCCGAGCGGAACTTCCGTGTGAACGGGTTCACCGCGCTGACAGAATTCGTGAAAGCGACGGGGACGGTCCGCTACCGGCAGTCGGGGGACCGTGACATTCCAGAGCAGTACGTTTTCGTCTACCAGAATCTGGTGGCAAAGGGGGGGCCGACCCCCGACGAACGATACGTCTGTGATGTCACCAGGTGGGACGAGTTGAGTACCCCGCCGCCCGAGAGCGTCTTCCGCGTCACCCAATTCGGGTTCCCCGAACCGGAAGGTGTGCCGACGGCGAAGTCCCCTCCCTGGCCGCTCTACGTGTGGCTATTGATCGCGGCCGCGGCCGCCGCGGTCATTGCAGGCGTCGTACGCGTCACCTTCCGCCGTCGTTCCACCCGCCGCCTCCCGGAGGGTTCCCCGTGATTCGGCGGGTGATGGCGGTCAGTGTGCTGGTCTCCGTGGCGTTTGTGGTCGTGGCGGGGCTGTTGACCGTCCCCTGCTCCCCTCCGCCGCTGAAAGTCACGCCGGAGGTCGTGGACCTCGGCGTCGTCTCACCCGGCGAGTATGTCGTGGCCTTCCAGGTCACTAATCCGGCGGTGGTCGCACGCCGGGTGGTCGGGCTGGGGGAGACCTGAGGGGGCGGGTACTGCTTCCGTTGGGAGCAGGCCGACGGCGGGACGGTCGAAACTGGTGGGTCTCGCACCTTCCGTGGCGTGGTAAAGGTTTCCCGCGCCGCAGAGTTTTGTTGCCACCTCGGGATTGTATTGGACGAGGGGGCCACGCGTACGGTCGAGGTGTGTGTGCGGGGGCGGTGTGTCGGGACGAACAACGTGCACGGGAGGTGATCGGATGGGACGTCAATTCCCTCGCAACGGGTTCACCCTCATCGAACTGCTCGTCGTGATTGCCATCATTGGCATTCTGATCGGCCTTCTGCTCGCGGCGGTGCAGAACGTCCGCAACGCCGCCGCCCGTGCCGACTGCCAGAACCGCGTCAAGCAACTCGCCCTCGGACTGCACCACTTCCACGACGCGCAGCATTC
>JALOQR010000454.1 GCA_025459365.1 Fimbriiglobus sp.
GGCACTTGGGTGGACATGCCGCACAGCCCCCGCTTCGCCCCGGCGCACGCGTAGTACCGCCGGCCGTTGCTCTGCGCCTGGTGCATGCGGCCGCCGCACGCCCCGCAGGCCAGCAACCCGCCGAGCGGCGAGCGGGGGTACACGTCGGCCGGATTGGGTTTGGGGCCGCGGGGCTTGTGCCTGTCCTTCAGGCCGAACGTGGCGGCCAACGCCGCCAGCCGCGCCGCGGCCTTCTCCCACACGTCCGGCGCGACGACCCGCAGGTCGGGCCGGTCCCGCACCACCGCCTCGCCGGCAGCGACTGCCACCTGCTTCTTGCGGCCGGCCGAGTCGCGGACGGTGGTCATCTTTCCCCACACCCACCGGCCGACGTACTTGGCGTTCGCCAGCATCCGCCGCACCTGCTCCGGATGCCAGCCGGGAGTGGAAGCCCTGTGCCCCTTGGGCACCTTCAGCCGGGTCAACTCGCGGGCGATCCATCCGATGCTCTTGCCCCCAACGAACCAGGCGAACACCCGCCGTACCCACTCCGCCTCCGCCTGGCACACCCGGATCCCCTTCTTCGGCTTCGGCCCGCGGCGGTTAAGCTGCGCCTGCCAGTCCGGATCCAAGTAGTACGACTCAAATCCGTAAGGGAAGTCGCCGGTGCTGCCGTCGTCCAGCACCCGCCCCCGCTGCCCGCGGCGGACCCCGTTCTGGAGGGTGCGGACGGTCTGCCCGTGCTGGATCTCCTTCACCTGCACCAGCACCTCCCACCCGTCCCGCAGGGTGTCGATGCCCTCAGTTACCGCCACGAACCGGCCGCCGGCGAACACCAGATCGCGGATGACGGCGAGGGCGTTCTCCCCGCGGGTGAGACGCGACTGGTCGTACACCGCCAGCACCGCCACCTGCCCGCGGCGTATCATCCCACGCACCTCCTGAAACCCCGCCCGGTCGGCTTTGGTGCCCGACTCGCCCTCGTCCCGCACAACGACGGCGTCCTCGCACGGCACCCCCAGCCGGGCGAGCCCGGTTCGCACCTCCCGCTCCTGGTCGCCGCAGCTCTCCCGGCGCTGCATGTCCGACGAATAGCGGCAGTAGATGACGATGTACTTCTTCGACACGTTGACACCTCCGGACGGAGGTGCCGTCACCGCACTGTGGAATTGGCACAGTGAGCCAATCCGCGTGACCATTCCTGAGAATCCCTGACTACCGCTGGCCACCGCTGATGCGATGCAAGCTCTGGATTGAAAGAGGTTTACCGCCACAACCCGAGATATCATCAGTTGTTGTGACGCACCGCTTTTCGAATCCCTTCCTCTCCGCTGGAGCGTGATGCCCTCCGCGAGAACCCCTGGGAAACCGGGGGTTTTTCGTTTCCCGCCCCCTGTCAACACAATTCACACACGCACCGCTTGCCGTCACCCCTTTTTCCGGTCAGCAGCCGATCGACGAGTTGCAACTGGTTGCATGGAGTCCACCGCTTCCCGGCCGCGAAAAACGGGTGCTCGGCCGTCGTACAAGTCACCTACCTGCCGACGTGCAGGTGCCATACCCATCCTTGGCGTTCGTCTGCCACAGATCTCCGGTCTCTCTTGGTCAATCAGTGTCGTTCTCGGAGGTTCGTGGAAGTGCCGAGTGGGCGGAGCGATCCAGTATCCAGGCGGGTGAGTTGGTGGATGCTGGATCTGTGTGGTCGTCCTGTTCGATGGTGCTCGGGTCCGCCAACTTCCGGGAGAACCCGCTCTCGCAAGGCAAATCTGGCTCGGGGATACTGCAAGGAGTGGAATTCTGGCACGCACTTTGTTAGCCTAAACTAAGGATATTTGTTCGTCGTCGCGAAGTCTGTCATGCTTAAATTCATTCGCCTCTCCGCCGTCACCGTCGCGGCGTTGTTCCTCGTTGGGTGTGGTGGGCCGGCCCAGCCTCCTGCGGATGTTTTGGCTACCACGAGCATCATTGGCGATGCAGCGGAGCGGATCGCCGGTGGGCGAATCCGTGTGGACGTGCTCATGGGGCCGGGAACCGACCCCCACCGCTTTCAACCCTCGGCCGGCGACCTCTCCCGCCTCACCTCGGCCAAACTTCTACTCTTCAACGGTCTACACCTTGAAGGCAAGATGACCGACCACCTGGAACAGACCACCAACGGTCGGGCGGTGGCAGTCACCCGCGATCTGCCGTTGGACAAACTGCTCCTGGCCGATGCGAACGGCGGTGAACACGACCCGCACGTGTGGTTCGACGTCTCCCTCTGGAAGACCTGCGTTGGCACCATACGCGATTCGATGATCGAGAAGTTCCCCGAACACGCCGACGCCTTCCGGGCGAACGCTGCCGAGTATTTGGCAGAACTCGATGCACTCGATCTCAGGGTGCGAGAGAAGGCCAGTTCGTTGTCGAAGGAACGACGGGTACTTGTGACCAGCCACGATGCTTTTGGGTACTTCGCTCGCGCCTACGGCTTCGAGGTGAAGGGCCTGCAGGGAGTGAGCACTGGCGCCGAGTCGGGCACGGCCGACGTTTCGACTCTTGCCGGGTTCATTGCCACGCGAAAGGTACCGGCCTTGTTCACCGAGACCTCGGTTCCGCCGCGCGGCCTTCAACAGGTGCTCGACGCCGTCCAGCGACAGCATGGGTGGAACGTACACCTGGTGGGCGACCACGAGTCGCTCTATTCCGATTCGCTTGGCCCGAAGGGCACCCCGACTGGCACCTATGCGGGCACCGTTTTGCACAACATCGACATCATCGTGAAACACCTCCAGTAGCTCCGATCGGCGGGGGAGTGGGACTCCCTGCGTCGGACTCTCTCCGCGCCGCGGCTACAACAACACCATGCTCCCGGCCATCGACATCCACGATCTGACCGTTGCATACCACGACAAACCCGCCGTGTGGGACGTGGATCTCACCATTCCGCCGGGGGTACTCGTGGGGGTGGTTGGCCCAAACGGAGCGGGCAAGACAACACTTCTCAAGGCAATGCTTGGCCTCATCAAGCCCGTGTCTGGCCGGGTGCTGATCCACGGCCAACCGTACACGTCGAACCGGCAGGCGGTGGCTTACGTGCCGCAGCGTCGCAGTGTTGACTGGGAGTTCCCGACCACCGCGCTCGACGTGGTGCTGATGGGCACCTTCGGCCAACTTGGCTGGATTCGTCGGCCGGGGCACCGGCAGAAGGAGGCGGCGGCCGAGGCACTCGCCCGTGTGGGTCTGAGCGACTTTGCCAGGCGGCAGATCAACCAATTGAGTGGCGGGCAACAGCAGCGGGTGTTTCTGGCCCGTGCTCTGGTGCAGTCGGCACCGGTGTATGTCATGGACGAGCCGTTTCAGGGGGTGGACGCGCCGACCGAGCAGGCCATCGTGAACCTGCTTCGGGAGTTACGCTCGCAGGGTCGAACGGTGCTGGTGGTACACCACGACCTCAGCACGGTGCAGGACTACTTCGACTACGTCACGTTGCTGAACGTGCGGAAGGTGGCCAGCGGCCCGGTGCGGGAGGTGTTCACCGAGGAGAACTTGAAGGCGACCTACAACACAGCCACTAACCCGGTTGGCCGCGGGTAGTATTCGGGCACTTCATTGCGAGGTTCATCTGATTCTGTCCGTGATAATGTGGGTGGAGACGGCAGCGGATCGAGATAGAACCTGTACGGGGCCGATTTCGTTTTCGGGGCATCGGATCGACGGTGGCTAGGGCGAATTTTGCAAGTTCTGGCCGAGATGGCATTGAGTTAAGCTATGCTCAACTTGCCGAATAGGACGATGGTAACTCCGGGCAGGTCTTCACGCATCACCAATACGGCGAAGGACGAGACCCTGGCGACCGGAATCGAGGTGCTGCGTCGGAATGCCCGGCAGTAGTCGGTGGAAGGTGGACGGTTTGGGAAAACTACACAGAATCTTCTCACGACCAGCACAGACCTCACCTCGAGGTTCTCTAATCTATCATTTGTCGGACTTCTTTCGTAACAC
>JALOQR010000155.1 GCA_025459365.1 Fimbriiglobus sp.
TCGGTTGGCATTTAGAAAAGTTTCGACCACCGCATCTCGCCGAGTTGCGGTTTCGGCTCGTTTGCCAGGCGGATGACCATGTCGGCCATGTGCGTCACGCACCACTCGAAGTACGTCGGCGTCAGGCTGTTGACGTCCATGTCCGGGGCCGGGTTCATGAAGTCGATGGCGTAGGGCACCCCGCCGAGGACGGCCCACTCCACCGTGTTCATGTCGTACCCGAGAGCCTTCACCAGCGTCAGGCAGTCCCGCACGATGCGGTCGTGCAGTTCCTTGCTCAGGTAGTTCGGATCGGGGATGTACTTGCGCTGGTGGGTGTCGTAGGGCATGACCAACACTTCACTCTGCCCCAGGCACATGCACCGGACGTACTGCTCCCACGGAATGAACTGCTGGGCGATCATCGTCAGCAGGCCAGACCCGTTGTAGTGGTGGATGAGATCGTCCACCGTGTCGCACTTGTACACGCCGCGCCAGCCGCCGCCGTGTGCGTCCTTCAGGATGCACGGCATCCCCACGTACTCCGCCACCCAGCCCCAATCGAGCGGGTACATGAGGTTCCGCAGGCTTTCACTCGGCACGATGCCGGGGACGTAGTCCTTGTTCGGCAGCACCAGCGTCTTCGGGTGGGCGAGGCCGAGCTTCTCGCACAGGCTCGCGCCGAAGAACTTGTCGTCGGCCGTCCACATGAACGGGTTGTTCACCACTCGCACGCCTTCGAGCACCGCGTGCTTCAAGTAGCTGCGGTAGTACGGCACCTCGTGCGAGATGCGATCGACGATGACGGCATACGGGTTCGGCTCGCCCATGCGGGTGCCGCCGAGCTTCACCAACTCGGCCGTCACGCCGGCGTTCCGCTTGTTCACCTCGTCGATAAACCGCGGCGGGAACGACCACTCGCGACCGCAGAGTAAGCCAACCTTTTTCATGGGGTGCATCCGTAGGGTGGGTCTGCACGGACCGTCTGGTCCGGCGCGACCCACGTGTTCGAGTCTCGCGTGGGTCGCGCCGGACCGGAGGTCCGTGCAGACACCCACCCGACACGTCAATCATGTCCGCCGAGGTACATCTGGAGCTGCCGCTCCCACACCGGCCAGTCGTGGGCGAACCCGTCCCACTCCCGCAGGGCGTTGCCCACACCCTTCGCCCACAGCTTGCCCGACAGTTCACGGTTCTGGTGGACGAGGCCGTCGCCGGTGCCGACGGTCAGGATGATGTCTTGCCGGCGGAGGTGGTCGAGCCGCCACCCGTCGTGCTCGCCGGCGACGAACTCGACCGGGTTGTGCAGGTAAACCGTGTCGTTCGAGAACCCGTCAGCGAACCGGCGAATGTCACACAGCCCGCTCATGGACAGGATGCGGTTCACCCGGTGCGGATATTTCAGGCCGAAGTCGAGGGCATGATACGCCCCGAAGCTGGCCCCGCAGGTGATGGTGTACGGGTGCGGATTACGATGCTTGGCGAACGGCAGCACCTCGTTGAGCAGGTAGTCTTCGTACTCCTTCTGCCGCCACGCCCGCGCGCCGGGGTGCTTCCACTTGCAGTACCATGCTTCGTCGTCCACGCTGCTCACACACAGGACGTGCCACCACCCATTTCGCAGCCCGTGCCCAATGGCGTTCATCATCCCGCGGTCTTCCCACTCGTGGAAGGTGCCGAACGAGGTGGGGAAGAGGAGCACCGTCGCCCCGCCGTGGCCGAACTCCAGCAGTTCCATGTCGCGGCGGAGGGTGGGGCTCCACCAGCGGTGATATTCACGTCGCATAACGGGACGGGACTCGCGTCAAGATCGAGAGGATGGGTCAAGTATGCTAACTGGGTTGAGTGTAGACAATCGGCGGGGCGGCGGTTGGGCGAAATGATGTGGGGGAATGTAGGGATTGTATCGGACCAGCGAGCCGTGCCCTGTCCGGGGTCGGGGACCGTCGCCGAGGGGCCGAATGGAGCGAAAGGCTGATTGGCGCAACACTTAGGGTGACGGTGGCCGAGGGGGGGTATATGTGTGGCAGGTGGCAGTGTGGCAGAGAGGGGGGGGGTAAACGGTCGCCCCGGTGGGTTGGATCCCACAACCCTCGGACACGTGTTTTGTTCCCAAACGTCACCCGGCCCCTCACTCCGCACGGCCCGCCGTTTCGGAAATGAGGTCCACCGTCCGTTCGGTCGCCCCTTGTTGCTCCTTCACCAGCCGGCGGGCAGTGTCGCCCATTCGCCGCCGCCGATCGGCATCGAGCAGCAACCCGGCGAACGCCGCTTCCAGTTCGTCGGCCGATTTCACCATCACCGCCGCCCCAGCGTCCACCAACAACCGGGCCGGGTCGCGGAAGTTCCACACATGCGGGCCGAACACCACCGGCACACCGTACCCGGCCGGCTCGATCATGCTCTGCCCACCGCGTTGGCCGTCGAGACTACCGCCGGTGTAGCCGAGCTCGGCCAGCCCCCACGCGGCCCCGAGTTCGCCTACCGTGTCGAGGAGCACCACCGGCGGGGGGAACTCGGGCGGCTCGGTGAGGTGCGACCGACGGGCGAAGGTCAGGCCCGATTTCTGGATCAAGTCGGCGACTTCGTTGAACCGATCCGGGTGCCGCGGCACGAGCAATAGCCGCAGTTGAGGGAAGGTGGATCGTAGTTTGGTGAACACACCGAGAAGGATCGCCTCTTCCGGAGCGTGCGTGCTGCCGGCGACGAGGAGCAACTCGGGCGAGCGGCCCGCGTGAACGGGCGGGCCTGATTCGGCACCGGGGTTCTGACGCCCCCGGTTCGCCAGAACCCGCTCCAACTCCCGCCCCTTCAGGGTGTTGCGATCACCGGTCGCCCCGTCGAACTTGATCGACCCCGTGACCCGGATCTGCCGCTCGCGCACGCCGAGTTGCCGCAAGCGATCGGCGTATTCTTCGGTCTGCACGGCGAACGTGGTGACGTGCCGGAACAGCACTCGGTTCAGGAGCGATTTCACCTTCATCATGCGACGGAACGTCCGCGGGCTGATGCGGCCGTTGGCCACCACAACGGGGATTTTCCGCTCGCCCGCCGCCGCCAGGAAGTTCGGCCACAGTTCGCTCTCGGCCAACACCACCACCGCCGGCCGCACACGATCGAGCGCCTCCCCACACGCCCAACTGAAGTCGAACGGATACGGGATGACAACGAGATCGGGGAACTTGCTGCGTGCTTCTGCGAGGCCGGTGTCGGTGGTGCTGCTGACAACGATCCGCCAGTCGGGATTCTTCTTGCGGAACGCGGCAACCAGGGTGACAAGCAGGTGAATCTCGCCAACGCTCACGCCGTGGAACCAGACGGTACGGTGGGCAGGCGAGGCCTCCACGCGACCGAGCAGTTTCGCGGCGAAGTGCTGGCGGTAGCGGCCGGTGCGGGCCGCCCGCCAGATCAGCCACGGGGCGAGGATCACCCCGGTGAGCAGGTAAAACAGGTCGAAGAGGAACTGCATCGGCGTAACATATCGGAACCGCCCGTGGTGTGAGGAGCGATGTTCGACGACGAACCGGACGACGACGAAGATTCCCTGCCGACGCGGGAACTGCACCGCATCGCCGGTGGGGCGTGCCACGACTGCCGTACGCCGTTCACGGCGAAAGAAGCGGTGTGGAGCATCGCCCTCGGGTTCAAGAACGCCCCGCGGTGCCTGAATTGCCTGTGCCGCCGACTCGGCCGCGAAGAAACCGACCTGCGGACCTCACTCACCGAGTACGTCCACCGCCGCGAGTGCTACCTGCGGGCGTGGCGGGAGGCCGAAACGATGGACGCGAAGGACCAACAACCCCGGGTGAGCCATACCCCGGAGGGGAACAACTCCGAGGCCGACACGCTCCCCTCCGGATCGCAGCCAACAGAAGTGGAATGGGACGCCGGCGACCTGGGATGCGGCGATCTGGTCATGCAGTTACGCATCCGGTTGAAGAATTTACCCGCCGGGAGCGTCTTTAGAGTGACCGCCACCGACCCGGCCGCCCCGGAAGACATCCCCGCCTGGTGCCGGCTCACCGGCCACACGCTCCTGACCGCCGCTCACCCCCTGTACACCATCCGCCGCCGAGAGGACTGACCGATGCCGGGCAAGTTCACCGTCACCCTCACCTACGCCAAGGACAACGCCGACAAGGCGACCGTCGCGTTCGTCATCGCCAACGCTGCTCTTGCATCGGACAAGGACGTGGTGGTGTTCCTCACCGTCGAAGGCGTGCGGCTCGCTCAGCAAGGGTATGCCGACGACATCGCCGAGGAGGGGTTCGCCCCGCTCAAGAAGCTGATGGACGACTTCGCCGCCGGCGGTGGGAAAATGTACGTCTGCTCGCCGTGCTTCAAGCGCCGCAAACTGGACGAAACGAAACTCATCGCCGGGGCGGTCATCGTCGGCGGGGCGAAGTTGGTCGAATTCATGGGCGAAGGCTGCCCGAGCGTGTCGTTCTAACCATGACCACCTGGAACACCGAACACCCGTTCGCCCCGCACGCCGCGTTCGACGGCGGGGACCTCGACTGCGGCAACGGCCTGCTGCTGCTGATCCGTAAGCACATCGACCCGCTCGACGGCGGGCAGTTGCTCGAAGTGAAGTCCACCGACTCGACGGTGGAGGTGGAGTTGCCCGCGTGGTGCCGGCTGACCGGAAACGAGCTGGTATCGGCGACGAAGGCCGACGAGATACGGAGTTACCTGATCCGGAAGAAGGGGACGGCGGTTCGCGGCGAGCCGACGGCGACCGCGCCGAGTNNCGAGTCCCCCCGCGGTCGCCGTCGGCTCGCCGCGAACCGCCGCCGTCTCCCTCCCCGCCCCCCTCCCCCGCTTCGCCGTCATGGGCGTGGGCAGTTGGCCGCGGCCGGCGTGGCTTCTGCGAGCACTGCACGAGCGGCTGAGCGGGCGGCTCTCCGAAGAAGAGTTTCAGCAGTACGCCGACGACGCCGTACGGTTGGCCGTCGCCGCCCAGGAGCGGGCCGGAGTGGACGTGGTCACCGATGGGGAGCAGCGTCGCGACAACTATGCGAGCTTCGTCGGGGGGCGGCTCGACAACTGCCAGCTCATCCCGATCACCGACCTGCTGCCGTATGTCACCGACCCGGACGAGTTCGCAGAGGAACTGCGCTCGCTCGACGTTCCGGCCGACCAGGTTCGCCACCCGGCTGTGTTCGGAAAGATTGGCCGCTCAAAGCCGCTGGCGGTCCACGAACTGCAACGAATGCGGCGGTTCACCGACAAACCGGTGAAGATCGCCCTGCCGGGGCCATACCTACTCACCCGCACCATGTGGTTGGAGTGCGTGGCCGACAAGGCGTACCCCACCCGCGAGGAACTGGCCGCCGATGTGGTCCGGGTGCTGCGGGAAGAACTGGCCGAGTTGCTGGCGGAAGGGGCGGCCATTGTTCAGTTCGATGAACCAGTATTGACGGAAGTCGTGTTCACCCGGCCGAACACCGGCGGGCGGTCGTTTATGTGCGGGGCGCTCGGCGAGAAGAAGGACACGCAGAGCGAACTGGACTTTGCCGGCGGGCTGTTGCGGCAACTGTTCCACGGTTTCCCGAAAGAGCGGTTGGCCCTGCACGTGTGCCGCGGGAACTGGAGCCGCGATGAGTCCGTCGCTCTGGCCGGTCCGTATACTCCCCTGGTGCCGCTGCTGAAGACCCTCCCCATCGGCACCTTCCTGCTTGAGATGGCCACGCCCCGTGCGGGTGAACTGGAGCCGCTCAAGGAGTTGCCGTCAGACGCCCGCCTCGGCCTTGGCTGCGTCAACCAGAAACTCGACCGCGTCGATGCGGCGAGTGAAATCCTTACCCGTGCCGAAGCGGCCGTGTCGCTGCTCGGCCCGGATCGCGTGTTCCTCAACCCCGACTGCGGGTTCGCGACCTTCGCGGACAACCCGCTCGCCTCGGCCGAAGTGGCCGAAGGCAAGTTGGGGGCCATCGCCCACGCCGCCCGCTCGTTGCGGGCGAGGTTCCCCCAGGGCTAACCGCCGGCGCGTGTCGCCGGGGTCGGCGGTCGCCGGCCCGAGGGGAAAGGTGGGGTGGCTCGTTTCTCTCCGTACCCGGAGTATGCCGTTATGCGTTTTCGTTCCCGGCGACAGGGATTCACCCTGATCGAGTTGCTGGTGGTGATCGCCATCATCGCCATCCTGATCGGCCTGCTTCTGCCCGCCGTTCAGAAGGTGCGGGAGGCGGCCGCTCGCATGCAATCGAGCAACAATCTGAAGCAAGTCGGCCTCGCCTGCCACTCGTTCGAAAGCACCCACACGTTCTACCCGCCGATGTTCGGTTCGCTGACACCCGGCTCGCCCGACACCGGCGGCGGCTCCGTGTTCTACCACCTACTCCCGTACATCGAGCAGGAAAACATTCACCGCATGGGGGTGAACGCCTCGCGGTCGCTGCCGCTGAAGGTGCTGCAGGCTCCTCTCGACCGCTCTTACCCGAACGGCGGGGTGTACAACATCCCGCTGTCTGGCATGCAGGGGGCAACGCTCAACTTCCCCACTCTGTACCCGAGTTGGGCGAGCACGGCCAACACCACCTGGGGGGTGAGCAGCTACTCGGCCAACTGGCAGGTATTCGGCGATACTCCGGCCCGGATCAGCAAGGTGAGCGACGGGCTATCGAACACCTTCATCTTTGGTGAGAAGTACGCCACTGCGACCGGTGGGCCATTCGGTGCGTTCGCCAACGCCTGGGGGTACGGGGTCGATCCCCGCACCATCCCGAACGACTTCAACCCTGCCCTCGGGGCGAATCAGTACCCGGGCAACGCTCAGTGGGCGAACAACCAGGTACCGACCTCGCTGTACAACAGCCCATACCATCCGCGAAACGGCTACGTGAACCGCGGCGGAGCGGTGCCAGGCGTGTGGCCAGACACCCGCCCGTGGATGTGCCGGTGCATGCGTCGGCCGGAGTTCGCTCCGCTCGTCACCAGCGTCCACCCGCAGAAGTCGCAAGGGTTCGTGTCTGGCGGTATCCAGATCGTGATGGGCGACGGGAGCGTGCGGTTCGTCAGTTCCGCCTGCACCGACGAGACGTGGGTAGCCATCGAGACGCCCGAATACGGCGAGATCGTCCAGCCAAACTGAGAACTCCTCGGGCGAGTCGTACTTCGTGAAGAGTGGGGTCAACCATCGACCCAGTTCCTCCCGGAATACGACTCGCCCGAGAACCCTCTCATCACGTCACCCACTTTCCCCCCCATCATGCGTTACCGCCTCCTGTCGTTTCCGTTGTTTGCTCTGCTTGCGTTTGGGTGCAACCGACCGTCGGTCGCCCCGGTGCCGCAGATTGGCGACGTGATCCACCCTGAGATCTCGTTCGCGCCAGAAGGGCCGTGGGCGGCGGGGGAGACGGTCTCCATCGGCGTCCTGCTACGAGTGGAGCGAACCGGCGAAACACGTTTCTACCTGACCGACAAACAGGTCACGGACAAGCGGACGGTGACCGGCCGGCTGGTCTACCTCAGTGGCGGAAACCCAATGGGCGACCCGCTGGAACTACCGTTCGTGAAGGACTGTTGAGGGGACGGCCGGTATCTTGCCTCGGTCGAGGCAACACTGGCTGCCCCAGCGGGTACCGATCGAGTGCGGATCGAAGTGAGTTGCGTGCCACTCGCCGGAGCGACGTGCCAAGCAGCGAGCGTTGAAGTGCCGTTGAGGTAAGCGGCCCGCTTCATGGCATGGGGTTGAACACCACCTTCACCGGCGGACCGAGCGTTACGTCGTAGGTCACGTTCTCGACCCGTTCCTTGCCTTTCTTGTTGCGAACAGTCAACTTCACCTCCACGCGCACCGCCTGAGCGGATTCGGCATACTTGGCTTGCCCCATCTCGAACGACATCAACTTCTCGCCATTCTCCCACATCACCTCGTGGAACTCGACCGGCCGGAGGTCGGCCGACTTGCCGCCGGCCTTCCAGGCTTCGAGCCCCTTCTGGACGTGGCCCCTGGCCTCGTCCAACTTGGCCGCCGGAAACCCACACCCGACGACGCACACCAGGGGAACGACGAAGAACCACCCGCGAGACATGTACCACCCTCGCACTCGGTCATGGTGAATCACACGCTATGTGTTATAGACGCCCGCGAGCGGCCAACACTTCACGGCCAAACCAGCCGCGACTCACTGCCCGCCGATCCAGCCCACGTAGAAGGTGAAGGTGGCCCGTGTTGAGCCTCCGCCGCGACCGTCGCCGGACCACACCGGGCTGCCGAGCGGGGTGCGGGTAAGGAGGGCGAAGGCCGGGGTGTCGGGCCGTGCCTTCACCACCTCGGGCCGGATGTCGTCAACGATCCAGCAGTGAGCCGGCATTCGGGGAGCCTCGACCGCCGCCATCGCCCCGACCACCACCGCGAGAATGGTTCGCATCGGACTGCCTCCGGGGAAGGTTGCAGACCATAGCAACCGTCATGGTGCGAGCAATCCGAACCCTGTCACGCGGCGGGGATGGGGCCGACGATGTGGGCGAGGATGCCGAGGAGTTGGTCGACGTGCTCGATGGAGCGGACGCGGTTGTCGAGGGTCACGCTCCCGTCCCGCAACCGGAGGAACCGCCATGCCGTCCCGGTCGTCACGCACCCGTAGATGACTTCCACCGGTTGACCGGCCGCGCGGTTGGCCCGCTCCGCGCCGACCATCGCCGCCACGCATTGGCCCAACCCGCCCGTGATGCTTTCGTTCTTCGCCTCGAAGATGACCACCACCGGCGGGGTGACGGCCGTCTGCTGGGGCCCGCGGCTGATCAGGAAATCACACACCCCGACCAACCCGTTGGCGGGGTCGGCGACGAACGGCAGGCCGGAGTAGACCCCCACCCGCCCGTGGTAGCGACTCCAGAAGTCCACCAGCAGTGGGGCGATCATCCACTCGCTCCGCGCCTTCTCGGTGGACACGAACTCGGCCAACTGCAACGCGGCCGGCAGTTGGAGCGCAAGCCCCTGCGTCGGGGCGAGCGGCGACACTCCGGCGAACAGGTCGTCCGGCGGGGTATAGATCAGGCCCAACTGGGTGAGGACGTCCGGGTACTGAAAGTCGCTGAACGCCATGCCTGGGTCACCGTGGGTGGCGTCAATTTACGCCGGCTGCTTCTCCGGGTGCAGGTAGACGAAGCTCTTGCCCAGCCGCCCGCCGTAGTTGCCGGCGCTGATTCGCTGTAACCCCGTTGTCTCCTTGGCCGCGGCGATGGCTGCCTGAGTGGCGGCCGCGATGGTCTTCAGGTCCGGCCCGTTGATGATAATCTCCTGCACGCTCGCCACCCCGTCCGGCAGGCGACTCTCTACGCCCGGCTTGCCCCGCAGCGTGGGACAGTACTCGGCGTAGGTGCTGGCGATGGCGAACTTGTACTTGCTCCCGGCCTTGCTCCCGCTACTCGCGACCCCGCCGGGGAACGGCAGTGACACCCCGCTGACAGTCATCGCCCCCTCGACGGCACGCTCGGCCGCCGCCAGCGCCCCCTCGGCCGTCTCGCCGAAGAACCAGAGGTTGCCGCCCATCAGCCCGTCCGCCCAGCCGAACCGCCGCTCGATGACGAACTCGCCGCTCAGAATGGGGATGACCCGCACCCGCCGGCCGTGACGCTCGTCCTTGAACTGATGGCCGTCGCCGAAGTATGCCACCTTTCGGCCGAGCGGGAACCAGTTCGGGTCGGCCGGCAACACGTTGAACGCGGCCGTCGTTGGGCAGGTGAGCACGTTCTGGCTCACCCGCACCAGTAAGGCGCGTTCGAGTTTCTGCTCTCGTTCTTTCCAAAACCGCGGGACGTGGAACTGGAGCACCGCGCCGGGGCGGCCGTCGGGGGTGTCGGTGGTATACCGGCTCAGCCCGGCCTCGCAGTCGCACAGGATGGAACTGCTGGCGTTGCCGGTGGCGGCGTGTACGGCATGGTCGAGCCATTTGCGGCTGGCGGCGGTGACGAGTACCTCCGAGTAGATGCTGCGAAACGCCTCGGCGTAGGTGTCGTCGATGAGTGCGGGCATGGCGGCTCCTCCGGATGGGCTAGTTTACGGACCTCCCGCCGTGAAACGCCGCCGCCCCGGAGGCGGACCTCCGGGGCGGCGGCGTTTTGAGGGTCTATTCACGTCAGACGTTGCTGACTTCGATAGTCACGCACGACACATTGTCGCGGGAGCCGCTGTCGAGGGCAAGTTGGCCCAACCCCTCGGCGCACGCCTGCATGTCGGCCTGCCCGCTGATGTAGGCCGTCAGGTTGTCGTCGGTCACCACTCCGGAGAGGCCGTCGGTGCAGAGCAGGAAGCGGTCGCCGTCCTTGATGGGCACCACCGCCACATCTGGCCCGTCGCCCACTTCCTTGCTGCCCAGGTACTTCCACAAGACGTTGCGAAATTTGTGTTCTTTCGCCTCGGCAGGGGTGATGGTGTTCGCCTCGACCAGAGCCTGAGCGAGGGAGTGATCGACGGTCAACTGAGCGATCTTGCCATCCCGGAGGGAGTAGCACCGGCTATCGCCCACCCCGGCCACGAATAGTTCCCCCCCCCGCCGCCAGACGGCCAGCACCACCGTGGTGCCCATGTTCTTCATGTCCCGATCGAGGGCCCCCATCGCCATGATCTCTTCGTTCGCCTGAACAATCGCCCGGCGAATGGCCGCCTTGACAGCGTCGGGCGAGAGGGCGGGGGTGAGAGCCTTGCGGAGTTCGCGGGGGATGATCTCGATGGCCTTTTTGCTGGCGATCTCGCCGGCCGCCTGCCCGCCCATCCCGTCGGCCACGATGGCGACCGTCAGGTCGGGGAAGGCCTTCACGTCCACCGCATCTTCGTTGTTCTCGCGGTAGTTGCCGAGCAGGCTGCACTTGCCGATGTTGAGCGCGAACGCCATGGGAGACCAACGTTGTCGGAGTGGGAGGCGGCCGCTGTTTCCGCCCGTGTACACCCGTCGGAATGGCGGACACCGTGACCGACCGACCCGGAACGTCCGACGGGTTGTATTGGTCAGCTTACAACGGCCCTGACGGGGATGCAACTTTCCCCTCGACGGCGGCGGGGTTTAGGAAGGCGGCGGGCGTCAAGACCGGAACATCAGCCCGACGACCACCCCGACCGCCAGGGCCGCCAGGATGCCGACCGCGATGGTCGCGGCGACCCAGGCCCAACGGTGAACGGGATTGGGCGTCGAGGTCGCCGACAGCGGGCGAACGCGCGAGGAAGCCCCCTTCGGAGCGACCACCTGGATGGAGTCGTACTCGTCGGTACGGGCGGGGCCGTCGACATCGTCGGCTGTCTTCGAGTCCCCCCCGATGGGGGTGTGACGACCGGCCGAGCGAGGCTCAAGGTGCCGGTTGAGCGGCGTTTGACCGGTGACGGTGGAGGCGAGTGGTGCGGGCGGGAGGGAGCCGTTAGGCGGCGGCACCAGTGCAGTGGAGGCGAGCGGGGTGAGTGGCCCACCTACCGCCGACGAGAATCCATCGAGGAGCAGGTCGCGGAACTCGGGCACGGTGCGAAGGGGGCTGAACGGCCCCGCCTTGGTGCGGCTGACCAGGATGACCGACAGGTCGCCGAGGACTCCGGCCCGGATATTCCGCCGGATGGTGTCGGTGTTGCCCTTCACCGTCTTTGGGAACCCACAATCGTAGAAGACCATGTACCACAGGTCGTCCGCCTGGGTGAGGTAGGTGCCGCTCCCCGACGCTGCCCGCGATTTCCAGGCTTCGCCGAGCAGGTCTTCCATGAACTCTCGGCAGCTCGTTTGTCGCTCTGCCGGGTTGGCTCGCATGGCCCGGCGAATGGTGAAGTCGACCCGGTCCGAAAGGCCGGGCACCAGGCTTTTGGGAGTGGGCAGATCGTCGCGGGTCTTGCGGAGCCAGCAGTCGAGCGGGCTGCACTTGTCGAACGGCACCTTGCCGGTCACGGCCATGTACAGGGTGGCTCCGAGGCTGTAGACGTCGCTCCGGACGTCCACATGCTTGGCGTTGCGGAACTGCTCCGGGGCCATGAAGTGTGGAGTGCCCAGCCCCTTGCCGGTGCGGGTCAGGTTGTCGTCGCTCTCCACGTCGCGTACCAGCCCGAGGTCGGTCAGTTTGACCGTCATGTCGGCTGTCACCAGGACATTATCTGGCTTCACATCGCGGTGAATGAGGCCCTGCTTGTGGGCAGCATGCAGACCATCGCACACCTGCGCTAGCACCTGCACCGCCTCGTTCTCGCCCAACCGCCCCCGCCCTTCCACCAGTTCCCCAAGGCTCTGCCCAGGGACGTACTCCATCACCAGGAAGGGCACCGGCGGGGCACCGGAGTAGTCGATCGCTCGCACCACGTTCGGGTGATCGATGAGCGCCGCTGCCCGGAACTCCTGCTCGAATCGCTTCATCAGCAGTTTGTTCCGGGCCGTCTCGTGTGGCAGCACCTTGATGGCCACCACTGGCCCGCCAGACGCCTTGCGACCGCGGAACACCGCTCCCATTCCCCCTTCGGCAATTTTATCCAGCAACACGTACTCGCCGAGCTGGCGATGAACGGTGGGAGATTCGGTGGTCATGGCAAATTGTGGGCGTTAAGTCCCGGCCGGGCTGGGGCGGGAACCGCCCCCTCACCCTTACCTTGTAGTTCACGCCTCTTTCGGCGCGTTGTGAAATCGGCTTCCCATCAAGACAACTTCCGCCAGGTGTCGGAAAAGCGGAGAGGTTGCGACCCGGCCTGATTACGCCCGGATCGCATCTTTTCTGTTCCTGCTCGCACGACTCACACCCAGACCTCAAACCGATCAGGGGTGGCTCGCGCCCGGCAAAATACTCGTTGCCTGTGGCATGATCGCCCGAAATGTCCGAAAAACGCCGGTGACTTTTCCGACGCTCGTTACCGACAATCCGTCCTGCCGGGTCGTCCGTCTAGTTCGTATGGTGACCTTCCTGTCCAGGTTCCTCGTGCCGGAGACCCCTCGCATGCGACGGTTCGTCTTCCCCGCCCTCGCCGCTGCTACCCTGCTCGCCCCGCCCGCACCCGCCCTGCGGATCGCCGTCATGCCGGCCGCCTCCACCCGCACCAAGACACTCCAAGCCGAGGCCGTGGTGGTGGGCAAGGTAGTGAGCATTGAGAAGGAGACGGTTGATCTGCCCGCCGGCCCGAACCAGCCAAAAGTGCCCCACCTCGTTGCCAACCTGAAGATTGAAACCGCCCTCGCCGGGGTGAAGAACATCACTCACCTGAAGTTGGCGATCCCCAAGCCGCCGGAACCGGGCCAGCCGCAAGGGGCCGACCCGCTCCCCGGTCGGCCCATCGGCCGACCTGTTCCGTTCCCCGGCGGCACCCCGGCCTACACCCCGGCCGAGGAGCACGAGGGGGTGTTCTTCCTTCAGAAGCACCCCGGCTCGGATAACCACTACACCATTCCCTTCAACCACAATCCACTCCTGGCCACCGACCCTAAATACAAGGACGAACTGGCCGCCGCCACCGTCGTCACCGCTGCACTTGCCGACCCGGTGAAAGCTCTCTCCGCCGCCAAGGGGGAGGATCGCCTCGCCGCCGCCCTCGCCCTCGCCCAGAAGTATCGCTTCCCGGCCAACAACCAGACCGGCGTGTTCGACGAAAGCCCCATCCCAGCCGAGCAGACCAAGCTCTTCCTCAAGGCCCTTGCCGACGCCGACTGGGCCACAGAGACCGACGCCTCCCGCCTGGCCGATGCTCTCGGGTTGGTGCCCGGCAACCACGGCATCCCCCGCGTGGCCGCCAACGACGGTGAATCGTCGTTGGCGACTCGCCAAAAGGCGTTCAAGGCATGGCTGGACAAATTCGGCGGCAAATTCGAGGTGAAGCAACTGATCGCCAAGCCCGCCCCACAGCCCAAATAACCGCCCGACACTGAACCCACACAAACACCCGAGACACCCATGCGATCCATCCTCCGCGCCGCCCTCGCCGTTACCGTGGCCAGCGGGGCGGCTTCCGCCCAGGTGCAGGTGAGGCCGCTACCCGCCCAAGTCGCCCCGCCAGTCGTCGGGCGGCCCGTCGCTCGCGTCGCTCCCGTCGAGTACACCGGTCCAACTGCCTTCCAGAAGGCGATCAACACGTCGCTCGTGGTGGCCGGCACCGTGTCCGTTGGTAAGGAAACTGTCGAGGCCGAGCAGTGGAAGGGGCAACCGCTAAAGACCACTCACCGGGTTGCCAGCATCAAGGTGACTGATACGTTTGTCGGGGCCAAGGCCGACACGATCCGGGTGCTCATGCCACCCGCCGACCCCACCTACCCGAACGACCCGTTCCCCGGCCAGCCCTACGTCGCTCCGTTCGTCAACAGTGTCCAGTTCATCGACGGCCAGGAGGGGGTGTTCTTCCTCACCCCGCACCCCACCGTCGCCGGCGCCTTCATGCCCGCCCAGGGCAACCCACCACTCAACCCCCTGGACACCAACTACAAAGCCGATCTGGCCGAGGTGAAGGGGGTGGCCGCCGTCCACGCCGACCCGCTCAAGGCACTCAAGGCCGAGAAGCCCGAGGACCGAATTCGGGCTGCCTTCGTGCTGGTGAACAAGTACCGCCAACCGCCCGCCTTCGACGGCAAAAAGTACGAAGAAACGCCCATCCCCGCGGAAGAGACGAAGCTCATCTTCCAGGCCCTCTTGGAGGCCGACTGGGACGAATGGGACAAGCCGCGGCTGGGGGGAGAGATAGTCGATTGGACACGAAGCCCATCCAACGTGATCGGGCGACTGCAACTGTACACCGGAGCGCCTGGAGTGAAGAACTTTCCGCAGGTGCAGCCGCAACCCGGCCAGGGATATCACGCCGCCATGCGAGACGCACTCAAGAAGTGGCGGGAAGGCGACGGCAAAGACTACCAAATCAAGCGGTTCGTACACCCTGGCGAGAAAAAGTGAGGGAGCGGTTTCTCACCATCCACCCGCCGGGGGGGGGGGGGCCGACGACCGCCGGCGGGGTCGTTTTGGAAGGCCAAAACGGCGAGAGCAACAACTGCCCCACCCGAAGTGGCCGCGAACCTACCGAATGCCCCACGTCGAGAGCAACCCGGCCACGTCGCCAAGGTCGTGCAGCAGCAAATCGGCATTGTGGGCCAGCAGTTCGGCATGCGAGTGCCAGCCGGTCGCCACCGCCACCGCCTTCGCCCCCACCGCCCGCGCACACGAGATGTCGAGCGGGGTGTCGCCGATCACCCACACTTGGTTCGGGTCGATCGGCCGTCCGAGGTGCCGTTCGGCGCTTTGTACCGCGCTGCGGGCCACGTCGTCGCGGTCGAAGTGGTGATCGCCGAATCCACCCACCGTGAAGAAATCCCACAGCCCGAAGTGCGACAACTTGGTGGCGGCCCCGCGGCGGACGTTGCCGGTGAGCAGGCCAAGGAGCACGTCCGGGCGGTTGTGGGTGGCGGCGATCACCTCTCGCACCCCGCGGCACACCTCGCCACCGAGCTTGGCCAGTTGGTGCGGCAACTCGACGAGGTAGGTTTCGGTCAACCGAGTGACGTTCGCCTCAGTCACTTCGACGCCGTGAACGGCGAGCAGATCACGGCCGATGGCCCGGTCGGTACGACCGCTGTACGGCACGGAGTCGTTGATGTCAGCGACGCCGAACGCGGACCGCAGGGCGGTTTCCATGGCCGCCTTGCCGGCGCCGTGGGTGCGGATGAGCGTGCCGTCGATATCGAAGAGAAGGGTGAGCATGAAGGAATGGTAGGGGTTGGGGCAGGCTACTTCTCCCCTTTCGCCGGCGGCTTCGGGCCGAGTTTTGGGTTGAACAGCCCGGCGATCTGCTCGGCGATGCCGCTCGGGTCGCACCCGGCCAGGTTCGTCAGCACGATCACGCTCAGGTCGTCGGTGCGATACCGCGAGATGTGAGTGGTGAACCCCTGCCACGCTCCGTTGTGGTGGTGGTGCGGTTGGCCCCGTTCTTCGTCCACCTGCCAGCCGAACCCGTAGGGGAACGTCTTCCCGCCGTTCAGCGTCACCGGCGTGAATACCTGCTTCCAGCCCTCCGCACTCAGCACCTTCCCCTCGCGGATGCCCTGGTCCCATGCCACCATGTCGCGGATCGTCACGTACAACGCCCCGTCGGCCGTCGTGTTCAGGCTGGGCGAAACCCAGTCCTGGTTCTTCAACTTCTTGCCCGCGAACTGGTACCCCGCCGCCCGGTGCGGCACGATGTCGGCCTCGGAGATGATGCGGGCCGTTTTCATGCCGAGCGGGGCAAACACCTCATCTCGCAATACGTTCCCGTAAAACCGTCCGGACGCTTTGCGGACGAGGCAGCCGAGCAACACATAACCAGTGTTGCTGTACGCCCACTTGTCGCCGGGGGCAGACGCCGGCTTCAGCCCGGCGGCCAGTTTCACCAGTTCGTCCTCGGTGTAGTCCTTCCGCAGGTCGAGCTTGTCGGTGGCGTCGCCGATGCCTGACGTGTGGGTGAGCAGGTGGCGGACAGTGATCTTGTGCCAGCGGTGCGGGCCGTCGGGGAAGAAGGTGGTGATGGGGTCATCGAGGGACAACTTCTTCTGTTCGGCCAGTTTCACGACGACAGCGGCGGTGAACTGCTTGCCGACGGAACCCGACTGGAAGACGGTGTCGGCGGTGACCGGCACGTCGTGCTCGATGTTGGCCACGCCGTAGCCCTTCAGCACGACTTCCTTGCCCTGATGGACGACGGCCACGGCCGCACCGGGGATCTGCTGCTTCTTCAACTCGGCCGTCATGAGGGCGTCGATCTTCTCGACCGACGGCGGCTCGGCGGCGGGGGCGAATGAGGCGACGAGCAGGAGTGGGAGCGGGCAGAAGCGAGGCATTCGGAACTCCACGAGGGGCTACAAGCGACTGCGGGCGCGGGCCTCTTCGTAGGCGGCTTCGAGGTCGACGAGAATGAACTGCCCGGCGTCCAGGGCGAGGGGCAACTCGGGCAACACCCCGCCGACCGTCAGTGTGCGGTGGCGGACTTCGATGGAGTCGGTCTCGCCCTGCCGCAGCGGGCGGAACGACGCCGCCGACAGGGGGCCGTGGTCGGGCACCGGCACGCCGGGGGCGAGGAGCGGAAACAGGTCATCCAGCGGGCGGGAGAGGCGAGACGTGACCACGTCCACGATCATCACCCCGCACCCGGCCGTCAGGTGGCTGACGCACTTGGCGGCGAATGCCGTCCGCTTCTCCGCCCGGTCCTTGTTGCCCGGCGACACCAACTCGATGGCGGCCACCAGCCGCGGCCCGCCGCTCCCCTCGTACACCCGCACGCCGAAGTCCGGCGGGAACACGGCGGGCAAGACCAGATCGGGCGGGGCGAGGGTCGGCCGCACCTGCGGGGCGGTCGCCACCCCACCGCCTCCGGCCGGGGCGTCGTCGAACGTGCCCACGTCCACCTCGATCCGCGGGCCGACGTGAACCTGCGACTCGGCGAAGTAGTCCGGCGGCAGGTGTTCGTTCAGCGCTGCGGCGATGGTCCCGGCCCACTGGGCGTGGAACGACTCCCAGTGGCGGCGGCCTTCGAGCGGCGGGTGGAAGTGGTCGAGCAATGGCATGGGATCTCCGGGTTACGCCAGCATCTTCTTCACCACTTCCCCCTTCACGTCGGTCAGGCGGAACTGGCGGCCCTGGAAGCGGAACGTCAGCTTCTCGTGGTCGAACCCGAGCAGGTGTAGCAACGTCGCGTGCAGGTCGTGCACGTGGACCTTGTCCTCCACCGCGTTGAACCCCAGGTCGTCGCTCGCCCCGATCGTCTGCCCACCCTGGATACCCCCGCCGGCGAACCACATGCTGAACGCGTTCGGGTGATGGTCGCGGCCGTCGGTGCCGCCCTGGGTCATCGGCGTGCGGCCGAACTCCCCGCCCCACACCACCAGCGTGTCGTCGAGCATCCCCCGCTGTTTCAAGTCGGTGATGAGCGCCGCACAGGCCTGGTCGGTGTTCTTGCAGTTCTTCTTGAGGTCGTTCACCAGGTTGCCGTGTTGGTCCCATGCCTCGTGGTAGATCTGCACGAACCGCACCCCTTTCTCCACCAGCCGGCGGGCGAGCAGCACGCTGTTGGCGAAGCTCGGCTTGCCCGGCTCGGCACCGTACAGTTCCAGCGTCTTCTTGTCTTCTTTGGTCAGGTCCATCAACTCCGGCGCGACCGCCTGCATTCGCCCGGCCATTTCGTAGCTGGCAATTCGTGTAGCAATCTCCGGGTCGCCGGTGGCGTCGAGCTTGAGCTTGTTCAGCGAGGCGATGGCGTCGAGCGTGTCCTTCTGCAAGTCGGCGTCGATGCCCTTCGGGTTGTTCAGGTACAGCACCGGCTCGGCACCCACGCGGAACGGCACCCCCGTGTACACCGTTGGCAAAAAGCCACTCCCCCAGCAGGCGTTCCCACCGCTCGGCCCCTTGCTGCCGGTGCTGAACACCACGTATCCCGGCAGGTCGCGGCTCTCGCTCCCCAGGCCGTAGAGCGTCCACGCCCCGAACGCCGGCCGGCCGAACTGCATCGCTCCGGTGTTCATCATGAGCTGCGCCGGGGCGTGGTTGAACGCGTCGGTCACCATGCTCCGCACGATGCACAAATCATCCGCCACCTTCGCCGTGTGCGGGAGTAGCTCCGAAATCTCCGCCCCACTGTTCCCGTGTTTGGCGAACTTGAATTTCGGCCCGAGGAGCTTGCTGTTCGGGTTGATGAACGCCGCACGGTAGCCTTCGAGCAGTTTCGGCGGGGGGAGGGTGCCGTCGAGTTCCTTCAGCTTCGGTTTGTTGTCGAACAACTCCAGGTGGCTCGGCGCTCCGGCCATGAACAGGTAGATGACCCGCTTCGCCTTCGGCTTGTGGTGCGGTTCTTTCGGAGCGAGCGGATTGGTGGCGGATTTGTCGGCGGCGTACCCGTCGGCGTGGAGCAGGGCGGCGAGGGCAGCCGAGCCGACGCCCACCCCGCACTGTTGCAGAAACCAGCGGCGGGCGACGGCGGGCGGCAGGTGCGGGGTGAGCATGGGGGAAACTCGGATGTTTGGGGTGACTGAGAGGAGTGGAATGGCATCAACAACGCATCAACGGCGACACGAGTGACAACCAGAGAGAAGCGTTGGCCACGGGTCGGCCCCCCCCTCTCTGCCACACTGCCACCTGCCACACACATACCCCCCCTCGGCCACTTTCGCCCTAAGTATTGCGCCAATCAGCCTCTTCCGACATATTCTCCACCAATCGACGCCGAAGGGCAATGGCCAGCCGGCGTGAAGACGCTCATTCATCGGTGCTAGCGATCGGAGCGGCGGTCCCCGCGTGAGACAGGTTCAGTTCCAGCAACTTCGCCAGCAACTCGTCGTCGCTGATGCCCACCGGCCAGCCGTAGGAGGCAAGCACGGCGGCATCCAGGGCGGCGTGGGCGTTGGTCAGCCACGCCGGTTTCAGGTTGTACAGGTTCGTGAGCGTCCGCTTTTTCAACTCCTTCTCGGCGGCGGCGTCCTTCGGCACCAGCCGCGGAACAGTTTTGCTGCTTTCGTTCACCCAGTTTGTGGCGGAGAAACGAATTCATAGTCCTTTCCCTCGATACCTCGAAATCGGAACTCTCGCGCGCTTCCCGTGTGGTAGACCGCTTTGGTCAACTCCAACAGTCCTAATTCGATGAGCCTGGTGATCGTTCCCGCGACCACAACTTTCTTCGCAGCGAGCACTTCGCGCACGTGGTCGACGGGCAGCAGGATCGGTTCATCCTTCTGGATCTGCTGTAAATGGACGGCCAGCCCGATGATCCCCTTGGCGTAGCGGGACGCCTCCAGTTCCGGGTTCAGGAGCTTCACAGGCCGTGAAGCGAGCCTCCGCTGGGCGAGGTCCATCGCCGTCCAACCGTAAGGGAGCCGCGGGCGGTCCCTCGTCGCAATGAGCGCCGCGTCGAACTCCTCCGGCTCATACCCCTTCCGCTGACAGATCCCGGCCTTAATCCGCTCCAAAAGTGCTATCGGTGGTTCGGCGAGTTCTTCCTTGAGCCGCCATTCAACACGGTGATAGTTGAGGGCAATCGTCGAAAGCCGAAAATCGGCAATCGCGCTTTCGTCCCCGAGGACGTTCGCTGCGAGCTTGCCCGCCATCTGGGCTTCGCTGGCAGAAAGGATGAGAGCCACGAATTCGGTGGGAGTCGAGATGGGGTCCTGATCCGGAGATATTCTGATCGGTTGCACATTATCTCCCACCACGTTGCTGAGGAGCGAGACGTCCCCGGAGAATTCTCCGGATTTTTTCCGACGTCGGACGATCGATCAAGACCGCTGCACGCATCCGGAGAAGTCTTGTGACGTCTTATGGCATCTGGAGGATCAATAAGATCTTATTAGATCCTGAGGCATCTTTGAAAAATCAGTAGAATCCTGTGGTTCCCATCAGCTTCTCGGCGACGCAAGCACTGCCCGGGACCGAACTTGGCGTCGATAACAAGGTACTTATCAGGTAGAATTCTGCCGCACAGGCGGGTACCCACCCACCCCCAATGTGAGGAGGGAACGCGATGGACGCAGACAACAAGCCAACCTGCGCCGAGGTTCGCCTGCTCACGGCCTGCTTAGTGGCACCTCAGGGAAAGGAGGAACCGGATATGGATCACGTAACCGAACCGCGTTCCGTGGCCCTGCGGAACGACCAGATCACTGAAAAGGACTTGGCGTTGCTGGTGAAGAAGGCCAAGGAAATGGTCGAAAAGGGCACCACCCCGCCGGCGCCGGTGAACCCAGTCCGGGAGGGGAAGCGAGTTCGTGTCAAAAACTGACGCCTTATCGCTTGAAGCATAGGTCCTGACCAATAGGGCTAGTAAGACCCTCCTTGTCATAAGGGGGGTCTTATTCGTTGGTGCATCATGGCTCCCGCCCTCGCCCGCTACCCCTTTACCCCCGACGACTGGGACGAAATCCAGTCGTTCGACATCGGCGGTCGTGACCACGAGA
>JALOQR010000455.1 GCA_025459365.1 Fimbriiglobus sp.
ACCCGCAGATCGGCGTTGGCCCCGGGCACCTGGGCGTAGCTCTTGGCGGTGAGAGACAGAGCGGAGGCGGTGCCGGCCGCGGCTGCCGCTGTGCCGAGGAACCCTCGGCGGGAGGGTTTCTTCTTTGCGGTCATGGGAGGGTACTCCGAAAGGGGAAACGAGAACCGGGAACGCAGTGACTGGGTGAAGGCGGAACGCACCCGGTCACTGCGTTCCCGGTTCCACTAGGGCGTCACTTTTTCTTCTGCTTCATCATCCACTCGATCAGTTCGGGGGTGGCGTAGGCGGCATCCCAACTGTTGTGCCCGACGTATTCCAGTTCAGTGTACCGCGGTTCGGCCCCGAGCTTTTTCATCGCCTCGATCAACTCGCGAGACTTCTCTACCTTGACAGCCGTGTCCTTGTCTCCGTGCCAGCACCAGCAGGGGAGGTTCTTCACCTTCTCGGCGGTGGCCTTGACGTCGTCGGCATTCCGCACTCCACCGCAGATGGGGGCAAAGCAGGCCCAGCGGTCGGCGTAAGCCGCGGCGTGGCTCCAGGTACCGTACCCGCCCATGCTCAGGCCGGTGAGGTACTGGCGCGCGGGGTCGATCTTGTACTCCTTCAGGGTGGCGTCGAGTATCGCCATCGCTCGCTTGCCGTCGTCGCTTTCCGCCTGCCACGTCCGCTTCTCGGACTGCGGGATCACGACGAACGCCGGGAACGCTTTCTCGTTCCGCTGGATGTGCGGGCCGATGCCCTGTTCGACGGGCATCTTCTGTCCCCCCTTCGTTTCACCCGACCCGTGCAAGAACAGGATGACGGGGAACTCCTTGGTGCCGTCGTAGCTGTGCGGCACGAAGACGACGTACTCGGAGGTCGAGCCGTCGGCGTTCTTGTGCGACTTGGTGACAAACCCAGTCTTGGTGTCGGCGGCGACGGCCAGGGCAGGGAACAGAATGAGGGGCAGGAGCCGGCGCAGCATGGGAGAGGCGCTCCGGGCGGGGGTGAGGGCATGGTATGCGAAGGGTGGGGGAAGTGCCAGCGAGAGTTGCGGCGGTTGTTGTTCCCATTTTCACCCCCCCTCCCGTGCAGTCCTTGTGGACTCGGTGATCTCCCCGTCCGGGGGAGGTGGGCGGTCTGGCGTCGGTGGGAAGAGGGGAACAGTACACAGGACGCCTCGACGGAGATGCGAGTGACCTCGTGACATCCGGGCTTAGCGCCCCCTCTCTGCCACACTGCCACCTGCCACACACATACCCCCCTTCCGCCACCGTAGCCCTAAGTGTTGCGCCAATCAGCTTTTGGCTCCATTTGGTCACAACCCCCGACCCGGACAGGGACAGGGCACGCTCCCCCGGCCGTCCGCCGTCGTTCTGAACATGGCTAACGGTTTGCCCCATCCCCCCCCCGGCGGGTCAGTAGTCGCCGGGGACGACCTCGCCGCCGGCGCGGGTGGCCAGGGCGGGCAGCACGGCGTCGGCCGAGTAGCGGAGGAACCGCACCGACCGTCGGCCGAGTAGCGGAGGAACCGCACCGACCCGTCGCAGAAGGCGAAGTTCGCCCCACCGGGGTGCAGGCTCCAGAAGTGGAACGCCGAGCAATAGTTGTCGACCCGACCGGGGACGAACGGGTACGGGCCGTTCGGACACGCGTCATAGCCGTACTTTCGTAACAAGCGGAGGTTCGTAGCGCGGACGGCGAGGTGGCTGTCCAGGTCGCCCCGCCCGTCCTGGCCAATTCCGGCGTACCACCACCCATAGTCGAGGTCCGCGGTGGGTGGCCGCTCCCCGAACAAAAGGGTGTTGGAAGTACCGTCCGACACCCGCACGAGGCCGACCCGCGACCGATAGTAGAGTGCCCCGGTGCGATCCCCGACCGCAATCCCGGCCACTCCCAGGAAGGTAGAGTGACTGTTGGCCGCCCCGTCGATCACCCACGCTTGCTGCTGCCGGGGGTCGGTCGGGCAGGTGAGCACCGACAGCACACGCACGCGGGTCGGCTCGTGCCGGGGGAGGAACGGGACCGGGTCAGCCCGGTAGTTGGCCTCCACCTCGGCCCACACCGCCCCCTGTTCGAGGTACGGCAGCAGCGCCACCCGCCAGGACATGGCGGGGAACTGCTCGGACGAGCCAATGATGACGTTGACGCCCGCCGGCAGGTGATCGCGAACGTCGTGGTATTGGTGGGCGGCGAGGGCCAGTTGCTTGGCGTTGTTGCCGCACGTCAACCGGGCCGCGGCCTCCCGGACCTTCTGGACGGCGGGGAGCAACAGGCCGATGAGCACGGCGATGATGGCGATCACCACCAGCAACTCGACCAAGGTGTAACCGCACGGTGACACTCGGCGTGGCATGCACGGACCTCCGGGCGGCGAACGGGTCACGACTTCTTGGCCCGGCGGAAGGCCAGACGGAGAGCGAGGAAAGCCCCGACGGCGAGCACCGCCGCCACCGCGTACAGCCAGTACGGGGTCGGTTCAGGCGGGTGCAGCGGCGTCGGCACGACCGGGGTCGTCGTTTCAGACTTCTTCACGTCTCTGAACTTCACCAACTTGCCGCCCCGCCACATCCAGTCCCGCTCGGCGTCGGCCGTCGAATAAATGTGGGTGTTGTCTCGCATGCCCAACCCGCTCAGTGAGAACACCTCTTCGGAGATCGGTTTGTTGATCGTGACGTCACCCACCTCGACCGTTTCCGATTCCGCCAACTTGCCCTCGGTCGTCACACGGTTCGTGATCTTCTTCGGGTACCAATGGCCACCATGGACTGGTTGGAGGTCGATCTCCACGAGGTACTGGGCGGTGCCAGACATCTTCTCCAGGCGTATCGGCTGGTGACCTCGGGCCGGGTCGCACCAGATGGCAACCGTGCCGCCGTCGTAGTCGTACCGGATAACTTGACATTCGACGCCGTTCCAGCGTTCGACCACGACCCGAGGGTTCTTCCGGTAGGTGCGTGCGAACACCCGGTCCAAGTGGGCGTGGCGGAGGAGCGAGAGGGAGGCGAACGAGTAGCCCAGCAACCGGGGGTCAAAGCTGATGTCTTCCGACACGAAGGAGTCGGCGGCGATTTTCGTCACCGTCGATTGGAGTTGATCGGTGTCGTTGTACACGAACAAAGTGCCCGGCCGCAGACAGTGGAAGCACTCCACCCGCCGCTTGCCGTTCATCCGCTCGAGGCTCGGGTAGTGGTCGGTGTGGTCGACCCGTAGTCGCCGGCCGTCGAACCAGATGTTCATCTCCCCTCGGCGGGAGTCCGGTTTCGGGAGGAAGTCCTCGGACTGCCGGCGGAGCGAGACCGTGATGGTCCGCACCGCCAGCCTTGAGTCCAGGGACGCCTTCTCCACCCGGCTCAACTCGTCCGCACCGTCACCCGGTAGCCCGACGGCGAGGAAAACGAAGAGCAGATGTGCGGGCATCATGGACTCACCCCGTGTGCATTGCGAACGCGAGCCAACCGGACCGACACCCGGTTCTCACGGGTTGCCCACGTCGGTGCCCCCCGGACCCACCGCGACGACCGCCAGACAACCGGTCCCGTCGAGGACGTATTCGTCGGCGAAGTAGTCCTGCACTTTGTTGCCTCAACTCCACCTCGCCGTGCCGAAGAGCCGTACCTCAACTTTCGGAGATGATAACCGGGATATGATGAGTGTCAAGCGTTTATTTTTGATTTCGGTCGGCTGATGTTGCCGGCGGACCCAGATCCCTCTGAGCCCGCCGGCCTACAACGTCGGCCGGTCGATTCGCCGAAGGTCACTTCCGCACGTACAGCCATACGAACCCGGTCATCTCCTCCGGTCGGTCGGTCGCCCCGGTGCCGAAGGAGAAGGAGAAGGCTAAGCGGCCCGGCTGGTTCGTCAGGAAGGCCGACTGGAAGTGGTGCAAGAAGTGCGTGGGGTGGTACTTCGGCGGGCGGGGGCGACTGTCGCGGCAGTTGCCTCGGCGGCAGGGCGAGAGCCGACCCGCCACCCGGGGTCGGCTCTCCACGGTCACTACGGGTTGTTGCCGGTGATGGTCTGGGTGAAGTCTGGGTTGCGAATGATGTTGCCGGCGCTGTTCAGGCGAACCGTCTGGGTGAAGTAGCGGGCGACGGCATCGCCGGGGCGTTCTTGCAACACCAGAATGTCGCCGGGGAGCACGCGGATGCGTTC
>JALOQR010000456.1 GCA_025459365.1 Fimbriiglobus sp.
AAGTGCCTCGAACTCGGTTGGGAATACTTTGGCGTCGGTGATCACTCGCAGTCACTCACTGTGGCGAAGGGGCTGTCGCCACAACGGGTGAGGCAGCAGTGGGAGGAAGCCGACGCCCTGAACAAGAAGCTGAAAGGCGTTCACATCTTCAAGGGCACCGAGTGCGACATCCTGCCGGACGGCTCGCTCGACTTCGATGACGACCTACTGGCCGGCTTCGACTACGTGGTCGCGAGCGTTCACACCCATTTCGCAATGAACGAAGACGAGCAAACCACACGCATCTGCAAGGCACTTCAGCACCCGGCGACCACAATGCTCGGCCATGCTACCGGCCGGTTGCTGCTTCGCCGCGATGGCTACAAGCTCGATCTGGAGCGTGTCCTCCGTACCGCCGCCGATCACGGCAAGATGATCGAGATCAACGCCCAGCCTAGCCGGCTCGACCTCGACTGGACCTGGGTGAAGCGAGCGAAGGATCTTGGCGTGATGATTGTTATCAACCCGGATGCCCACTCCACCGGCGAACTGGAACTCACACGGTTCGGCGTGGACGTGGCACGAAGGGGCTGGCTGACGGCGGCCGAGGTGTTCAACACGCGGTCATTGAAGGACGTGCAGGCCGAGCTTAAGAAGCGGAAGAAGTGAACGACAGGCACCGAGACCGGAGGACCCGGGTGGGAACGAATTCTACCCAGTCACTCCGGTCCCGTTGGCATTACGACTTCGCCCCGATCACCTGCCGTAGCGGGGCGATCACCTTTGGTAGCACCTGCTCGGTCACCAGTTCGTCGAGAATCCGCCGCTGGTTCAAGTAGCTCTCGTGGTAGCTCTTGAAGGGCTGGCGGCCCCAAAACTGCCGGATGGTAAAGTAGACCGTGATCGGGCTGTCGGGGAAGTTGCCCGTTCGCACCTGGTAGGCGCTTGTGCGAGTCTCGACACTCAACCGGGCCTGGAGCTGGCAACCATCGTCGAGAGCGACCATCATGTTCGGCTGGTAGTTCAGAACGCGAGCGCCGTTCAACTTGAACAGCCCCTCGAATGGCCCTTCGCTGGCCAGGGCCTCTGTAACCACCTCGTCGTGGTTCCCCTGGTACATCAGATCGAAGTAGTAGAGCACATCGAGTGCGTCGGTGTCGATCGGGTGGATGCCAAGGTGATAGGGGGCCATCTCCAGTAGCTTCTCATTCTGAGCGTCGGCGTCTTCAAGTGTCGGCGGATTCACAAATCCGCTCGTGAGCCTGCGGCCGTCGATGTTCACAAAGCGGTAGCTCCCGCCATCGCGGTCTTCTTCGAGATTGAATTCATTACCGTCTCGCTTCTCGAAGTCGGTCATCCGCGGGTACACCCTCCGCAAGGAGTCGAAGAAGTGCAGCACGGTGTCTCGGCCGGTGGGCAACTCCACCTTGCTCGCCAGGTACATCGTGACACCGAAGTCGTCGCACATCGAGGCGTAGGAATTCACTGGCAACGTCCCCCCTGACGGTTCATGCCGGGAAAGCAGCGACCGCATACGGTCGGAGAGCGGGGCTGATCTTTACTGGCGGTAACCATTGTTCGTTCCGCGGGTGGAAGAAGCAAGCCACGCAGCGCGGTTCGGGCGAGACGCTTCCCGGCGGTGGGAAGTTCGCGGCGAAAAAAATGAAACAGTAGAACGCCGTGATCGAGTGAGTTTCCCCACTCGATCACGGCGTTCTACTGCTGTGCCACACTCAGGCCGCGACTCGCACGCCCGCTTTCGCCGGTGTCGGGAGGCGAAGATCGGCCTTGTCGATCCACTTGCCGGCGTCGGGAGCGCCTTGCCACTGCTGGAGCTTGATCGACTGCACCTGTTCGCGTTCTTCGTCATCGAAGATTTCGCTGAACGCCCCGGAGTACTCAGCACGGACATGCGTTGACGACCGGCCCACGAACAGCAGGGCCTCGCCCGTGCCGTTGAGCACAGCCACCGCGCGCCAGCTTTGAGCCTTGGATTCGGTCACGATGAGCATCGGTCATCCCTCCCTGGGTGCGTCGAGTTGGTCGCAGTCCGTGCGACTTGAGGGATTTTGGCGGGGTCCTGCCGATTCGTCAAGAAAAATCTACCCCGGTTGTGCAAGATCGGGTCGGTTGTCGTTGTCCGTGGAGGTGATACGATGTGTTCAGTGGTGAACCCGCCGACGTGCTGCGGCGTCTAATTCTCACCCGGAACGGTGCTCGAGCGGCTGAAGAGGCGGCACTGGAAATGCCGTATACGGTGACCCCGTATCGAGGGTTCAAATCCCTCCCGTTCCGCTCCCCACTTTTGGTTTGGCTCGCCAGCCCATCGCAGCGACGATCAGCAGCGCGGCCCCGATTGGCTGCAACGACGCTAACTCCCACCCGCCCCCGCTCGGAAACGCGGCCCGCACTTCCACTGCCAGTAGCAGCGCCGTGCCAGCCCACGTCAGCCATCGCCACCGGCCAGCTGTGAACACCAGAACCGCCACTACAGGCGCCAGCACCGAGTAGGTGTTCACTTCTGTCGCCGGGCCGAAGAGGGTAAGCCAGATCAACCCGAGGAACAGCGGCGGTAGGAATCGGCACTGCCCATGGTTGTTTTGGCGCCACACCGCCAGGGCGAAGCCGACCGCCGCAAGCAGCGACACCACGAGTGCAATCTCGCGCGCCAGCGACTG
>JALOQR010000156.1 GCA_025459365.1 Fimbriiglobus sp.
GATGCATGAAGGCCAACCACTCTTTGGCGAAGTTAGCGAATGCCACACTGTCGATTTCCAGGCTGTTCGGCTTGAGCAGGCCGAACGTCTCGCAGAACAGCTTGAGCGACACGTCGCCGTTGACTCGCAAATCCCGTGGCAGTTCGTTCAGCCGGCCGAGGTAGGAGTGAAACTTTGCCAGTTTGCCGTTCTTGGTCAGGTAGTAAACGAGTGCCCAGGCTGTTGCCCGTGCCTTTTGATCGAGTTGAGCAGGAGTAAGAGCAGGAGCTACTGCGTTCGGGTCGAAGATACCTGCCCCCCCTTCCCCGCCAGGAGTGCCTGGGCCACTGCCCTGCCCTTCACCACCAAGAGGGTTTCCGGGGCCGCCGGGACCACCGGGTAGTCCAGGGCCACCAGGGCCACCACGCGGACCTTGTGCTTCCTGTCCCCCGCTCGATCGGCCACCACCTCCTCCTCCGTTCCCCGAACCGCCAGGAGGTAGCAAACCACCGCCAGGAAGTCCTGGGGGCAAACCGCTTCCACTCGGTCGAATTGGGAGAAGGTCGGTAATCGACGGCGGGCGATCGGGATCGACACCGCTAGCAACCGACGCGAAGTACTTATCTGTGAGAACGTTGGTGAGCAGTTCTGCCGGATTGATCGACTTGTTCTCTCTTGCGTCTTTCTTGGCCGGGTAAAACTGCAGGAAGTGGAACAGATTCTCGTAATTGGCCGCCCCGGGGCCGCCAAACACTCCCGCCAGGACAGCAGGCCCCTCTTTGCCCAGATCGACAACCCCACCCCCGCGAGGGTGATGGAACAGGCTGCCAAGCCCGCTTTCAACCCACTGCGGGAGCCGTACATGCTGCGGGGCGAGGCCAAGGGAAACAAACAACTGGCGCGATCCCTCACGGCTAATCGCGCCCCGAAGCGCCTCATCTTCGGCTGCCCGACGGATGAGGGCATAAGTGCTCGCAAGTGCGATATCTTCTGGCTTCCGACCGGATTTGTCCGGGTAGGTGCCCACGGTCATCTTGCTACGATCATACCCTTCGAGCTTGGTCGAGAGTACGTTGGCAAAGGTGCGGCCGAGGTCGTCCGTTCGTTCAGGAGAGAGCACCAGCAGGTTGTGGGCCGGCGAGTAGAAGGCATCCGACGATAGTGGCAAACCGTCCAGACCGTCCCGCAGTCGGGACAGTTGGCCACCATTTTTGGCCATCACAACCACCAACTTCGTTTCCGGCAACTGCAGAGCAAAGCCTTCTCGCAGATGCCACAAATAAAAGCTCTTGAGATTCTTCTCCAGCAAATCGGACGCCGACTGAACCATCTCCCCCGCCTGTCCGGTGAGCGTTTCGCCGGAGAAGTGAATGATTGAGTAGTGGGGAGAATCGTCGTGGATGTTGCTTTCAGCTCCTAGTTTTGCCTTCCACACCTCCGCTGCCGGATTCTTCTGGACCGGTTCGTTCCATTTCGCCCGTAGTTCGGTGTACCCCTTGATGAACGCCGTCACATCGGCGGGGAGATCCTTCTCTTTTTGAAACTGATTGGTCAGAGCGTCGGCGAACTTTTCAGCCAGGGGGAGTTGTTCGGCCTTCAACGCATCACCGATGTAGGCTAGCAACACGGCCGGCTTACGATTAGCATCGCCACTCCACCGCAAGTAGGCCTCGTTCAACCGTGTTGTTTCGTTCGGCACGCCAGGGAGTTGTTGAACCTGAACCGTAGCGTTATTGGGGAAGAGAGCCGAACTGCCATAGGGGGTGTGGACAACGGTGAACTCAGCTGGGTTACCCGCAGAGATTCCTTTCTTCGGCCATAGCGTTTGGTTGAACTGGAGCCTGTCGAACGGCACTACGACGTGAATCGAGCGCTCAGCCGTGTTTGTTGCTGCGGCACCGCCACCGGGTTGTCCGAATCCTGGCGGCCCGCCCAATCCGAAGCCACCAGGGCCACCAGGGCCACCAGGACTTCCGTAGCCAGAACCGCCAGGGCCACCAGGGCTTCCGTAGCCAGGCCCACCAGGTCCGCCAGGCCCACCAGGTCCGCTAGGACCACCAGGGCCACCACGCGGACCACCATAACCAGATCCACCAGGCCCACCGGAACTGCCGGAGCCGCTATAGCCCTGCTCACCCCCTCCCCCGCCCGCGACACCGCCCCCACCGCTCAGGGTGCCGCTGCCATCGGCGTTTAACTTTACCCGGAGGATGAGGTAGCCGGGCTTGATTGCATTGGTTTGTGCTACCGCCGCGGTCGCCACCAGGGCCGCGACAGGGGCGGTGAGGAGCCAGCGGTTCATGATGTCTCCAGGAAGCGTGAGGCGGTTATTTGGGATTGTCTTGGATCGTGGGGATTGCTGCAACTCGAAACTCCGCCGCCGTTACCATTCTGTTTCTCTCTGGGTCAGCGAGGCGAAAGCTTCGAGGTACCGGTGTCCTTACCCTTGTCGGTGTCGCGATAGAGTTGCAACGACTTGAGAGCGGCGGCTTTCGTATTTGCCCATTTGGTGACTTCACCGGCGTTTAGGCCGCTGTCCACGACGTTGTCGGACTGCTTCACGAGTGGGTCGAACACTTGGCTGACCACCAGTTGCTCGAACTCGCGAAGCAGAGCCTTATCTTCGGCCTTCACCTTTGCATTTTTGGCGATGGCGACATCCCACGCCTGGAATGCAGCCTTCAGGCGGGTGCCGGTGATCTTCCAGTGCATGTTCTGGGTTTTGCCGTCTCCGCCGCCAACCGCCTTGTCTGCAACAAAACTGGCGACCCCGCGTGCCATCGCTACGGCTAGTACCACGGGGTCGATTTCCAGATCGGAGGGTGAAGCGTTGGCGAGGCCGAGTACCGCCTCGGCCACTTCACGCACGGATGGAACCGGCACGATGCTGGTATCTCGCACAGCCACTTTTGCGAGTGTGTACGCTGTCCGCCGTTTCTTTTCTCCGGTGTCGTCCACCACGGAGTCGGTCTTGACCCGACCGAGCGCCCGCACAGCCTGGAGGCGGAACGCCTGGATGGTGTCCACTTGCTCAGGAGTTAACTGCTGAAGCGCAACCGCAGGCTTGGCCGTTGGGTCGGTGGTCAGACGGGGAGAGGCTGTGTTTTCCGGTTGATAGGTTTTCTCGGCCACCGAAGCAGGCACCCGTTGCACGACGTCGTCGACCAGGGATACGAGGTCGAAGTACAACCGACGGGTGAACCACTTCTGCCCCACGGCCGAGCGGGCGGGATCGTAGGCACCGATCCCCTGCTCTGCCGCCTTAAGGCCATAGTACAGAGCCTCTACCGCGAGTCCCTTATCCTTCTCGGCGAGCAAACGGATGACCCGGTCGATAGCGGCTGGGGCGCCGGTTTCGGCGGCGATTCCGAGCATCCGTATCGCGTTCATCCGCACTACAGGTTGAGGGCCCTTGGCCAGCACTTCGTCCACCGCTTTCACAACAGCGGCCCCAAACTCACGGGCAAAGTCGATCTTGGGCGCGGCGATTCCGAGGTCGCCCGGTGTCACGAACACAGACTGATTGCGGAGGTCGTTGAGGAGCTTGGCAACCGTCCGGTCGTCCGTTCGTGGGGTGAGCTCGTATCGAGTATCTTCGGGGGAGGTGTAGTACTCGAAGTGGGTGACTGGATAAACGAGTTGCCTGGCTTTTCCCTCGAGAACGGCACGCTCGGCTGGGGTCGGGTTCTCAAGAGAGGTCTCGCCGTTTCGCATGCGGTTGAACTTGGCGTTATCGACACCTTCCGGCGGTTCGAGCCGGGCAGACTTCAGACGTTCGGCCACCGGGTTTTTGGCAACCGGCTGGGCGATCAGTTGAGAGGCCAGACACATGATGGCGAACAGGCTCGCCAGCCGGCGACGGGAAACCATCGGTCGTGTTCCTGCGAGCGGGAAGACGGGAGGGCACCACACCACCCTCAACGGAGCAAACCAAGCTGCGTTGGTGCTCCGCCAAACTACACCTTGAGGGAGAGGCTACCAGCCGGATGGTACGCGGGCAAGCGAACGCGGGGAACCGGCAGTGGAATGTTTGGCGAAGGGACCATCCCGACGGCGAACCCTCCCCTGCCCCGCCGTGTCGGTGTGGGTGTTGGAAGTTGTGGTTGTCACCGAGCGGCCCGCCCGGTACAACAGTCTTACCGGGCCGTAGCGCAGCTTGGCTAGCGCGCTTGCTTGGGGTGCAAGAGGTCGTGGGTTCAAATCCCGCCGGCCCGACTCGATGGTTTACCCCTACACGCCCACGGGTCACTCCCGTGGGCGTGTGTCATTTCAGAGACTCCAGAATCGCAGTCCCACAGATCCAAAACTGCCATAATCCACACTGATCCATTGAGCCGTAACTTCCTCGACGGTATGTGCTTAGACCGTGATCGGTCGTGACTTCACCTTGGTTAAGAAATCCATGATAGCGAGTCTGATAATGTTGATGCCCAGCACCTTGGCGGTGCCTTTGTTGTGTTCTGTCGCGTCCGATAATGGCACCACCCGAGCACGATTCCTGTTGTAACGGATGTGATGCCAGGGAAAGGTGATGGCCTTGGTCGGGTTACAACCTTCATTTTGGTCGATCAGATTCCCCTGTCGATAACCTGCTCTACTCATCGGCGGGAGATTCGTGATGTCACGCGTGTCTGTATTCAGCGGGTTCGTGATCGTGTCGTTGTTGTTGACGGTGCGTCCGATAATGTCGCAGCATCCGACACCTCGTGGAACATCACTTGTCTCACCGCCTGGATACGTTGGGCCAGGCTGTGCGAAAGGATGCAGGGAAGTGCTGACGGGATGGAAGTATTTCGGCCTGTCCGAGGGTCCTACTACCGCCGTGACAGATTACCGGGTGGGGATTTGGAACTGGGGTTGGGGCGGAATACCGCCTGCTTCGGCATTCGGGAGCAAATTCTTTACTCACTACGGGCCACCAGTTGTCTCGTACACACCGATTCCCATGGTTGGCCGCGGCAGCGATCCTCGGCCGTGGTTCCGAGACCCGCCCGCCTACGGATATGGGTTACACGCCTTCGGTCATCGTTCGACGTTTGCCCCCTTCCTGCCCCAGTCACGATCAAAAACCAGCGCTGCAGGATGTGCCAGGGTGGAAGTGCGACTCCCACAAGCCGACGCCGAACTCTGGGTGAATAAAACGAAAACAGGAGCAACGGGAGTAGAACGGATGTTCGAATCGCCAGAGCTGGGAGAAGGGCAAGAATACCGCTATGAACTGGTGGCGAAGTGGACGAGAAGTGGCGAGCCGATGAGCGAAACTCGGAGTGTGGTCGTCAAGGCAGGTGGAAGCGTGGCTGTGGACTTCACGCAGTGACCAACTCCGTTCTCAGGGATTACTTTTGCATGATGGGCAGGTAGTTGTTCGGAAGCTGCAGGATGATGCACGCCATTGCAGTCGCGTATGCAGTGCCGAAGATGCGGTCGTCCCACACACCACTCGCCTGCTCTCGCCGGAGAAGGAGTTCGGTGCGAATGGCCGGAAACCAGTCATTCCAGTAGTTTCCGCCGGCGGTCCACATGGCTAGGGCAGCGTAGTAGTGGCCGTAGTAGTAGTGCTCGGGGCGGATGTCTGGTGGGCCGAGGCGGTTCGCTCGGGGCCGAAACTGGTTGAGGTAAGCGAGACCGCTACGGATGGCCTCGCCATCGTAGATTCCGGCGCTGTAGAGCCCTACTACTGCCGCCGCGGATCGAGGGAACAAGGAACCGAGTTGGTCCTTGATGTAGGCGAAACCACCGTCCCGCCCCTGGCATGCCTTGATATACTCGACCGCCTTGTCAACGACCGCCTTGTCAACGTACACACCAGCATTCTTGGCCGCACGCAGAGCCATCAGTTGAGCCACCGTGACTGAAACGTCGTCCATCCCTGGAGTGGGGGTGTATCGCCACCCGCCCCGCTGGTTCTGAGCTTTCACTGTGAGCGCGATGGACTTTTCAAGCATGTCGCGAGTCCGCCCACGGCGGTCCACTTCCGGGAACGTGCCGTGGACCTCCGCCAGGAACAATGCTGAGAAACCATGCTGATACATGGAGGTATGCGAATCGAGTTGGTCGGCGTTGGCTAGGTAGTTCGGCGTCTTGTTCCTCCGACCGCTGGTGATGACGTATTCGGCCGCCTTTGCTACTGCTTTCCCATACTTACCCCGACTGGGGTGATGACCGCCGCACATCAACGCGAGTGCCGCGAGAGAGGTGATGCCGGTGTTTCCCGAGTTGGCGTTCCGAGCATCACTGAACGAGCCATCTGGTCCTTGCAGACGGGTGACCAGGTAGGCCAGTCCGGCATCAATGGCCGCCTGTGTATCGGGTGTGACGAGATCATCGGTCGACTTCGGACCAGGATCAGCGGCATGGGTGATCAGTGCGACGCCCGCCCCCATACCGAGGGCAGCCGACGACCGCAGGAATGATCGGCGGGAGATCGGCGACATAAAGCGGCCTCGGAGCGGTGTCACTTCATCGGGTTGGGAGACTGCTTCTCGTTGAGCGTCGAGTAATACTGCTTGAGCATCTCCGAATACCTGGGCATGAACTGCTCCCGGTAGGACTGCAAAGCCTGCTGACGCAGCTTCTCTGGCAAATGACCCCACACCCGACGGCTGAATGGATCGTCGAGCGGGAGATCGGGCTTATTCTTGTTCCCGCCCTTTCCTACGCCGCCCTTCCCTTCCTTGTCCCCATCTTTTTCAATCGATTCATCGACAGGTTTACCGCCATTGCTTTCAGGCTTGGTGTCCTGTTGCTTGCTTCCCATCGGTTCTTGATTCTGACCGCCACGTTGCTCTTCCTTCCGCTCTCCGCGTGGGCGCTTCGCTTGGTTTCTGCTCCCACCACCGCCACCCATCGGCGGAGGTTGATTCGCACCACCACCGTTTCCGCTCCCACCACCGCCGCCCATCGGCGGGGGTTGATTCGCACCACCACCACCATTGTTGTTCATGGGCGGCGGCTTGAGTAAAGAATCGATATCCCTGAGAAGCTGGTCCTGCGTCTTTTGCGTTTCCGCTCCGGAATCCTCTTTCTGGAGACGGTCACCTACTGCCCGGGCATTTTGTGTGATGCGATCAATGGTTTTGAGTGGGTCTTCGTCACCGGACGGCGTATTGACCGCGGTGTCGGGTTTATCGAAAGGGAGAAAGGGCGGAACAATGCCCACGGCCGAAGCAGTGGCAGGGATGAAGAGTGCAGCCAGAATCAGCAATCGTGTCATGGGAGCTTGGGCTCCTGCTGGGATTTCAACTTCTCGAACTCTTTCTTGACTTGCTCGAACAACTCCGCGACCTCACGCTGCGATCGCTCCAGTTCTTCTAACTCTTCCCGCTCAACGTCGAGCAGTTTGGACTTATCTGGGTGGGCCATCTCGAAATCGCGAGTACGAGTGTTCAGTTCAGCCTGGACACCTCGAAGGGCCTTGAGTTGGGCGAGTGGGGGCACGCCCTTCTGCTCGGGATTACCTTGCGGACCGGTGCTCATATCGCCATCCTGCCCCTTTGGCTCGCCCGGCTTCGGAGCCTCTGCACCCGTTTTCTTTGGGTCTTCCGCAAGGGAGTCAAGAATGTGATTAAGGCGACGGATGGCGGTCTTGAGAGGGCGGCGGGAACGTTCGTCTGCGGCGACTTCAACCACAAGATCGAACGGGTCACCAGAGGCATCCTTGATCTGCTCCATTCTCTCGTCGAATCGCTTGGTGGCTGAATCGACGAGGACGGCCGCTTGCCCAGCCAACCGCTTGTAGACGGGCAGCGGATCCAATTCCTTCTCAGTGAACTCCTTGACCTCCGCGCCAACGGTGGCAAGTGTCTCGCTGACGGTGCGGAGGCTCTTCTCAAGCGGGAGAGTCCACGCTTTCTTCTTGGTCACCTCGGAGTGGAGGCGGGCGGCTTCATCATCGGCTGCCTGAAGACGGTCTCGCAGCCCCTTCAACATCTCGGCAAGTTCCCTCTGCTTCTCCCGGCCCAGTTTCTGCTCCTCCTGATTTTGCTCCCGGTCTAATCGATCGACCGACTCCTTGAGACGATCGAGCGCCTCCTGCTCTTTTTCGTTGGGTGCAATCCCCTGTTCCAGTTGTTCTTTCGCCTTCTGCATGGCGTCAATCGAATCACGCAGTTTGTCGGCAGAGGCATCCTGGCGGTCGCGAGTGAGCCGTTCGAGAAGCTCTTCGGCCTTCCGCTGAATGTGGTCCTGCTCAGCGGCGAGTTTCTTCAGTTCTTCGTTACGCTCCGTGGGATCGGCGATCTTCTCGGCATTCTTTACCTTCTCTTTCAAGCCCTCCTGATCCTGTTCGAGTTTGAAGGCTTCGTCCGCTTTCTTTCCCTTCTGTTTCAACTCCTCGGCTCGATCGGGTTGTTTCTCAGTGAGCGCTTCGGCGATCGCGTCGAGGCGCTTGGCTGCAGAACTTTGGCTTGTCGTGGCTTCAGCCGGATTGTTCTGCCGGAGTTTGTCGGCGGAAGCCTGGAGGTCATCCTTCAGCCCCTGGTTGCCGGCGTCCTTCACAGCGTTCCGTAGGGCGTTGGCCTCGGCCTGGGCCTGGGCCGCTTGAGCGGCAAAATCAGCCGCATCAGCCGAATGCTTGTCTGCGGCTGGGGTACCCTGGGTGGCCTTCGCGTCGGCGGCTTTGGCTTCCGCTTTGCCCTTCAACTCGTCGGCCTTCACCTGCTTCTCGTCGGCCAATCGCTGGGCTTTCTGGATCACGGCATCGGCCCGCCCGGCCAACTGATCGAATGGCTCCGCGGCTTTTTCGAGATCGGCTTTCTCCCGCTGCGATAGTTCGCGGACCATCTTGCCCGCCTCAACCTTCTCCGATACAGCCTTCGCACGCTCGCCCGCCTTCACAAGTTGTTCCTTGATCGCCCGTGCCTCGGCCTTCACCTCCCCCGCCCCGCCCCACTGCTCGAGCAACTTGAGCAGCGAATCGAGGCTCGACTCGGTCGATTTCTGACGAGCGACCGCTTTCCTCAAGTCCTCCGCTGCCTTGCGCGCGTCCGCTTTGGGTGTGTCGGCCTCCTGTTTGGCCGAAGCAATCAGCGGTTCGATCGGGTCGAGATCCCTTTCGGCAAGTCGGGTGAGGTTATCGGCAAGTGCCTCCACCCTTTCAGTGGTTGTTGAGCGAGGCACATCATTCATGCGGATTGTCTGGCGGAGGAGTTCGGCGGCCTGGATCATGCCCTCGGCAGGATCAGTCAAGTCGTTCCGAACTCCACGTTGATCGCGCTCGGCCTGGCCGAGTTTGCTACTGTCTTCGGGTGTCAGTTTTCCTTCAGTGGCCGCCTTCTGCACATCTTCGGTTCGCTCGCGGATACCCCGTTGTTGTTCGCGAAGGAGAAGCAACTTCGGCCGCAACTTGGCCAGTTCTTGTTGAAGGATAGTGTCGAGAGTCGGCCGGCTCACCACAAGGATGGTCACCTCCTCCGGACTCCGGCCTGGGTCTTTCAGAACACTCACGTCGTCGAAATCAGTCGCGGCCGCTCGCAGGGTGATGCGGTCGCCATCGGTCGGGCGAGTGCCATCAGGCTTGACAAAAGCGCTGACAGGGATCGAGACAATCGCCTCGGCGCTTGGTTGCTTTGCATGCCCCGCTGCCGCCGCAGCACCCACGACGCCCGAGAGTGGGCGACCAATCCCGTGAAGATCGACCAGCGGCAGAGTACGCACGGGTGCATCCGGCCCGCCCACACGGTATTCAAGGCTCATTGCCTTGAGTGCAAACAGACGATCGGTCGCGGCCGCTCGAACAGTGGTCGTCGCAGTTGGTAAGAGATGAAGCGGATCTTTTCCGACCGCTGGGCGGTCGAGCCTCACCACTGGGGCCGGATCAGTGGCGACTCGGAAGTCGAGCAAGCGCGTACCACTCAGGCCAGTGTCGTCGGTGAACTTCAGGAGATACGAACCTGAAAGACGGGGAGTAAAGTCGGCAGATAGGCGAGTGCCGTCCGTCACTGTCACTGGGATGTCGCTGAACGAGAGATCGGCGAGCATTTGGACAGCCGGCACGGCTAGAGGATGTACCGCCGCCACCGGAGCAACCGAGGCCGTTTGTTGTAGGGTCGACCGATCGGCCTGCGGGATGAGAATGGCCGACACC
>JALOQR010000457.1 GCA_025459365.1 Fimbriiglobus sp.
GCGTTGTCGGTGTAGAACTTGTGGTTGTTCCACTTCTTGTCGATCTTGGTCACGTCGTACAGCGGCTCGGTGTCGTATCGGGCGATCACCTTCGGGTCTTCCGTCTTCAGGTCGAACGCCTCGGCGGCGTTGCCGAGCAGGAGCGAAAACGCTTTCTGACGGGTGTCGTCGAGGTCGGCAGAGGTGGCGTCGAGTTGACCCTTCGCCCCGTCGAACGCGGCCAGGAGCGCTCGCCGATCGCCGAGTTGAGTCTGGGGGATGCCGAGGGTCAGGTTCTTCTGCGCTGGCCCACCGGAGCCGGGCACGAACGGCACGCCGGCGGGGCCGAACGGCCCGCTCGCCAGGAAGTTGCCGAACCCCGTCTGCATCGGCTGGCACTTCGGGTCGATCGACTGCGGGAAGAGGGCGACGTTTGTCGGCATGCCGTTCTCGCGGGTGCTGCCGGCGACGCTCGCATACGCCGACCCCAGGTTCGCTGCCGCCGTGTCCTTCCCCACCACCGGCTTGATGTCGTGGTTGCCGTCGCCCGTCACGAACGACCGCACCACACTCAGCCGGTCGGCCCGGGCCGCCAGCTTGGGGAAGGTGCCGCCGAACGTCACGCCCGGTAGCACCGTCTTCACCTCGCCGGTAGCCGATCGCACCTCGGCCGCCGCCCCCATCTTCGGATCGAACGTCTCGATCTGGCTCGGCCCACCGTGGAGGAACAGGAAGATGACGCACTTGTCGGTCAGCGGGCCGCCGGCCGACGACAGCGGGCTGCCGCCGCGAGCGAGAGTGTGCGACAGGGTGAGGCCGCCGAGGGCCAGCCCGCCGACGCGGAGGAACTCGCGGCGGGAACCGGGGGAGCAGAAGCTGAGCATGGGGCGGACATCCGCGGGGAGAGGCGAACCGGCAGGGAAGTGAGCTTACCCGACAGCAGGGGCGGGGGGCAACCAATTCCGCCCGCCCCCACCGTCCCGATCACAGTTTGCCGATCAACTCGTTCAGTCGGTCGGCCACCCGGCGGAACTCGGCCCGCAGGCTTGGCGGGTCGTCCGGCGGGGCGACCGGGGTGTGCGGCGGGTTCGGCCGGCCGCCGTTCGCCTCCAGCCACCGCACCAGCCGGGTCAGGGCGTCGCCGAAGTATGGGCTGAACATCCGCGGAGGCTCCTCCCGTCGGCCGTTTCGCAAGACCCGCACGTGGCTGTTCAACCCGACCGCCCGGTTCCCGCCATCGAAGATTGGCCCGCCGCTGCACCCGCCGGTCAGGTCGTTGAAGTGGGCGAACACCCGCGGGGCGGTGGTGCCGCGGCCGGGGTCGTCCTCCGCGTGGTAGTCGCCGGCCGACGCCCACATCCGCTCGCCGTCGAACGGGAACGCCCGTGACGGCTCGGCTGGGTAGCCGACGCTGCGGAGTTGGCCCGCCGGCAAGATTGTGTTCACCGAGTAGGCCGCCGGCACCAGTTCGTCCGGGAAGTCCTTGTCCACCACGCAAGCGGCCAGGTCATACACATACCGCGGGCCGGGCGGGAGTTGGGTGAACTCGCGGAGAGTGGTGGTGCTCACCGCAGCAAAGGTGCCGAGCGGTTTGCGACCGCTCTCGTATCGTGGGACAAACTGGATGTTGTTCGCCCAACGGCCGTCGGCGTACACGCAGTGCCCGGCGGTGAGCACCGCCCGCCGCCCGATCACGAACGCCGACCCGACCGACAGCCCGCCACCGAACACCATGAACATCTTGAGCACGGCGGCAAACGGCGGGGCGGCGGGGTCGTTGACCGGGGCCGTGACGCGGGCGGTGGTGCTGACGGCGGCGGGTGGGGCGAACGCCGGACGGTGGAGGTGCGTTTCCAACTCGCCGAGCATCGCGGCGTGCTGCTCGGGGGTGACGGCCGGCATCGGCACCGGGGCGGCCTTCACCTGCCGGCGGTGGGTCCAGAAGCGGGCGGGGGCGGGGTGGTAGTCGGGTGGGCAGGCCAGCCCGAGGTCGGCTTCCAACATGAGGCGTCTCCGGTAGGAATGCCCGCGGGTGCGACCACGGGCGGCCGGGACGAGTTGACGTGCGTCGGGGGAAGTGGAGGGTAGCCGGCGGGGCGGATGCGGGGCAATGGCGGTAGCGATCGCCGGTGCCGTCACCCGACCCGCCACGTCGTCCCCTGCGGGCGGTCTTCGAGTGTGACGCCCAACTCCGCCAGCCGCTTGCGGATCACGTCGGTCTGGTCGAAGAGCGCCTTCTTCAGCGGGTTGTCCTTCGCCGCCTCCTTGGCGGTGGCCCGCAGGTTGGCCCGCAGGTCGAGCAGCAGTTGCATGAGCCCGGATACGAGTTGGTCGCCCCCGCCGAGTTTGGCCTCGCTCGGGGTGAATGTCAGCCCGAGCACATCGGCGAACTCTTTCAGCATGAGCACGCCGGCGCGGAACTCAGCGACCGCGGCCGGGGCCGCGTTCGTCCGGTCCTCCAACTTCTTGTCGTCGGCCAGCCGGTTGAGCGAGCCCACCAACTCGAACATCACCCCGACCGCCCCGCCGGTGTTGAAGTCGTCTTCCATGAAGTCGTGGAACCGCTTCACCAGCCGGGAGTCGAGGTTCACCCGCGTTGAGTTCGGGTCGAAGGTGGTGGACAGGTCGGCAAACTTCTCGCCCAGCACCCGCTCCACCCGCTCGGCGAA
>JALOQR010000458.1 GCA_025459365.1 Fimbriiglobus sp.
GCTGGAGACCCCGGCCGCCCGCACGGTGGCCGCAGTCGCCAAGAACCTGCTGTTCGGAGCGTGCGTTCACCTGCGGCGAGAGGCCCTGCGACAGCAGGGGATCGACTTACCCGACGACTGGTTCCCGCTGAAGGCGAAGAACGAGAGCGAGTTGGACGCGATCTTGTAGCGATCTTGTAGGGTGGGTCCAGCGGGCGTGTCGCCCGCGCCGACCCACGTCGATTCATCACCCCCGTGGGTCGCGCCGGGTCTGACGACCCGTGCGGACCCACCCTACGCACGGGTTCCCCCGTTGAAGAACACCGAGTTTTCCCCTCTGGCGATCGTGGGCATCGGCTGCCTGTTCCCAAAGGCAGGTGGGCCGGGCGCGTACTGGGCGAACGTCAAACACGGCGTCGACGCCATCACCGATGTGCCCACCGGCACCCACTGGAACCCCGACGACTACTTCGACGCCGACCCGAAGAAGCCGGACATGACCTACGCCCGCCGCGGCGGGTTTCTGGATGTGGTGGACTTCAACCCGCTCGAGTTCGGGCTTCCGCCGAAGGACATCGAGGCGACCGATACGTCGCAGTTGCTGGGGCTGGTGGCGGCCAAGCAGGCGCTGACCGACGCGAAGATCGACACCGCCGCCAAACATGTGGACCGCTCCCGCATCTCCGTCATCCTCGGGGTGACGGGCACGCTCGAACTGGTCATCCCGCTCGGTGCCCGGCTCGGGCACCCGCACTGGAAGCGGGCGTTGATAGACGCCGGTGTGCCGGCAGATCAGGCCGCCGACGTGATCGAGCGGATCGGCGACAGCTACGTACCGTGGCAGGAGAACAGCTTCCCCGGCCTGCTCGGCAACGTGGTCGCCGGGCGGATCGCCAACAAGCTCGACCTGCACGGCACCAACTGCGTGGTCGATGCCGCGTGTGCCAGCTCGCTCAGTGCGGTCCACCTGGCGGCGATGGAACTCCAGACGGGCAAGGCGGACGTGGTCGTCACCGGTGGGGTCGACACGTTCAACGACATCTTCATGTACATGTGCTTCAGCAAGACGCCGGCGCTCTCCCCGACCGGCAACTCGAAGCCGTTCGACGCCAACGGCGACGGCACCATCCTCGGCGAGGGGCTGGGGGTGGTGGTGCTGAAGCGGTTGGCCGACGCCGAGCGCGACGGTGACACGATCTATGCCGTGCTGAAGGGCCTCGGCACGAGCAGCGACGGCAAGGGGAACGCCATCTACGCCCCGAGCGCCGAAGGCCAGCGGCGTTGCCTGCTGGATGCGTACACCCGCGCCGGCGTCGATCCAGCGACGGTGGAACTGGTGGAGGCGCACGGGACCGGCACGAAGGTCGGTGATGCGGTCGAGGCGACCGGGTTGAAGGCGGTGTTTGGCACGTCGCCCGCACCGCGGACGGCCGTCGGCTCGGTCAAGTCGATGATCGGGCACACGAAGGCGGCGGCGGGAGCGGCATCGCTCATCAAGGCGGCGCTGTCGCTCTACAACAAGGTGCTGCCGCCGACGCTCAAGGTGACCGCACCCGTCGAGCCGCTGCAAGCCGCCGATTCGCCGTTCTACGTCAACCTGCAAATGCGGCCGTGGCTGCCGAGTGTGGGCCACCCGCGGCGGGCGGGCGTCAGTGCGTTCGGCTTCGGCGGGTCGAACTTCCACGCAGTGCTCGAAGAACACAGCCCAGTGAAGGCCGCCCCCGACTGGGACGGGCAGGTGGAAATCCTGGCCGTGAGCGGCAAATCGGCCCAAGAGTTGACCGCCGGACTGCCGCGACCCGACGGACCGCACGCGTGGCATGCCTTCGCCCGCACCGCCGAACAGTCTCGCAGTTCGTTCGATCCGTCGGCCCCGTGCCGGCTGGTGGTGGTCGCTCACCGCACCCTCACCGACCTGCCAAAACTGCTCGACGCAGTGAAGGCAAAGCTCGCCGCCGAGCCGAACGCCGAGCGGTGGAGCCTGCCCGACGGGGCGTACTTCGGCCGCGGCACGCCGGCTAAGCTGGCGGTGCTGTTCCCCGGCCAGGGGTCGCAGCGGGTGGGCATGCTCCGCGATCTGGCCTGCACCTTCCCCGAGGTGCTGAACACGCTGGCCGACGCGAACGAGAACCACCTCGCCGACCTCATCTATCCACCGACCAACTTCGCCTCCGACGCGAAGCAGAAGCAAGACGACGCCCTGCGCAGCACCGACGTGGCCCAGCCGGCACTCGGAGCGGTGAGCTACGGGGCGTTCAAGCTCCTCCGCGACCGGTTCGGGGTGACCGCCGATGCCTTCGCCGGGCACAGCTATGGCGAACTGCCCGCCCTCGCCGCGGCCGGTCGGCTGAGCGAAGCGGAGTTGCACCGGCCACCGGCCCGCACGGTTGCACCCGTGGCGGGCCTTCTTATTGGAAGGAGGGTCAGAGGATTGTGCCGCGCCATCCCCGAGGATGCACGCCGCTGAGGCGTCCGGGACATCCGCGCTCCGCGCTCACCCCTTTCCCTCACCGGAAGACGACATCACCGGTGGAATACTCCCTGCGAAATTGGCCGGTGGTTTGCGGATCAGGATGGGAAACACAGGCTCTCTCCTTGACTCGGGGGCGTGCCGCGCGCCCTGGCGCAGAGCTTCGCCTCCGTGCGGCGCAACGCGGCCGC
>JALOQR010000459.1 GCA_025459365.1 Fimbriiglobus sp.
ACGGCTACCAGCGCCCAGGCCACCGGGCTGCTGCCGGCGGTCGGTTGATCGCGGTGGAAGCGGCGGCGGTCGTCATCGTCGAAGTGGGGCACGGGCTGTCTCCGTCGGCGGATAACCCCATCGTAGCAGCGGCAGTGCCGCGGGCGGGGGAAGGTCTGGTACAATCCCCGTCGTCATCCTCTCCCTCCCGGAGTCTCGCCGATGCCGCGGATGCTCTCCTTGATTGCCGCCGTGCTGGCCACCGTCCCGCTTTTCGCTGCCGACCACCCCACGCACGTCATCCAGTCGGATCAACTCGCCGTCACCGTCTATCTGCCCGATGCCGAGAAAGGCTACCATCGCGGCACGCGGTTCGACTGGTCCGGTGTGTTCTCGGTGGAGTACGGCAAGCACAAGCTGTTCGGTCCGTGGAAGGACAACCACACCCCGACCAACCACGACGACATCGTCGGCCCATGCGAGGAGTTCGGCACCGCCGACGCCCTCGGGTACTCCGACGCCAAGGTGGGCGAGGGCTTCCTCAAGGTCGGCGTGGGCGAGTTGGTGAAGCCGAAGGAGGAGAAATACAACCGCTTCCAGACGTACAAGTTCGCCAAGACCCCGGAGTGGAAGACGACCACCACCCCGGCGAAGGTGGCGTTCGAGCACGCCGCCGGCATCACCACCGGCTACGCCTACAAGTACACCAAGATCGTCGCCGTGCAGGGGGAGGAGGTCCGCGTTCAGCACATCCTGGAGAACACCGGCACGAAGGCGATCAAGAACGACCACTACACGCACAACTTCTTCAACTGCGATGGGGCTGCGGTGGGGGAGAAGTACGAGGTGGTGTTCGGGTTCAAGCCGACGGTGCAGGCCGGCCGCGAGCGGTGGAAGGAGTTGGTGACCATCGACGACCGCACGTTGCGTCTCACCGGCCCGCTGGACAAGGGGAGTGTCTTCGCCGAACTCGGCGGGTTTGGGAAGGACGCCAGCCAGAACCGGGTGGACATCCGGTATAAGGGCGGGGCGTCGGTGCGGGTGACCGGCGACAAGCCGCTGAGTGCATTCAACGTGTGGGGGGTGGGCACGACCATCTGCCCGGAGCCGTTCATCCAACTCGACCTGGAACCGGGCAAGAAGGCCGTGTGGAGCTGGACGTACACGTTCAGCAAGTGATTTGCATTCCGCGAAATGCCTGCCGGGTAGGGTGGGGGTTGCCTGCCTTACCCGGCATCGGGTTGCCGGCACACTGATCACTTCAGTTTCGGCAGTTCACGCTTCAGCAGGTCGGCCCGCTGCTTGAGCCTCTCTTTCAGCCCCTTCAGCTCGTTCTCGTAGTTCTTCGCCTGGTTCTTATCGATGGCGGCGAGCGCCTCCTTCGCCCGGTTCCCCCACTCGTCGATTCGCTTGTTGAGTGTTTCCAGCACGAACTGCTTCTCCACCACCTCCTTGTAGGTGGCGATGCCTTTCTTTCGTCCCTCCGGGTGGTCGAGCAGGGTCTGGGCGACCATGCCGCCCCAGCCCGGCCAGATGCCCTCGCCGGGGTTCTGCCAGAGTTGGTCCATACCGTGCGGGATGAACACCGCCTTGCCGTCGGTCGGGCGGAAGTACACTCGGTAGTTGTTCCGGTTCCGCGGGTAGCCGTCCCAGTCGCAGGTGAGGGCCTGCACCACTGCCATTTTGGTGAACAGGTCGGCATCAACCACTTTCTCGACCGCCGCGTACCGCTTGTTGTGGTCGCCGTCGCGGCACGCCTTCACCAACGCCTCCAAGTCCTTCCGTTTCACATCCTTGCCGGTGTCGAGTTCGAGCGGGGCGTCGATATCCTGCAGGAACCCGCCGTCGTACAGGTTGCCTTTGTCGGCTTTGGGGAAGTTCCGCTCGATCCAGTTGCCGTTGTACCCCTCTTTTAGCCCGTACAGCCCCATCTTTCGGCCATTCAGTTCGACGATGGCATGGGCGGCGCGGGCGGTCGGCACCCCGATTGCCCGGTACATCTCTGAGCCGAGGATCTCGTGCATGACGCTGCCGTCCTGGGCCGAGTTGTTCAGGTGGATCTTGTCCAGCCCTTGCCACCTTTGCCCGCTCTTGAACTTGTCGAAGTTGAGGGTGAGGGCCGGGCGGTCGTCCCAGTCGCGGTACGAGCCGGCCGCCCCTTTCAGGTGAATTCCCACGTCCTCGAACTGGGCGTCACCAACCCTCACCGTGCAACGGACGTACTTCCGCGGCTCTTTCTTCAGCACCTTGAGGGCGTCGGGGTCGACGGTGATCTTGAACCGGGGCACCGCCCCGGCCGGCTTGAACACCTCATCGGATGGGTCCTTCTTCTTCTCGCCACTCTTTTCCTGGGCGATGCTGGCCAGTGGCAAGAGGAGGGCGAGTAGGGCGGCGAACACGGGTCGCATGGCGGCACCTCGGGGGGACCATGCGATTGTTGCGGGCGGCGGGCGGGCGGGGAAGGGGGGAAATGATCTTGGCGAGCCGGGGGATCAAAACCCCACCGGGGTCGTGGGTGTCGGGCGCGATCTCGCCCTCGTTCCCCCAGGGTGTCGCTCGCTCCGCTCGCTCAACCCTGGGCTGGGTGAACGACCCCGTTGGGGTCGAGGGATGTCGTATCCCCAGGGTGTCGCTCGCTCCG
>JALOQR010000157.1 GCA_025459365.1 Fimbriiglobus sp.
AACCGACCCCTCACGGGGCACGGCTCGCTGGGACAGTCACTTCCGCTCGGCCAGTTGCTCGAAGTACAGCTTAATCACCCGCGCGTAGTCGTCGCCGTACCTCGCCTTCAGTTCTTGTGTAATCTTCGACTTCACCTCGCCGGGCAGTTCGCCCCACGACTTGCCGAGGTTCTCGATCACCACGCTTGGCACCTCACCCGACTTTCCCCCGCCGCTGCCCGGAGTATTCCCCGCCTGGCCTTCGCCCTTCCCTTCGCCAGTGCCTGACCCCTGACCCTGCTGGGCCTTGGCCATCTGCTCAGCGGCCTTGCGGAGGTCGTTGGCGGCTTTCATGGCGGCGTCGCCTGCTTTTGTCCCCTCGCCTCTTTTCAGCCCGTCTTCCGCCTGTCGCATCTGTTCGGCAGCGTTCTTTACGGCGTCGTCGGTCGGCCTGGCGTTCGGGTCGGGCCGGGCATTCGGATCGGGGGTGTTGCCGCGGGCACTGCGGGCTAAGTCGTCGAGCTTCCGCTCGGCCTGCTGACGAGCTTTGGCCGCTTCATCGGGTTGACCATTCTTCCCGCTACGGTCGGCCTGCTCCATCTGCCGGGCGGCGTCGCGGGCGGTGTCGGCGGCGTCGTTCAGGTTCTTCGCGGCGGGGGAGTCCGGGCCGGCGTCTTTCGCCGCCCGGTCGGCTTTCTCGGCGAGTGCCTCGGCGTCGGCCTTGAGTTCGCCCTGGCGGTTACGCTGGCGGACGGTGGCCGCCGACGGATCGATCGCACCGGCCTTCTGGTTCAGCCAGTCTTGCTGGCGGGCCAGTTCTTCGGCCTGGGCCTTCAGTTGCGGGTTGCGGGCCGCGTTGCCGGCCTGCCGCAACTTGTCAGCGGCGTTGGTCCCGGCCGCCTTGGCCTCGCCTGGGTTGCCGGCCTTCATCTGGTTCGCGGCTTGTTCTGTCGCCTTTGCCCCGTTCTCCGCCGCCTCACCCGACGGATCGCCTTCGCCCTTCGCTTTCGCGGCCAGTTCGCCCGCCTTCCTGGCAAGTTCGGCTTGTTCCTTGGCCAGATCTGCGAGCGAGTCGCCGGCGGTCGGCGGTGGGGCGTCACCTTTGTTCTGCTTTTCGGCGGCCTTCGCCACATCGTCGCGGAGTTGACGCTGTTGCCGGGCGAGGTCGCGGGCTTGTTGTGCGTCCTTCTCGGTGGGCAGGGCATTAGCGGGGTCGTTCGGGTCGGCCGGGTCGGAGGTGATTGGTTCGGGGAGCTTGTCGGCGGCGGCCCGATCGCCGTTCTTCTTCACAGCGTCGGCCAGCCTACGGGCGGCATCGGCGGCCTGTTGCTGAGCGTCCCTGGCCCTGTCTGGTTCCGGTATTTTGGCTAGCTTTTCCAAAGCATCCTGAAGCTTTTTCTTGGCGGCCTGGGCCTGACCGGTGCGGGTATCGACGAGGTCGGCGAGGTCACGCTCGACCTGCTTCTGAGCATCACGGGTGCGGCCCAGGTCGGCCCGCGTTCCCTCGGCCTGCTTCGCCTTCTCGGACTCCTCCTGGCGATTCTTCGCCAGCCGTTCCAGGCGATCCTGGGGCAACTCCCCGCCGAGGCGCTCGGCCAGTGTGTCGAGGGCGGCGGCGGCGGCGGTGGCCTTCTTCTGGAGTTCGTCCACATCGGGCGTCGGCTTCTGGGCGGCGCGATCGGCAGCGCGGGCCGCGTCCTGGGCGTCGGAGAGTTGGCCGGGGGCGTCTGGGGCCTTGAGCCGCTGCACCTCGTGGGAAAGATCCTGTTGCCGCCGCTGGAGCCGCTGCACGTCTTCGGGCGTCCGGGCGGTTTCGAGGTCTTTACTCAGGAGCCGTTGAAGCCGGGCAAGTTCGGCCGCTTTCTCGTCGGCGGGCGTCTTTCCTTCCAGCGCTTCGCCGAGGCGGTCCATCTGCCGGCGGGTCTGTTCCTGCGAGGTTGGGATGTCTTGCGGGAGTCCTGACCTCAGGTCGTCGGCGGCGTTCTTGCCGGCCTGGACGGCGCGATCGCGACGATGCTCGGCGCCCGGCGTGTCGAGGTCGGCGAGCTTTTTCACCAGTTCGTCTTCCTTCTCGGCCTGTTCTTTCAGTTTCTTCGCCAGTTCGTCACGGGTGGCGGGGGTGTCGGGGTTGCCCCGTGAGGCGTCGGCGTTTCGTCTGGCTTCGTCGACCAACTGCTCCTGCTCCTTGCGGAGTTTGTCAAGTTCTTTCCGGGCCGCGTCGCGTCGCTGCTGGTTGGTCGGAGTCTTTTCAACCAACTTTGCCAGTGTGTCGGCAACCTTCTTCTGGGAGTCGGCGGCGTTAGTCGGGGATTGTCGAAGTTGTTCGGCGGCAATGTTCGCCCCACTGGTGGCATCGCGGCGTAGGGTTTCCAACTCGTCTGACTTCGGCGGGAGTTTCAATCGCTCGACTACCTTGACAATGGCCTTCTGCTCGGCAGCGAGTTGGTCTTTCTCAGCCTGGGGGATGCCCGCCGGGCTGTTCCTGGCAGCGTCGGCGGTGCGGCGGTTCAGGTCGTCCTGCCACCGCCGCAGTTGCTCGGCGGCGAGCCTTGGGTCGTTGCGGTCTTTTGCCCGTCGGCTCAGCTCTTCTGCTCGCCGCTCCAACTCGCGGGCCGCCTTTTCCTGTTCGGTCAGGGCGTCAGCCGCTCTCTGCTTTTGGAGTAGCCCCTCAGCATCGTCAAACGGCTGACGATTCAGCGGGGCGTCGACCGCAGTGTCGGTCTTATCGCCGAGTTGTTTCGCCTGTTGATTCAGCTTCTGCTGTTTGTTCTTCAACTCGCTGAGTTGCTGACGGCGACCCTGATCCCGCGATCGCTCGATGGCAGAGTCAAGTTCGCGCTGACGGTCGGCCAGTTCACCCGCCGCCGCTCCGACATCCTCCCCTCGCAGCCGATCGGCCTCTTTTCCCGCTTTTTTCAGCGTCTCGCTCTCCTCCCGCAACTTCTTCAACTGCTCGGCCAGTTCCTTCTGCTTCTCGGCGAGATCCTTCGCCTTCTCGGGGTCGGCTTTCTTCGCCTCGTTGCTCAATTCCTGCTGCTTGTCGGCCAGTTCTTCAAGCCGGGAGCGGTCGAGGCGGGCGTTGGCGGCGGTGTCGTTCAATGTCCTCAACCGCTTGAGCTGTTCGGCGGTGTCGGTGAGGTGGCCCTGCGCGTTCTTCAGGTTTTCGTCGCGGGCGTCGGCCTTCGGCTCGGCGGCGGCCTTGCGGAGTTCTTCCTCGGCGGCGGTGAGCGGTTCGGCAGCGACCCTACGTGCAGCGTTGGCGAGTGGGGCCAACTCCGGCGTGCGGGCGGCATCGGCAGCGAACTCTTCGAGCAGGCGAGCGGCTTGCTGGGCCTGCTCGCGGGCCGCCACCGTCTCGGCCGCTTGGGCTGCGGTCAGCGATGGCTTCCCCTCGGTCGCCTTTGCCAGTTCGTCGACTGTTCGCTTCGCCTCCTCCACCTTCTCGGCCGCGTCGTCCAGCTTTTTCCGCAAGCCCTCTTGTTGGGCGACGATGTCTTGTTCGGCCAGCGGGCGAGCGTTCTCCACCACCCGCAAGATTGCCCACTTGTTGTCGGGCGGGAAGGTCGCTTCGTTCGGCGTCAGCCCGAATTCGGGAATCGAACGGGTATCGACCGCCCGCAACCGCACACGGAGGGTGTCGCCCAGGGCCGCCTTGCCAGCCAGTTTTACCACAACCTTGCCGGCAGCCGTCTTCCCGACTGCCTTGATGGCGAGCGGCTCCGATTGAAAGGCTGCGTCCTCGGTCGCTGGGCCGTAATCGAAGAACAGCCCGCCCACGGCCACATCGTCGGTGACGGTCACATCGAGCCGGAGTTCGGCGTCCTTCTTCACCTCCCGTGGGCCGTCTGGCAGGCCGATGGGCGGGGGGATGAACCGCGGCGGCTGGTCCGGGTCGGCCTCAATCGCTACCGGCACATCGGTGCGGACCTTCTTCTCGGCGAATAGTGTGAACCGCACCGTGCCGTTGGTTGGCAGAGGTGCCTTCAGGGTGACAGTGCGGCGATCGTCGGCGAACGCCAGCGAACGGGTGAGGTCGGTGCCTCCCTGGTCGGCCTTGGCGGTGCCTGGTCGCCACTCGGCGTGAACATCGGCCGGTTCGCGGGTGAGCTTCAAGATGAACGTCGCGGTGCTGTGCTCAGGTGCCTTCACCGGCCCCCACTTCTGCTCGGCGTCCGGCAGGGCGGTGTACTTTGGGAAACTGAGCTCGACCCCGCTACTGGCTTCATCGACCTCCACCGGATCAACCACAGCCACCTCAAACCACTTGCTCTCCAACTTCCCGCACTCGACCTTGTACTCGAACTCGGCATCCACCTTCGGGCGGGTGACGGTGAACGCCGCTTTCTCGTCACCGCTCATTGGCAGGCGACGCTCCTCGGTTTGCCCGACCACGCGATACACAAGGGTGGCGGCAGTGGGTAACTCACCGTCTGATTTGGTACGCTCCAGATAGGCCGAGAGCGTCACCGGTTCGCCTCGTTTGATCACCGGATTGCCGCTGCTCACCGTCAGCTTGTACGGCACTTCCACCGGCGGGGTGTACCACGGCAGGACCAGCCGACGCACCCGCTCGGTTGCCCCACGGAAGGCAAACAGCGGGGTGAGGGCAACCAACCCCACGAGTACGGCAAACCCAGCCAGCCGCAGGCTGAACCCAGTCGGTGCAACCTTGCTGAAATCCATCTTCTTCGCTCGCTTCTCTGTTTCCTGGGCGAGCAGCTTGATCATTCCTTTCGATCCGTTGCCGGGGTCGGCCTTCTCGCTCAGTTCCACCAACGTACTCAGTCGCTCGGCCAGGTTGGGGAATTCGTGTTCGATGGCAGCGGCCAACTCCCGCGGGGGCACCTCGCCCCGCAGTCGACGGAGGACGAGCCACCACCCGAGCAGCGCCGCCACCGCCACCCACCCGACGAGTATCAGCCCGCGGACCAGGGGGGAGAGGTCGAACACTCCATCGGCCAAAACCGCGACAACAGGCACCGCAAACACGCCTACGGCGAACCAACTCACCCCACGGAGCACCCGCAACCGGCGGACCTCGGCGGCCACATCGTCCAGTTTCTCTTCCAGCGCGACCGGCAGCGGCACGGCGGTCATGGCGGATTCCGTTCAGGACCGGTGAGACATATCGTCAGTCTAAACTATTCTTCAGCCCGAGTCTCCCACGCGTTACCGGCGGCTCTCATGATCTCTCCCGAACGACTCGATGCGATGCAACGCGGCTGGGTCTACTTGCTCGCCCCGTTTGGAGTGGCGCCGGCCGCCGCGTACCCCGCGTTCGACAACCTGGTGGCAGCGTACTCCGAACCGCACCGCCACTACCACACCCTCGAACACGTCGGCGAGGTGCTGCGGGTCGTCGGGCGACTCAAGGGGGGGGCGTCGGTGCTGCTCGCCGTGTGGTATCACGATGCCGTCTATGATCCGAAGGCAAACGACAATGAAACACGGAGCGCAGAACTGGCCATGCGGGAATTGGCAGCGCTGGGCCTACCCGCGGCGTTGGTGAACCATGTTGCTGAATTGGTCCGATCGACCGCCCACTTCGACGGCGGAACGTTCACCGGCCCAGACTTCGACATCCTGCACGACGCCGACCTGGCCATCCTCGGAGCGAGCGAAGTGCGGTATGCCCGCTATGCCGCCGACGTGAGAAAAGAGTACGCATGGGTGCCGGAGGCTGACTACTACGCCGGCCGACGGAAGGTGCTTAACTCCTTCCTGAGCCGGCCGCGGATCTATCGCACTGAGGCGATGCTTACGGAAGGTGAAGAGGCGGCACGGCGGAACATGGCAGCAGAGCTCTCGGCGACGGCACTCCCCAGCGAATAGAATCGCCACCATGAAACACGTCATCGTCATCCCGGATGGGTGTGCGGACGAACCGCAGGCATCGCTCGGCGGCCGCACCCCGCTGCAAGCCGCCCGCCTGCCGAACATGGACCGCGTGGTGCAGGCCGGGTTCGTCGGCCTGAGCAACAACGTGCCGCCGTCACTCACGCCGGCCTCAGACGTGGCCACCCTGTCGCTGTTCGGGTACGACCCGCTTGCGGGGTATTCACCTCGGCCCGCACGACTGGGCGGTGCGGTGCAACCTGGTTCACTTCCCCGATGGGCGGATGGAGAACTTCACCAGCGGGCACATCCCGAGCGAGGACGGCAAGCAACTGATCCACGCCTTGCAGAAGGAACTGGGCGGACGTGAGATCGGCGGCGGCACGATCGAGTTCCACGCCGGGGTGAGCTACCGCAACATCCTCGTGTGGCGGGGGAAGTCAGATGCGTCGCCGCTCGCCGGCACGAAGACGCAACCACCGCACGACGTGCAGGGCCAGCCGGTTGCCGACCACCTGCCAGTGGGGCCGGGCCGCGAGATGCTGTGTGAGTTGATGGAGTTGTCGAAGCCGATCCTGGCGAACCACCCGGCGACCGCCGCCCGTGCCGCGGCCGGGAAGCTGCCTGCCACGCAAATCTGGCTGTGGGGGCAGGGCAAAGCCCCGCAGGTGCAATCGTTCGAGGAGGTGTACGGCAAGCGGGGGGCGATCATCTCGGCGGTCGATCTGGTGCGGGGCGTCGGGGCGTTGCTCGGCTGGCACCGCATCGAGGTGCCGGGCATCACCGGGTACCTCGACACCAACTACGCCAACAAGGGCAAATACGCCATCGAAGCGCTCGGGGCGTTCGACCTTGTGTGCGTGCACGTTGAAGCGCCGGACGAGGCGAGCCACGAGGGGAAGGCGGACGAGAAGGTGAAGGCGCTGGAGCAGATCGACATGCACATCGTCGGTCCACTGCTGGAGGCACTCCCCCGCTACGGCGAGTACCGCATTCTCATCGAACCCGACCACCGTACGACGCTACTTACGAAGGCCCACGCCCACGGGGCCGTGCCATTCGCCGTGTGCGGCGATGGCATCCCGCAAAGCGGCCAAAGGAGCTACGACGAAGTGACGGCGGAGAATGGGCCGATGCGGTTCGATCCGGGGTGTGACCTGATGCGGTGGTTCCTCGGATAGGGTGGACGGCTCTCGCCGTGGCGGGTTAGTTCCGGCTCTCGTCGAGAGCCGGCCACCCTACCCCACATAATCCAGCGCCACATCCAGAGCCACCGCCGAGTGGGTGATCGCCCCGACGCTGATGCGGTCCACGCCGGTTTCCGCGATGCCGCGCATGGTGGTCAGGTTTACCCCGCCGGACGCTTCCAACAACACGCCCGGTGCCGTTTCATCCCGCAACTTCACGCACGCCCGCAACTCGTCCGTGGTCATGTTGTCGAGCAGCACGATCTCCGGCCGCACCGGCAGCACCTGCTTCAACTGCTCAATCGAATCGACTTCTACTTCCACCGGCAGGCCGGCGTTGCCGGGATAACCCCTCGCCAGTTCCACCGCCCGCCGTACCGCCGTGCTCGGGTCGCCCAACCCCGCGATGTGGTTGTCCTTGATCAGAATCGCGTCGTACAGCCCGACGCGGTGGTTCGTCCCCCCGCCGCATCGCACTGCGTACTTCTCCAGCAGCCGCCAGCCAGGCGTCGTCTTGCGGGTGTCGAGCACCTTCGCCCTCGTGCCGGCCACCAGGTCGGCGAATTTGCGGGTGAGCGTCGCCACGCCGGACAGCCGTTGCAGGAAGTTCAGGGCGGTTCGCTCGGCGACCAGCACCGATTGCAGCGGCCCCGACACGGTGGCGACGCGGATGCCCTTGCTTACCGCCGTGCCGTCGGCGATGAGCGGGGTGAACGTCAGCTTGGCATCAACCGCCGCACAGACGAGCGCCGCGGCGGGCAAGCCGGCGATCACGCCGGGGCTGCGGGCAACGAACGCGGCGGTGGCCGACTTGGTCGGGGAGATGGTGCTCAGGCTGGTGCGGTCGCCGGTGGTACCGAGGTCTTCGGCGAGGGCGAGTTCGACCAGCCGGCTGCAGGCGGCGGTTTCGGCGGGAAAGAAAGTCATGTGGATGGTGTAGCCCGACGCTGCCGACTTCGACTTTTTTTTCCCGCCGAGATGCCGTATACACCTATTTCTCACGACGCTCCAGGGGTACGGACACCTCGGCCGCGTCGAGCCGCGTTCGCGTTTCACCCCGTCTGTCGCCCTGTCCCCGCAAGGACGCGCCCCATGACCGCACTTCGCCCCGCCCTCGCGGTGGCCGGTGGCCTGCTGCTTTCGTCGCTCGCCGTCGCCCAACCGCTGCCCGCCCCCGACCCGTTTGGCCCCGTCTCACCCGCCGTGGTGCCGGCCTCGCCCGCTGCCCGCAATGACTCGGTGAAACTGGCCGTCGAGGCGTTCCGCCAGGCGAAGGACGGGCAACCGGCGAAGTACGCCACGGCCCGCGACCTGTTCGCCCGGGCGGTGCGGGAGAAGGCGACCCTGTCGGCGGACCAATCGGCCGCGTGGGCGTACTGCCGGGTGCGGTGCGCCACCGACCGCCTGAACGCCACCGCCGACGCGACCACCGCCGGGGAGGTGGTCGTGGAGATCGAGGACGCCCTCGCCGGCGTGCCCGCCCAAGCCGCACTGCACACCGCCGCCGCCGACGTGCTGGCCGCCGCCCGCAAGCGGGCCGGCACCGCCGCCAAACCCCGCCCGATCGCCGAAACGCCACCCGCGGTGCCGACGTCGGCCGACGCGACGGACTCGCCGAGTTTCGTGGTGAAATTCCAGCCCCGGCAGGCCCGCACCGCTCAAGAAGTACTCACTGCTGCCGAGAAAGCGCGGGCGGCAGTGTTCACTCGCTGGTCGGGGCCAACTGGTACCGACTGGGCGCCGAAGTGTGAGATCGTGCTACACCCAACGGCCGAGGCGTTTGCCGCCGCTACCGGGCTGCCGGCGTCGGCCAGCGGGCGGGCCGAGGTGACGCTGTCGAACGGGCGAGTGGCCTCCCGGCGGATCGACCTGCGGGCGGACGACGAGACACTGATCGAGAACGCCCTCCCACGGGAGATCGCACACGTCGTGCTGACCGACCTTTTCCCGAGCAAGCCGCCGCCGGCGTGGGCCGGGTTGGCCATGGGTGTGCTCGGTGCGAGCGAGCAGGAGGTAGAACGATACCGGCGAACGGCGGAGAAATACGGGCAGGCCGGTCAACTGCCGACACCGACCGAAGTGTTGACGGCCGAAGCGGTGCCGACGGGCGACGTCACCGGGTTCCACGCTCAGAGCGTGGCGGTGGCCGACTTCCTGGTGCGGTGGAAGGGGGCGAAGATGTTCACAGCGTTCGTGCGAGACGGGCTGCGATACGGGCCAGAAGCGGCGCTCAAGCGGCAGTACGGGTTGGCCGACGGGCGGGAGTTGGAGCAGGCGATGCGGAAGGGCAGGTAGTCGGCAACCGCGTCGCCGGGGTCGCAGACCCCGGCGGCAATCACCTCAATCCCCGACCACCGCCGCCACGCCCGCTGGGGTGTAGGTGGCATAGCTGGTCGGCGTCTCCCAGAGTGTTACCTCGACGACCGGGTAGCCCTCGCGTTCGACCTGTTCGTAGATGAGCTTGGCCAGGTTCTCGGTGGTCGGGTGATCGTCGATGGCCAGCACCGGGTCGCCCTGGTCGCGTAGGAGCGTCACCAGGGGGTCGTCCTTGTGCAGGATCATTTTGTGATCGAGGGTGCGGTCGATCCAGTCGCCAATGTGCCGACGAAGGGCGGAGAAGTCGGCCACCATGCCGAGATCGTCCAGTTCGTGAGCGGCGACGGTGACGACGGCGCGAGCGTTGTGCCCGTGGAGTTGGCGGCACTTGCCGTTGTAATGCATCAGCCGGTGGCCGAAGCAGAAGTTTAACTCTTTGGTGACGCGGAACATGGCGGTTCCCTGGGGTTGGCTTCACCAGTGTAGTCGAGTGGGTGATGAAAACGCCGGGTTTTTCTGTTGCACCTCTTGAACCGTGAGCACAGCAGGCGTACAACTTGCGTCAAATTTCGCCCATCCGCACACCGCCCGCGTTCGACCGGCGGCGGGCGGGCAAATCCCCCTCCTCCGGACCCCCCGGAAAGGACCGATCGCCATGCTGCTCGCCGACTTTATCGAAGACGCCGGCAACCTTCTCTCGAACCCGCTGATCCTCATTCCGATGATCCTGGTCCTACTCGGTTTGGTCGGGTTGATGATTTTCATGCGCATGAAGAAGAAGGACGACGACGAGTGAGCCGTCCCGCAGTCGAACGCACTTCTCTCGGTTTCGTAAGTTAACCCCCGTCGGCGCTCGTCGGCGGGGCTTATCGCTTCCGGTTCGCGACGCCCGCCCCCCCCGCCGAGTGGACCCCATGCGCGGCCTCGGACTGCTCCTGGCCATCGGGTCGGTGGCTGCGCTGTGGGCCGTGGGAGTGGCTGCACCTCCTCCGCCCCCCCTGCACGCCCTCGCTGGGCCGGCGGCCATCCCTGTCGAAGCCACCCCCGACCCCTTCCCGCTCCGCCGCCAGTTCCTCACCGATGACCAATTCGACCGCCTGACCGCCGACCCCCGTGGGCCGCTCCGAAAACTCACCCGGACCGACTTCGACGCCAAAGTGCGGGCCGCGGCGGATGCCTCGCAACTGGCACGCACTCCACCGCAACTCGTCACCGCGGCCTACCGCGCTCGTTACCAACCGGGCCAACTCACTGGCTCAGCCGAATGGACAGTCGCCAACACCGCAGGCCGTCCGGGGTTGGTGCCGCTTGATGCCCTTCGCCTCGCTGTCACGGATGCCGCCCCCACCGCCGACCGCACCGCCCTGCTCTTTCGTGGGAAGCCCGGCGGGAAAGAACTCCCCGGTACGTTCCTGTGGGTGGGGGGCGAGCGGGAAACAGCAGTGACCCTCGGCTGGTCGGCTCGGGGAGTCGAAGAGAATGACGAGGAACGCTTCGACCTCGGATTCCCCCCCGCCGCCATCGCCAGGTTGGAGATCACCCTGCCCGCCGACCGCTTGCCGACACTCACCACAGCGGGGGGCAAGCGGGTCGAGGCGACCGGGCCATTCCCCGCCGCCGAGGGGCAGACGTGGCGGTGGGCCGTGGGCGGGCTACCAGGGGCGGTGCTGGCGGTACGGGCGGCTGATACCCCAGGATCGGCTGTCGCAGCATCACGAACCGCCGGATTTGAGTTGACCCCCGGCGAGGCACGAGGCACCTTCGACTTCCTCCTGGAATGCCCGCGAGGGGCGATCCGCGAACAGACCTTCGCCACCGATGCCGGAGTACGGGTGACAGCGGTGGGCAGTGATGGTGTCGAGCGGTGGCGGCAGGAACCGGCCGATGGTCGAACTGCGGGTAAGCTCACGGTGGCATGGCGGGAGTGGGTTTCCACAACGCGGGTACGGGTCAATACGACCACCGAACTGCCCAGTGGGGCGGTGGAATGGCGGTGCCCTGGCGTGCGAACGACCAACACCCTGCCAGGGGCAGACACCATCGAGGTAGTCCTCTCCCCCGAGTTCAAACTCGACGGCTGGACAGCGAACGAGTATCGGCCGGCCGTGAACATGACGGGTAAATCGCTGAAGTTGCAGTTCGCTGGGTCGCTCGCTCAACCGGACGGCACCCGCCGACCCCCGGCCGTGCGGATACGGTCGGCCGAACCCGAAATCGCCACCGACGAATCGCTGACATGGCACGTGGGGCCAGGCCGCACCCGGCTGACCGCGACGGTGCGGGTGAAGGTGGTGCGTGGGCCGCTGCCGCAGTTCGCCGTCCGCACCGCACCGGGATATGTGCTGGAGTCGGTCGCTGTGGTACCCGAAGACGCAGCCGTGAACTTCGGACCGCTGCCCGGCATACCGAACGCCTGGGCGGTCGAACCGTCGCGGGCCATCCCGACCGGCCGTAGCGTCGAGGTGAAACTAGAGTTTCGCGGGCCGTCGGGTCCCCCGGCCCCGGATGCTGCCGACCCATCCCCCGCTGCCGTTGCCATCCCTTTCCCAATCTTTGCTCCGCTGAACGCCGTCGAACGGCAGGGCATGCTCACCACTCTTGGTGAGGGTGTGACGGCGGCGGCCCGCACCGTACTGCCGGTGGCTGTTGACCTCGGCGGGTGGGTGGTACGGTATCGCGGGCGAGAGCCAGACGGCTTCGGCCTGTTCACCCCGGAACCAACCGCAGTGAACACCGACGCAGTGAAACTGGCGGTACGGAATCGGGTGTGTGAGGCGACGGTATCGGGACGGGCAGACGATGGCCCGGTCGGATCGTTGACCGTATTCGTCCCGCATCCGGAGGGGTGGGTAAAGGGGCCTGAAGCTACCACCGCCGTACCGCTGTCGGCTGTCCACCTCGCCCCGCTGTTCACCGCCCCGAACGGCTGGTCGGCCCTCGCCGCGGCCGGGACGATCCCACACGGCATCTTCTGGCGGGTCACATTTCCCAAGCCAACGACCGGACCATTTCAACTGACCGCGACCTATCCCGCCCCCACGGTCGATCCCACCGCTGGGTTGACGCTACCGCTCCCCCACATGGGTGGCGGGCGCGGCGATTGTGTCGTGGAGTTGTCGCCAGAACTGTCGATCGCGTATCGCGCGACCCCTCCGACCGCTGACTTCCCACCGCGAGTGACACTCGAACCTCTCGCCGCACGGCCTGCCGTACTACCTGCTTCGGGTGAGTGGGCTTTGACCGACGTTCAGCAGTTGAACCAGATCGACGGTGATGGTGGCCTGGCAGTGACACTCACCGGACGAGTGACACGGGCGATCGGCCAGGGCTTGCCAGTGCGCCTGCCGCCGCTGGCCGAGATGGAGTCGGCCCAGGTGGGCGGAAAGTGGGTGATTCTCAAACCGGGCGGCGAGCTGAGCCTACCACTGCCGGAACTCCCCCCGGACGGGATCACGTTCGAGGTGCGGTACCATTTGCCTGTTTCGTCCTCCGGCCCGCTGCCGCGATACATTTCGCCCGAACCGGTGTTGCCGGTGAACGTTGATATCACCTCGCGATGGCAATTCGCCAAGGGATGGCTGCCCTGGCCGGGCCTGTCCGACGCCGACGACTGTCGCGGCCGCACCGAAGTTCGCGTGGCCCGTAGCCCGGTGCTCCGTGGGGTAGGATTCGGCCTCGGCGGGCTGGTGCTCGCGTTCGGTGTATGGCTGATCGCCTACGGGAGGGCTTGGCAGAAGGCAACGCTGGTGTTGGTCGTGGCCGGGTGCGGAGTCGGGGCGTGGGCAGGAACGCTTGGCTGGCTCAAGGTGCTCCACCCGCCGCTCTTCGTCGGCCTTGGGGTGCTTGCGACACTGGCACTCCGCCGCCCGTCGGCTGGCCGCCCGGGCTTTCTGAAACAGCCGGCGGGCTTGCTCCTGGCCATCGGGCTGATGGCTCAGGCTCAGCCGATTGCCGAACCGGCCGTGGTCTACATCGTCGGGGCTGATGCTCAGGTGGTCTACGCCCCGACGGCGGTGCTCGACAAACTCGACACCCTGGCCACCCCGCCGCTCCCCGAGGTGGTCATCACTCGCGCCACCTACGCCGCCGTCGCCGAAAACGCCGTGGTGCGCTTCGATGCCACCTTCACCCTCGAATGCCCCCGCAACGGCGAACACCCATTCACACTCCCACTCGCCGGCGTGCGTCTGGAAACGATGCAACTCGACGGCAACGATGCCTTCCCGGATGCCGCCAAGCCAGAGCGCTACACGATCACCGTGAAAGGCCGTGGTCGGCATACCCTCACAGCCCGATTCGCCGTGGTGCCGACCGCGATCGGTGGCGACCGTGAAGCGCGGTTCGGTGGGCCCGAGGTTCACGCCTGCACAGTCACGCTCGATGTTGGGCCGAAAGGCCGTCAACCCGACATACCGACTCGCCGTGGTGCCCAGAACACCTCGGAGGCGAACGGCCGACAAATCACAACCGCCGATCACGGGGCAGGGCGAGCCGTCGCCGTGCGATGGCGAGAGGCCGACGGCGGGGCCAAGACGACCCTCAGCGTCAAGGAAGCTGGCGTGTGGGACGCCACCGACTCGCCCGAAGCCGGCGTGTGGGGGGCATTCGCTTACCGTGTCGAATCCGGCGGGGTCGATCGGTTCGACATCGATATTCCCGCCGGGTTGATCCCGACGCGAGTGCTGGTCCGGCCGACCGACCCGCGGGCGAATGCCGTCGGGCTACGCGGTTGGCGGACCACACCCGGCCCCGACGCCGGCACGAGAGTCACTGCCCGGCTACAACAGCCGACCGACGGACGAGTGCTAGTACTCGTCCGTGCAGTGCCGGCAAAGCCACTTGGCCCAAACCCGGTGCTGCGCTTCCCGCAAGCCGCCGACCTACCCGACGCCGACCGCGATGGCGTGTATGCGGTTCGATTTCCGGGCGTCACCTCCACCAACATGACCGTCGGCGGGGCGATCGACTTCCCGGCCGACGCCATCGTGAAAGACTTCCCACCGGTGCCCGAGTTCGCGTTCGACAAACTCCCGCCCGCACGGGTGGTGCGGCGAGCGCCGAACGCAGCAGCCGAACTACGGCCGACTCTCGCTCCGGCAGCGGCTTTTGCACCCGTGTCGGCCGAGGTTGCGTTCACCTGCGGGCCGCGGGCGGAGGTGGAAGGCGTCCTTCGGGCCTTGCCGAAAGATTCCGGGCTGGTCGAGTTCAGCATCCCCGACGGCATCGAAGTGCGAGATGTGCGGGCGACAGGCCTCGGCGGCTGGGGGCGATCAGGAACGCGGTTGCAGATCTGGTTCCGCCAACCGCCGACAGAAGCCGTGATACGGTGGGGCGGGGCGGTCGCTTCGGCCACCGAACTGCCGCTCCCACGCTGGCCAGGTGGGGCGGGGTCAACCGAGCCGACCATCGTGAGGGTGCGGGCGGCCGACGGCTACTCCGTTCAACCGACGTCGACTGCTGGGTTGAAAGCAAAACTGGGCGACGAAGGGGAGTACGTGTTCACCGCCGAAGGTAGCCCGCCTCCGCTGAAGGTGGAACTCCGAACGGTGGAACCCGCCGTCGTGAAGCCGACCGACCCACCGGCGGTGAAGCCAGTTCCACCACTGGCTCCGGCAGGATCGCCCGTGGCGACACCACCCGCCGACGCCCCCACAGCGGGGTTCAACCCGTGGCCGGTGGTGTGGGCCGTGGTGTGGGGGCTGGGCTTCCTGGCTGCGGCGGTGGGATTGCGGAGCGAGCGGTGGCAACCAGAACGTCTGGCGGCAATAGGAGTGTTTGGGATGCTGATGGCGGGTATCGGTACGCCGCTCGGCTGGGTGTTCGGGGTGCTCGCAGCGGTGGGAGTGGCCTGGCGGAGCGTGCGGTTCGCTCGGCGGTGGGCGTGACCCTACGGAGCATGGTGAGACGTTCCCTTCTCGGCCCCCCCCCCCCCCCACTCTGCCACACTGCCACCTGCCACACACATACCCCCCCTCTCCCACGATCACCCTAAGTGTTGCGCCAATCAGCCTTTGGCTCCATTCGGCCACGAATACCCCCCAGACCGGGGGGAACGGTGGTGAGGTGCCGCCCCCGCCTGCTACACTGCTTCCCATGCCTTGCTCGCACCTTCTGCCGACCGACGCGGTCGCGTTCGATCCGGCGTGGCTGTCCGAAACGGCTCTCGCCCTCGCCCGTGGCATCGCTGCGGATGGGGCGCTCGACCGCCTGCCGATCCTCGCCGACGCGCTCGAAGACGCTGGCTGTCACAATTTCAGCTTGCTGAATCACTTGCGGAGCGCCGAACCGCACCGGGTGGAGTGCTGGGCATTGCGGCGGGTGCTGCGGACCACCCTGCCGCTCCTCGGCGGGGTGGAGATGGCCTTCGCCTGGTGCCCGCCGGGGTCGTTCCTGATGGGCAGCCCGGAATCGGAAGCCGTAGTTTATTACGACGATTTTCAGCATGAGGTGCGGCTGACACGGGGGTTCTACTGCGGCGTGTACCCCGTCAC
>JALOQR010000158.1 GCA_025459365.1 Fimbriiglobus sp.
CGGCGGGTACATCATCCCGAGTGTGTCGCAGGTCGGGTACTTCTGCACCAACGGCATGAGCCTCAGCAAACGCGATTCGCCCTATGCGAACAGCGGGCTGGTCGTCACGGTCCCGCTCGATGCCTTCGAAGGAGACGACGTGCTTGCCGGCATGCGATTGCAGGAGAAGTACGAGAAGATCGCCTTCGAGTTGGGCCGCGGGGAATACCGCGCTCCGGTGCAGCGGGCGGCCGACTTCGTGAAAGGCCGCAAGAGTGATGGCAAGGTGCCGAGCAGTTACCCCATCGGCACGGTGTCGGCCGACCTGCGAGACGTGCTCCCGCCAGTGGTGGCCGCCGCGGTGAGGCATGGGCTACCCCAGATGGATCGCCGCTGGCATGGGCGCTTCCTGAAAGACTCCGTAATCGCTGGTCCGGAAGCGCGGGGCAGTTCGCCCATCCGCATCGACCGCGACAACACCTCCCGTGAGTCGCCCGGCATCCCAGGGCTGTACCCGGTGGGTGAGGGGGCGGGCTATGCGGGCGGAATCGTGTCCGCCGCGGTCGATGGGCTCAAGACGGCAAAGGCGATCGTGGCGAAGTACGCGGCCGTCGGGTAGGGTGGCCGGCGCTCGGCGAGAGCCGGAACGAGACTGCCGCCCCCGGCGAGGGCGGACCACCCTACTCCCGCCCATCGGCGGCCCGCTCCACGCCGGCGATGTCGATCTTGGTCATGGTCATCATCGCACCCATCGCCCGCTGAGCACGACCCGGGTCGGGGTCCTGGATCAACTCGATCAGACGCTTTGGCACGATCTGCCACGACAACCCCCAACGGTCCTTCAGCCAACTGCACGCGCTCGGTGATCCGCCGTCGGCGGTCAGCGCCGTCCACAGTCGGTCCACCTCTGCCTGATCGTCGCACATAATCTGGAACGACACCGCCTCGGTGAACGGGAACTGCGGCCCGCCGTTCAGTCCGAAGTAGTTCTGTCCGGCCAGGGTGAACTCAACCGTTAGCACGGTTCCGGCAGGGCCGCTCGGGGTGTCGATCGGCGACCGCGTGACGCGATCGATCCGCGAGTTGGGCAGGAGCGAGGTGTAGTACCGGGCCGCGGCTTCGGCCTGCCCGTCGAACCACAGGCAAGGGATGATCTTTTGCACGGGATGGCTCCGTGAGGGATAGGGGGGGGAGGGAGGTGGAAGGGGAGCGGGTACGGCCCCCACCCCCTTCGGGTCGCGGCATATCTAGCGCATTTTCAGTCGGTTCCTTGGGGGGGCAGTGTTGGGGTCCGCCCTTCAGGGCGCGCGGTGCGGACCACGCCCTGACGGGCGGACCCCAACACCGCAAGGGACTCGCTGAAACTGCTCTAGTTCCCCGGCGGGTGGGTCGGGGTGTGAGGTCCCGCGGAAAGGCTGCAAGTTACTGCGGCATGCCGCTCATGTGGATCAGGCCCCAGGTGTGCCCGTCCGGGTCGCTGAACCCGTGCTGATACATGAAGCCATAATCGGCCGGCTCGCCGTGGGCTGCCCCGCCGGCGGCGACTGCCGCACGAACTGAGCCGTCCACGTCGGCCCGGCTTGGCCGTGGCAGGCTCAGTTCCATCTGGGTCGTCGTGGTCGCGTCGGCGATCGGCTTGGTGGCGAACGACCGAAACTTCGCCTCGGTCAGCGCCATCACCACCACTGCCGGGGTGAGTTGCAGGCAGGCGGCGGTGTCGTCGCTGAACTGCGGGTTCAGCCGCGCGCCGAGGGCGGTGTAGAACGCGATCGACCGCTTCAGGTCCTTCACCGGCAGGTTGACGAAGATGGCCGGGGCAATCGGCTCGCCGGTGGCGGCGCTCAGGCCGGCCAGGTGCTCGTCCAGGCAGTCGAAGGTCGAGCCCCACCCAACGACCACACCCATCGCCTCGTGCTTGGCCTTCTCCTCGGCCGTCGGGTGGGTGATGGTGAGCGTCAGCCGCGTGCGGTTCGGGCCGTCGTCGGTGAACTCGACGGTAGTGACCACCCCCTGCGGCAACTCGACGCCCCCGGCATCGAAGCCCTCCAGGAACTCGTCGGTGGCGACGATCCGCTCGAACGGCACCACTTCGCGAAACACCCCGCCGACGGGGTACTCGGCCCCGTCGTGCCCGGTCATCACATAGTCGGACTTCCCGCCCGGCCGAAGGTCGAGCGTTCGCACCGTGGTGGTGAACCCCCGCGGCCCCCACCACTTCTCCACGTGCTTCGGGTCGGTCCACACCTTCCACACCAGTTCCCGCGGGGCGTTGAACACCCGCGTAAGAACGAGAGTGCGGTCGGCGTCAGTTGGTCGGCTCATCCCGTATCTCCCCGGATTGCAATTCGTTCAGGTACTCGTCGAGGCGGTCGAGCCGGTCGGCCCACAGCTTCTCGAACGCCCTCACCCAGTCGTGCACCGGCTTCAGCTTGCGGGCGTTCATGGTGTACAGCCGGCTGCGGCCGACCCCGCGGACGTTCACCAGCCCGACCGCCTTCAGCACGCCGAGGTGCTTGGACGCCTGCGGCTGCTTCAGACGCAGCGAGCGAGCGATGTCGTTCACCGATTGCTCGCCGCCCGCGAGCAGGGTGAGGATGCGCCGCCGCTGGGGTTCGGCGATGGCGTTGAACACGTCGGCCGTGGTCGCTGCTCGTGCCATAAGAAGTTATATCCCCATATCGGAATATTTCAAGCGCGGTAGCAGACGGGACCGGTCTGGTGGTCGCAGGAGGGGAACTCACCGCACCCGCACGTACAGGTACGCCGACGCCTGGGCGAACGGCTCCCAGTCTGGGCCGAAGGTCTTCTCCTCCACCAACTCGAACCCGAGCGGTTTCAAAGTCCCCTCGATGTAGGCTCGCCGCTGTTCGGGAGTGTAGTGGTCCATCACCACCCACGCCCGACCGCCCACCGGCACCTCGGACCCGGCTGCCAGTGGTTTGAGTTCGCCGAAGAAGAAGTAGAGGTAGTTGCCGCGGACGTTGCGAACGAAGACGCCGTTGATCACCTCTTCCGTGGGCGGGAGTGCATCGTCGCTCAGTACCACATCGCCCGGCTGTCGGCGTTCGGTCACGTAACGTCGCACGGCGGCCCCGTTGGGATGAAGCCACGGGCGGTACAGGTGATACAGGCTCAGCCCGTCGGCCACCAGAAACAACACCACCGCCAGCGGTATGCCGGCCCACCAGCGCCACCGAATCACCACCTGCACGCCGGCGGATCCGAGTACCACCGCCGCTGGCATCAGAAAGAACGACAGCCGATGCTGGCCTATTGGGTACGCCTTGACGAGCGCCGCCAAGAATGCCAGGCCGAAGGCCGCACCACAGGCGATGGCCACTTCCCGCCGCCCACCCCTCCACAGCCCCCACGCCCCGAGTGGTGCGAGCAACCCGAGCACAAATCCGGATGGGTTCACGGCCTCCTGAAACACACCCAGGATCGCCTTTCCGGACCAGTACGGCACGGAGGTCGGCTCGGCGTAGTTCGGGAAGTGGAAACGCCACTCGTAGAACAGGTTCGGATCGCGCTGGGCCTTCATCGGGCCGAAGTAGAGCAGGGCGAGCGTGCCGGCCGCCACCGCCGCGGCCAACACCCAGGCCGCCCAGGCCCGCCGCCCGCCCGCCCTCACCGTCGGCAACAATGCCAGCAGCACCGCGCCAAGCGTGAACACCGAGGTGTAGGAGGAGCCGATCAACACGGGCGTGACGGCGGCGAGGAAAAGCAACCGCTTCGCGACCGACCGCCCGGCCGACGCAGTCAGGAACAGGAGCAATCCGGTGGCGATCGCGGCATCGCCGGCATACGGCTTGATGCAGCAGCCGTACCACACCGCCCCATCCGAAGCGGCCACTAGCCCAATCGCCAGCACCGCGGCCGGTGGGTCGAACAGTCGGCGAGCCAGCGGCACCATCAGCAGCAATCCAGCCACGCTGAAGAGAAACGGAGGCAGACGCCAGAAGTAGGTCACATCGCCGGCGGTGAGGTGAATCGACTTCAGCAGCCCGAGGAAGAGCGGCGGAGCAGCAACGGCATGGTGGAGCGGGCCGAGCAGACCGGCGAAGTCTTTCTCCATGACGTTGACGAGCAGAACCGACTCATCGTACCAGACGGTGTGATTGGCGGCGAAGTGCCACACACGCAGGAATAACCCGCCGACGAGCATCACCCCAATCAGAAAACGGGCATCGGTCAGGCGAGTCCACATGATGGGCGTTCGGGTGGCCCGGCGGGAAAACCCCGGAACGTGGCCGATAGCTGTATCGTCCGTCTGATCGGGCGACCTGAAGCGGGTTCGGCGGGGAAGTACCACCCGCGGCCCGATCGGTCAGCGGTATCCCGAGGGTTTCGCACAGCACCACGAGGTGAACTTGTGTCCAGTTTTCCGACGGGGTATGTGTGTGGCAGCGTGGCAGTGTGGCAGAGTGCTCCGGCGGGTGTCTGGTCGGCCGACAGAGGCGTGGGGAATGCCTGAACTGGGGACTTTTCTTGCTGGAACTCCGGCCAATCATCCTTTCCACCGATCCGTACTCATCGCCCGCCGCCCGCTCCGACCCCTGGCCCACCCGGTGGACCGGCCGCCACCACGCTCATGACGAACACCACATACACGATCACCACGATCGCGAGCAGTAGGAGCGACGCGGCCGACGTGCAGATCCCGGCGATGCCCATGCCCCGCCCCGCCGTTTTGAGCGACAGGATGCCGAACACGATGCCCAAAATGGCGCACGGAATACCAATGCCGTAGCACATGGTGAGGGGAATCGACACGACGCCCATCACCAGGGAAGTGACACCCATGCCCGTCTGCGGTTGGCCGCCGTACCGATCTTCGTAGTCTCGCTCACCCGACCGGCGACGATAGCGGCGGTCCGGGTCGCGGTCGTCGTCGTCGTCGTCGTGGTCTTCGTCTTCCACCTGTCGGCGGCGGCGGGATGGGCGGTCGTCGTCTTCGTCATCATCGTTGTTCTTGAACTTGTAGGGCTTGCGAGCGGCCCCATCGTTCTTCTTCGTCGCCGGGTCTTCCGCGGTGAAGGTTTGCTGGCAACTGCCGCACTCGACCTTGTGGCCGAGATCGTCGTCGGCCACTTCCAGCTTCGATCCACAGGTTGGGCAGTTCAGGATCGGCACGGGCAGACTCCTCGATCTGTAGGCGGCTCACAGCCCGCCCGCGAACGGTGGACGAGTGCCGTCCGGGCGGGCCGGTAGCTCCTGCTGGGCCGACGCCGCGATCGCCCAGAAGGCGATTGCCCCGATCGACAGCACCAGCCCAACGGTACTGAGTACCAAGCCGAACACGGCCAGCGACCGACTCCGAGACCGTAGCCCGCCGAACCCGGAGACCAACCCGCCGAGGGCGAAGACCGCCCCCGCCCCGCAGCACGGGGAGGCCAGCACCGACCCGAGGCCGAGCAACAGCGAACTGACCGCGGACCCACGACCGGGGCCGTCGTTGGTTGGGCGATCTGGTGGCGGGGCGACCTCTTCGGCCGCGAAGGCGGTCCGGCATCGTCGGCATTCCCACTCCTTGCCGAGGTCGCGAGCCTCGACCCGGTCCGGGGTGCCGCAGACGGGGCATTCAATACGGGGCATGAGGGTGGCGGCGGGAGCGGCCCCGCGGTAGCCAGGCGGGGAACAGGTAACGCACCGAGTTGGTGCGGCGGACATCCGATTACTGTAGCGGAAACCTGCACTTTGTGTCTGCACCGAAAGGATGCTGGCGTCGGGGTGCATTCGGGTCGCGGCTACAGTCCCGCCAGCACTTTCGCGCACCCGGCGGCACCGATGTATCCGGCGGTCTCCCCGAGTTGGGCGAACACCACCTTCACTGGCGCTGGCAGATCGGCCCGCCCGAGCGACTTCGAGTAGCGGTCGGTGAGTGTGGGGTATGGCAACCCGTATCGCCGGATGTACTCGTCCACTTTTGCCAGGAACGCCTTCGACTTCGCCATTCCCCCGCCGATGACGATCACCTCTGGATCAACCACTGCGATCGTTGCACAGGCGCCGAGTGCCAGGTAGTAGGCGGTGTCGTCCACCACCTTCGCGGCGCAGGCATCGCCCGCCTCGGCCAGCCGGAAGATGACCTCGGCGTTGAACTGCTTGTGGTCGAACACGGTCTGGAACTGTTTCAACTCGGTTGGCCCACGCCAACTCGCCAGTTCCTCTCGTGCCCGCTCCACCACCGCGGAAGCACTAGCGTAGGCCTCCAGGCAGCCCCGCGCTCCACAGCCGCAGCGCCGGCCGCGATCGGGCATATCGATCCGTAGGTGGCCCAACTCCCCACCGTGGCTGTGCTCCCCTTCGATCACGGTGTCGCCCACCACCACGGCCCCACCGACGCCCGTGCCCAGGGTGAACATGACCATGCTGCGGGCGCCGCGGGCGGCCCCCACCCACTTCTCGCCGAAGGCCGCGGCGTTGGCATCGTTCTGGTAAGCCGTTGGTTTGCCGAACGCCTTCTGGATGTGCTCCCGCACCGGCACATTCTTCCACGGGGCGAGATTGGGCGGATCGAGGATCAGCCCGGCGCGGATATCCATCAACCCCGGCGTGGCTACACCGATGGCGGCGATGTCGGCGATCGTTAGCCCGGCTGCCTTCACGGCCAGTTCGATCGTCTCGCACATCGTTGTCAGCCCGGCCTCCTGCCCACGTTCCGGGTTGGTGTCGAGCGAGACCGCTTTCGCCGCCACCCCGTCGGAGTCCACCACTGCCGCCTTCATGGTGGTGCCGCCGACATCCAGACCGACAAACTTTGCTGCAGCGGGCATGGGGAAACGCACTCGGGTCGGGAAAAAACGATGGCTATTTGTTGTACGGCGGCGGAGCGAACGGGAGCAGATCTGCACGAAGGGCCACATTCTCGGCGTCTGTTGATTCGAGTAACCCAGGGGTGAGGGGGCCGCGACCTGCCTGTACAATGGTGCTACGTGCTCGCCCGCCACAGTCGGCAAGTCCCCACCGGGCGGGGCGGACAGTCTCCCCTTCCAATTGACTCCCATGCTCCGCGACGAGCAGATCGAGATCCGCCGGCAGCGGGCCCGGGCGGACAACTACCGCATCGAGAACGTCGGCAAGAACCGCGTGTTCTCCGACTTCCGCGTCTCCAACCCCGTCAGCGGGGGGGAGTACACGGTCGCCATTCGTGGGTTCGACACCGGGGACAACACCTGTACTTGCCCCGACTTCCGCGCCAACACCCTCGGCACCTGTAAGCACATCGAAGCGGTGCTCGAAGACCTGAAGGAAGACAACCCGGCTCACGTGCAGAAGAAGAAGGCCGCCGTCACCAAACCGGAAGTGTACCTGCACTACGGCGAGGCGTTGCGGCTCGGCCTGCACCTGCCGCCGCGGCACACGGATAAACTCGCCGCATTCGCCAAGAAGTACTTCGACGACCGTGGGCTGTGGAGCGGCCGAGGGAAGGTGGACGACTTGATCGCCGACGCTGAGCGGGTGCCCGAGGAGATCGCCCTCCGCTCCGACGCGATCGACTTCATCCGCCGCGAGAGTGAGCGGCTCGACCTCCGCCGCCGCGAGGAGGAGTGGCTCGCCCAAATCGATGCCGGCGCGTTCGACGCCAAGCTGCTGAGCGTGCCGCTGTACGAATACCAACTCCGCGGGGCGGTGTTCCTGGCCTGCCGCGGCCGTGCCATCCTCGGCGACGACATGGGCCTCGGGAAGACACTGCAATCCCTCGCAGCAGTCGAACTGCTGGCCCGCGAGCGGGGCATCTCGCGGGTGCTGGTGGTCGCCCCGTCGAGCGTGAAGTACCAGTGGGAGGGGGAGGTCCGGCGGTTCACCAAGCGGGCGGTGCAGGTGATCGAGGGCGGGCCGGACGACCGCAAGGACCAGTACGCCGCGGCCACCTTCTACCGCCTCGTGAATTACGAACAGGTGGTGCGAGACCGCGACGCCATCAACGCCTGGAAGCCGGACGTCATCATTCTCGACGAGGCCCAGCGGATCAAGAACTGGGAGAGCAAGACCAGCCGGGCGGTGAAGAAGCTGACCAGCCGGTACGCCATCGTGCTGACCGGCACCCCGCTGGAGAACAAGCTCGAAGAACTGTACAGCATCGTGCAGTTCGTGGACGAACGCCGCTTCGGCCCGGCCTTTCAGTTCCTCCACGACCACCGCGTGCTCGACGACAAGGGCAACCTCACCGGCTACCGCAACCTGGAGAAGATCCGCGAGCGGCTGGAGCCGATCTTTCTCCGCCGCACGCGGGCGGAGGTGCTCACGCAACTCCCCGGCCGCACCGACAACACGGTGTATGTGGAGCTGAGCGACGAGCAGCGCGTCCCCTACGAGGAGCAACGCACCAGGCTCGCCCGGCTGCTCGGCAAGGGGTTCCTGAGCGACGCCGACCGCAAGCAGATCCTGGCCTGCCTCGCCAACCTGCGGCTCGTCTGCGACAGCACGTTCCTGTTCGACAAGGCCACGCACCACTCGCCCAAGCTGGACGAGTTCGCCGAGTTGGTGCCAGAGTTGATGGGCGACGGGCACAAGCTGGTCGTCTTCTCCCAGTGGGAGACGATGCTGAACCTCGCGGCAGCGGTGCTCGACAAGCTGAAGGTGCGGTACGCCCTGCTGCACGGCGGGATGAGCGGCAAGGACCGTAAGGCGGTGATGGAGGCGTTCAACACCGACCCGGAGTGTCGGGTGTTCCTCAGCACCGACGCCGGCGGTGTGGGGCTCAACCTGCAGGTGGCCGACACGGTGGTGAACCTGGAACTACCGTGGAACCCGGCGGTGCTGGAACAGCGGATCGCCCGTGTGCACCGGCTGGGGCAGGAGCGGCCGGTGCGGGTGATCAACCTCGTCACCCGTGGCACGGTCGAGGAGAAAGTGCTGAAAACGCTGGAGCAGAAGAAGGGGCTGTTCGACGGTGTGTTCGACGGCGAGGAGGACGAGATCGCGTTCTCGGCGGTCAACCCCGGCGGGTTCCTGAACACGGTGCGGGAGTTGATCGGAGAGGCGAAGGCCGAGGTGCTGCCGGCGGGCGTGGTGGAGACGCCGCCCTCGATCGCCGACACCGGGCTGTCACTGGTGGAGCCAACGCTCACCATGTTCGAGGCGCTAGCCGTGTGGCTGGCGACCGCGCCGCTGACCGACGAGCAGCGGGAGCGGGTGAAGCGGGCGGCCGGCAAGCTCGGGTAGGGTGGGTCCGCACGAACCGCAGGTTCGGCGCGACCCACGCGGGTGTGAACCCCGTGGGTCGGCGCGACGGCGGCCGTCGCTGGACGCACCCTGCGAAATCCGTTTTTCGAACTCGGGGAGCGGGTGTGAACCCCGTGGGTCGGCGCGACGGCGGCCGTCGCTGGACCCACCCTGCGAAATCCGTTTTTCGAACTCGGGGAGCGGGTGTGAACCCCGTGGGTCGGCGCGACGGCGACCGTCGCTGGACCCACCCTACGAAATCAGCTTTTCGAACTCCTCTTCGGTCAGCACCGGCACGCCGAGTTCCTTCGCCTTGGCCAGCTTGCTGCCGGCGCTCTCGCCGGCCACCAGGTAGCTTGTCTTCTTGCTCACACTGCCGCTGGCCGTCCCGCCCATGTCCTTGATCAGAGATTCGATGCCCGCCCGGTCGTACTTGGTGAGCGTGCCCGTCACGACCACCGTCTTGCCGGCGAGTGGCAGCCCGCCGGCCGGCACCGCCCGCTTGTCGTGCGTCAACTTCACCCCGTGAGCCCGCAACTCGGCGACCAGTTTCTCGCCCGCCGGGCTGTGGAAGTAGTCGTACACGAACCCGGCTCGCTTCGCCCCGAACCCCTTCACCTTGGCGAGGTCATCCTTGCTGGCGGCGAGCAGTTCGTCGATGCTCGGGAACTGCTCGGCGAGTGCCTCGGCCATGCTCTCGCCGACCATGTAAATCGTCAGCGCCGACAGCAACCGGGCCAACCCGCGGCCCTTGCTC
>JALOQR010000159.1 GCA_025459365.1 Fimbriiglobus sp.
TAGAAGAGCAGATCACGGCCAGTCAGTTCCTTCACCGCGGACACCAGCACAGCGAGCAACCGACGCAGGCCGGGTGTGGGCAGCGGTTCCGAGTCGGCGAGGTCGGCCAGCCGCTTCGATTCGGCCGCATCGGTGTGCCGGGCGAACACGCGATCCCACAGCCAGCCGGCCAGTGTCGACAACACGAGCGAGCAGCCGGCAAAGGCCAGGATGACGATTGGCTTGGCGAGGGTCAGACCGTAGAGGAAGGAGATGGGATTGAGCAGCGGGGCGGCCAGCACGAACGCCAGTACGGTGCCACCGGGGACACCGGCCCGGCGGAGTTCACGTGCCACCGGGATGACGCCGAGAGAACAGACGGGCAGCAACATTCCGGCGAGCCAACCGGTCATTAACCCTCGGACGCCGGAACCGAACAGCCGGCGAGTCCCAGCCGGTCCGACCATACGGCGGAAAATAGCGGCGGTGAAAACCCCGACGACCAGCGTCAGCGATGCTTCGATGCCGACCTGGGCGAACCGTACAGCGAAGCCGATCAGGATAGTCACCATCGGACGGTTCTCACCGGGGGTAGACAGGTACCGGGACTGTGCTTAACACGCTGGGGATCACGTCCGTCGGCACGTTCGGACCGAAGCGGACACACAACACGGGCTGGGCGACCAACTTCACATCATCGGGAGTGACGAATGGTCGACCCGCCAAAAACGCCCATGCCTGGGCGACTCGCTGCCAGGTGAGCAGCCCACGCGGACTCAGGCCATGCGGCACCTTCGGGTGGTTGCGAACCGCCGTCGCAAGATCGATCAAGTAGTCCTGAACCGCCGAGGCCACGGCCACCGCCGCAACCTGTTCCTGGAGGCCAACGAGTACGGCCGGCATCACTGCCTGCCGGGGCAATTCGTCCCGTCCATCGGGTTTGCCAACGGCTGCGGAGAGCATGTCTCGCTCGTTCTGTTTGTCTGGGTAGCCGATGCTCAATTTCATGGCGAAACGGTCGAGTTGTGCCTCTGGCAGTGGGTAAGTGCCGTGGTGATCGATGGGGTTCTGGGTGGCGATGACGAAGAACCCGTCGTGCAGTTTGTGGCGGACGTTGTCCACCGTCACTTGCCGCTCAGCCATTGCCTCCAGCAGGGCGCTCTGGGTGCGGGGAGTGGTCCGGTTGATCTCGTCAGCCAGGAGCACATCGGCGAACACTGGCCCCGGTTGGAACTCGAACTCGCGGGTCTTCTGGTTGAACACGCTGAACCCGGTGATGTCGCCGGGTAGCAGGTCGGGGGTACACTGGACCCGCGAGAACACCCCGCCGACGGCCGCCGCCAGGGCCTTCGCCAGGGTTGTCTTGCCGAGGCCGGGCCTGTCTTCGAGCAACACATGTCCGCGGGCGAGCAGGCACGCAAGAACCCGCTCGATCACCTCCGGCTTGCCCCGCAGGGCGACATTCAGCGCCGAGCGCAGGACCGACAGGGTGGCGACACTGCTCGCGGGCACGTCAGGAAAGGCGGTCACGCACTCCCTCCACGAAAGCGACGGTAGGGCCAGCACCGGACGGCCTGCTGGCAAACGGCAACGGCCGGCGGGTCTGAGGCCGGTGATGATGGGGCATAGGCGGCCCATTCTGCCAGCGACCGCAGTTGTGAGAGCGCGGCGTCGCTGTTCGGCAGTCGACCGACCCACTCGGTCAGCGTTTCACCCGCCTGACGTCGTTGACCGGCGAGTACGGCTCGGCGTTCGAGCAGTTTCATCGCTCGTAACGCCTGCACTCGCCATGTCCGGCCGGGGAACAGTCGCCACGTCTGTGTCACGATTGCGTCCGCGAGCCTCCGGCGGAACACCACCGTTAGCCCGAGTAGTGCAGCCGCTGCGGAAAGCCAGACGGCGTTGCGACTGGCCCATTCGCCCAAAAAGGCCAGAGTGTCCGCCAGTCGCTCCGTCCACGGCTTGAGCGCGGGCAGCACTTCGTAGCCCGGAGTCGGCTCGACCACCAGCCACTGACCGTCGCGGAGAAGTACTTCTGGCCACAGATGGAGGTCGTCGTCGGAGACGGGCGTGTGCTGGGTGGCTGGGTCGTACTTGTCCGGGTGGGCGTAGTAGCCGAGGCAGAAGCGAGCCGGGTAACCGAGCGAACGGAGCAGCAGGGTGGCGGCCGAGGCGAACAGGTAGTCAGGCCCGCGGTGAGACTCTTCCAGGAACCAGAGGACCGGGTGGGAATGGTGTTCTGGTGCGCGGGCTTGTCGGTCGAGTGAATACTCGGCACGCAGTTTCGCCAACACGGCGTGAACTTGGGACCACCCGCGGGGAAGGTGGCCGGCCCACTTGTCCGCGATGCGCGTCAGGTCGATCGTCAGCGACTCCGGTACGTCGACGTAGGCCGGGTTGAAACCGACGGTCGGGAAACTCTCCGCCGGAAGTACTCCTGGGTCGAGGGTGTGGCAGTCGGTGTTCACCACCACGCCCGGTGGGGTCTTCTTTCGCCCACTGAGGCTGAGTACCCCCTCATATTCCCAGTCGTAGTACTCTGCCTTGTCGACCCGCTGGATGCGGACGCGTGCGAGGTTCGGCGGTGTCGGCACCACGTTGTCGGTGGCGTCGGCCACTTTGAGCCGGTGGTGGTCGTCGTCTGCATACCAGTTGCCCGGTTGCATCCCGCGAACTTCCATCCACTCCCCGCCGGTGTGTTCGAGCAACCGGCTCCCTGGCTTCCGTCCCTGTTCCCAACGCCGCTCCTCGGCCAGGTAGCGGATGTAGGTGATCATTCGGATGTGAAGCGGGGTCCGACCCTCCACCTCGTACCGCCCGCGGGCCGCGGAACTGCTCGTCGGTTTGCGGGAGTCGCCGGGGCCTTTGCGGCTTGTGTCGAAGTCGCGGCTCGGCTTGCGGTTGTCGGGCAGTTTTCCATGATTCTGGATGACCTCTGCCAGCCCACCCGCGACCAACCGCTCCAGTTCTTTCCGGGGCTTGTGAGGCGGTCCGTACAGGTCGCTGACCACGTCCACCAACGCGTCCTTGTTGTCCTCGATGACCTTGTCTGACTCAACCATGCCGGCGGTCTTCGCGTTGTCTCCGGCCACCTCTTCGGGGCCGTTGCCGACGCCGTACCGTGCGAACGGGTCGGTGTCGCCAGTGCCCCCGGATGTGGGCACTAACTCGCCGAGCGTGAGCATCACCCGCTTCGGCCCAGCGATCACGACCGCGACCGCGGCCATCGCCAGCACCGCGAACACGAGGGCCTCCCGGTACGGCAAGCGAAGCTTAACACGTTTCACCACTTCCCCGCGGACGGCGACCGGTTCCCCGGTTCCTGCCCGATGATCCAAGATCAGCCACAAGCCGCCGCACACGGCGAACGCCATCAGTAGGTACGGAATGGCGGGTTGGTCCCCCATCGCGGATGCGAACAGTGCCAGAAAGAGTGACACCACCGCCGACAGGCGTCGTAGCCTGGGCCAGGCTGCAAGCCCCGCGAGCAGAAGGCCGAGCGTTCGGAGGGCGTTCACCACCTGCAGTTCGAGCGGGAACCCCTCGCCAAGCAACTGCCGGACAAACGGCTCGCAGGCCAAGGGGAGAATGAAGCCGAGGCCGAGGCACAGGGTCCACTTCCACGGTAGCCGTTGTTTGGGATGGACCGGCCGACGGACAAACACGGCGAGCATTACCGCCGCGGTGAGCAGTAAGCCACCGAACGCCAGGCCAAACGCACCTGGGCGTCCGTCGGCATGTGCCGCCACCTCGCAGGTGACGTAGGCGACGGCCATGAGCACCACGGTGATCACACGGGCGGGCAGATCACGACCCATGACTTGCCTCCGGGGTGCCGTGGCGGAGTTGGTGTGCGATGTCCGCGAAGGACGGGATCTCTAGCCAGACGCCGGTGAGGTCTGCCGTTTGATCGGGAGTGCCGCCAAACCCCGCGCGAGCAAGCACGACCCGTCGCACGTCATGGTCGGCCGGCACCCTGCCGCAGTCGGTGGTGACGACCACCCGCACAACCGCCGGATCAGCCGTCATTCGCGGGTCGGCCAGTACAGCCTCCAAAGGCGCTGCAGTGTCTCCGAGCCGGGCGAGGGCGTCGAGCAGTGTCTTCATGTGTTCGCTACCGGCGTTCGGTGGGAAGTACGATCCCGCGACTGCTAGCCCCACCTGAGCGCCCGCTTCGAGCCACCCCTTGGCCAGGCTCGCCGTGACCCGAACGGCCCATTCCCGGCTACCTTCTTCGCCGTGGGTGTGAACCGATGGATCCGCGTCGAGCACCAGCAAAACCACCGGCCGCGAATAGGACTGAAGCTCACACACGATGAGCCGGTCGTGCTTGGCGGATTGTGCCCAGTGGACCCGGCGAGGGGAATCCCCACGCCGGTAGGGTCGCACTCCCAGCACATCTCCGGTGCTACCCACCTTGCTGCGGGTGACGTTCCCTTCGGCCATGTCCGCCCCGCCGATGGCAGGCACCGGGCCAACGGGGTATGTGCGCGGCCACACAATCAGGCGCGACGCCGCCTCGCACGGACGGCCAGTCTCGTACAGACCAAATGGAAATGAAGTACTGACCCTGGGTGGTTGAACCGGATGCTCCCCCCGTCGAAGCGGTGGCAACACCCACCCGCACGTCGCCACACTTCGTCCGTTCACGGCTGGCACCCGAACCGCAGCTTCGCCGAGTCGCACGACAAGCCCCCACGCCGGCCACGGAAGGTGGTTTGTCATTTCCGCGGACACACCGACCAGATCACCTTCGATAGCCCGATCGCGGTCGAACTCGACGCTCACCCCAATCCCACGGACGGTCAGCCACGGCCAGCAGACCCCGGCTGCCAACACCGCCAACAGTCCGCCAGCCAGAGCGAACACGCGTGGGTGAATGACCAAGCCGGCCAAGCTGGCAACCCCCACCGCCGCCAACAGTACTCCCAACGGCGAGTAGGCCCACCGTCGAACCATTTTGCTGAACCGCGGGAAGAGATCGACGCGGGTGAGCGATACGATGGCACGAGCGAGAGGTCGCATCCAAAGGAATCCCACGCGGTATCAATTGGTTTTACCAAATACGTCTCGTCATGCAACAGGGTTCGAGGATTTGGGGCACCTGTCGTTATGCTGGTCTGCTGGAAATGCGAAGAGCGTACTACTTGAGACTGATGCAACAGGCACGGCGGGCAACTGGCGGGTCGATTGCCCATCACCACCGCGTCTGGTCCTCATGAGTGAGAGATGAAACTGGTGCCGGAGCAGCCCTCAGACGATGGTGCTCGTGGCAACTCACAACCGAAGACTTGTCTGTCGTCTGGCGACTTTCACTGTGATTCACCCTCGCGTTCGTCCCCTGATCCGCAAGGACTGGTCCGAAGATCACTTCCGGTCGCGGTACGCCGCGTGGCACTTCGTGCAAGTGGCCTGCAAGCGTTCGAACGCCACGCCCGCTTTATTCGTCTCCCTTGTCCGCAATGCCTTTGCCAACTCCTCTGCCGACGTTTCCGCCTCCACCAACAACGCCATAAACTCCTTCCCGCGTGTTGTCGCCTCGCCCAACCGAGCAGCCTCTCGATGCGCCTCGGCCAACATGAGCGCCACGTGTGGCGGGTCGAGATCGGGGTGGTCGGCGGGTGTTTTCCAGCCGGCTTTTCGGACTGCCTTCAAGCGTTCCCAGTGATCGTCTATCTCGACCATGAGGCGAACGATGTCCGGCACTGGGGCAGTTGTCGGAAAATCGGTCGCAACCTGATCCAATTCCTCCGCAGAAGGGGGGCGGAAACTGTGGGAAAGTCCTACTAGTCCTGTATACTTGGAATCAGTTCCGGCGACTTTCAGCCATCGTTCCGCTCGCTCCCCAGCCCACCCGGTTTCAAGTGTCATCTGCACGACCGCACATGCCGCCGGCCCGCGGTGCTTCCCGTGGTGGCAGTGAATGAACACCGGCCCTGGTAAATCACGGACTGCCTTCGCCAGTTGTACTGCCCGTGCGTTCGAGATGCCGTCGTAGCCGATGGGTAAGTGGACGTAACGTAGGCCATACCGGCCGGCGGTCTGAAAATCCGGTTTCGCTCCGTCAACCGAAATGACGGTGCGGACGCCCAATTCCTTCAAGGATGAAAATCCAGCGTCCCCCTCGGGGGTGCTGCCGCTGTACAAACGGTCGGACACGCGGAATAGGTTATGGACGCCGGCAGCATGAAGCGCCAGCGGCTCGGCGGGGAGGGAGGGTGATGTGGGAACGGTTTGGCCACACCCGGTGACCATGATGAGCAGCAGAACGAACACACGGCAGGTCATTCGTTCAGGTCCAGTAGCGTGAATGAAGTGGTCAGCGATGGATGGAGAACTCGCCTTTAGTTTAGTGCGGGAGTTGTCGGAAGTGGACAGGCGGCGGTAATCTCTTGGGTGTCTCCGCGACCATGTCAGTTATGCAGTTGGCTGGTCTTTAGTGCATGGGTGTGGTAGGCTGTGCGGGAGATGAGCATGAGCGAGTATGTTTCGGCCAGCCGTTGATTTTGTACTATGCTACGGAACGAACCGGGACGTTCAGGGTAGGTATGAATATCCCCGACTCAGCCACACTCATCGATCCGTCCGATTCCCCTTCGGGGGATACACCGGGACCGTTGCCGACTCTCCCTCGGCTTGCCGCGGGGGTGGAATTCGGCGGTTATCGCATTGTTCGTGAGTTGGGCGGCGGCGGCATGGGTCAGGTCTATGAGGCGTTCGACCCTGAGTTGGTGCGGGCCATCGCCATCAAGGTGTTGCGTACGGATCAGTCCACCGATCCCGGTGCCCGCGCACGGTTCCTGAAGGAGGCGCGGGCACTTGCGGCAGTCGCTCACCCGCATGTGGTCGTGATTCACCAGGTCAGTGAGTGCGACGGACACCCATTTCTGGTGATGGAACTGGTGGCCGGAGAAACGCTCGATGCCAAGTTGCGGGCTGGCCCGCTCCCCCTCCTCCAGGCGTTGAACACCGGCCGCGAGGTAGCCGGGGGCCTGGCCGCCGCGCACCGTGCCGGTGTGGTCCACCGGGATGTGAAGCCGGACAACATCGTGCTGGCTCCCAATGGGTCGGCCAAGTTGATCGACTTTGGGCTGGCATACACCTCCCGATTTGGCAAGAACGAGCAGGCGTCGGCGGGCACCCCACGCTATATGTCCCCCGAGCAGGTGCGGGGTGGGGCGGTGACCGAGCGCTCCGACCTCTTTAGCCTCGGTGTGGTGCTCTACCGCATGGTCACCGGTCGTACCCCATTCGATGGGGCCTCGATCAACGATTGGCGGGACCATCTCTTGTCTGACGCACCGCCCCCCCCACCCGAGGAATTTAACCCAGACATACCCCCGCCGCTCTCATCGCTCATACTTCGGCTTCTGGCCAAGCAACCCGACGAACGCCCCGAATCGGCGTGGGCGGTTGAGTGGGAACTTGCCGAACTGTTGAGGGCTGTGGTCACACCGAGTGGGTTTCGGATGGTTCCTCCTCCGCCCACGGTCTCGACTCTCCCCGTGTCTCGCCGCCGACGACGATGGCTCTGGGTCGCTGTGGCGGCGGTCGCTGTGGCAGTGACCGCGACCCTGACACCCAAAACGTTCCTCGCACCGGACTCCGTCGCGAGCATTCGCCCCACTGCGGTCTCGAACCACAGCCCGACGCCCGCAACGCCGATCCGCCTCTTCGATGGCCGCACCCTCACCGGCTGGAAGGCGTTGGGCGGCGGGATGGATCAGTGGAGCGTAGAAGGGGGGGTATTGGTGGCAGCCCCCAATGGTCAACCTGATCAATATCTGATGAGCGAGGCCGAATTCGGCGATCACATCTTCGAGTTTGAGTTTCGCTGGCCCATACACACTGGCCATTCGAGTGTAGCGGTACGGGCGGTGGCTGTGAACAACCTACCCTGCGGGTTCGAACTGAACCTGAACCGTAGCGAACAGGAGGCGACCGACGCGGAAGACCTGAGAGGGCTAGCTCATCCACTGTACGCAGCCGGCGGCATCTACCAGTTGCAGGGGCCGAGCCAGCCGGTGCAGAACGTGCCTGTCGGTCGCTGGAACCGCGTGAAGTGGACCACGACCGCCGACCGCATCACCGTCGAGTGGAACGGGCGGAGAGTGTTCGACGAACCACTGAAGAAATTCGCCGGCAGGGAGATGGACGTCCCAGCATTGACCCGAAAGTCTGGAGCCATCGTCCTTCGCACCCACGGCGGGTGTGTCATGGAATACCGCGACCTCATCGTTACCCCGCTCGGAAGATGAGGTCGCCACCGTCGCTGGCCTCGCTCCAGCGACCCATGATGTCTTGTTGATCAAATCCAGCTCGGGCACATCGCCAGTCCTTTCCCACTGATCCAGCCCCCTAAACATTCTCTCTTTCGGCGTCTCTGCTCCTGGCTCATGTTGAGTGGACCACGGCGGAAAATGACCCCGGGCACTTTCGGGCCGTTGCACGGCTCAGATTGCCCTGACGTTTGTGTGATGTTAAACCAATGGTCGAGTGGAGCCAAAGGCTGATTGGCGCAACACTTAGGGTGACGGTGGCTGAGGGGGGTATATGTGTGGCAGGTGGCAGTGTGGCAGAGAGGGGGGGCGAGCCGTGACCCACGGTGCGAAGCACCCACCGATCGCCGAACAGGCGTTTGACCCGCAACAGTCGACCGACTCCAGACCTGAAGAGGACGGCCGACAAGTTCAAGGCCGCCTCGAAGGCCGGGAAGAAGTGACTTGCGACCAGCCGCGGCCGGGAGGGAGCGATCACACGCCCCCTCCCGGCCGCGGCTCGTTCACTTCCGCTCGCTGATGAACAGCACCGACACCTTCCGCTTCTCCTTCGCGAACGTCAGACCGGTCTGCTCGGCGACGATCGGCAGCACTTTTTCCGGGTCGCGGTGGGCCTTTCGTTCTCGCGGCGTCTTGTCCTCCTGCCAGTGGGCGAGCCACTCGAACACCGGCTTCACCGGCGGGTCGCCGTCGCCCCACACCACGAAAGTTTCGAGGCAGTCGGACAGCTGCTTGAGGAACAGCCTCACCCCGCCGCGGTCGCTGTAGACCCCCGGCAGGTGACTGGGGCGGGCACTGGCGTAGGTCACCTCTTTGTCCACCACCGCCTCGTCGGAATACACGTCCACCTGGCCCGCCTGCCGCCACTCCCGCGGTTTGAAGTCGAGCTTCCCGCCCGCCACCCACACCTCGCGCTCCACGTCCTTCAACTCCACTTGGAACTTGGCGTTCAGCTTCTCCTTCAGTTCCTTGTCGAGCGCCGGAATCAGTTTCTCCCGCGGGGCGTCCTTGCGGATGATGAAGTCCGGGTTGTCGAGCGGGGCGAGTTCGATGGAGCGAATGCGGTCTATCTGCTTCTCGACTTCGATCTCGTACTCGTTGAAGCCGCCGAGCCGCCGCGTCAGCCCGCGGAACGACGCGCCGACGTACTCGTCGCCCTCGTAGTACCCGCTCTCGTCCCACACATGGACTTGCTTCCCTCTCGCGTCGACCTCGACAACGAAAAACTTGACTCGCTCGTCGCGATCGACGGCGGCGTCCATCCGGTCAGGCTTGACCTTGTCCCACGACAGTCGTGCCCGGACGAACTCCCGCCGACACGCGGGCCGGTCCGCCCGGGGAATGATCTTCACCACCTCGCCCTCTTTCAGCGTGTAAATCTTGTCGAACTCCTCCTTCCAGTCCGCCGTCTTGTCCGGTTCCTTCCTCTGGGTCGCGGGGGTGGCCGGCTTCGCCGCGGGCTTGTCCGGCGTCATCGCCAGCAGCAGCCCACCGATGGCCGTGGTCAGCACCGCGCCGGCGATCAGCACGGGCAGCTTCGGGTACGGGTTCATGTCGTTCGACACCTCCAGCGCGAGTTGGTGAATGGCGCCGTCCGCCGCCCGGT
>JALOQR010000460.1 GCA_025459365.1 Fimbriiglobus sp.
CGGTGGTGTTCAACACGTGATTCAGGTCCACTTCAACACCCAATCCAGGTCCACTGGTAGCACACTCCCCCTACCGCCGGTATGTCCCGGCCGGAGGGGATTGGGATGCGTACCGTGGACGATTTCGCCGCCATCCGCCGATTGCACCGCGACGGCCTGAGCACCCGTCAGATCGCCCGCCAGTTGGGCGTCGGTCGTGACACCATCCGCAAGGCTCTGAACCATCCCGAGCCGATTCCGTACACCCGGTCCGCCTCGCGGCCGGCCCCCGCCTTCGACCCCGTCCGCCCGCTCGTCGACGCCATCCTGGCGGCCGACGAACACGCCCCGCGGAAGCAGCGGCACACCGCCAGTCAGATCTTCCGCCGGCTGGTCGCCGAGTACGGGTACACCGGCAGCTACGGCCCCATCCAGCGGTACCTGAAGGAACGACGGCTCGACCGCCGGGACACGTTCGTCCCCCTCGACCACCGGCCCGGCCACCGGTGTGAGGCCGACTTCGGCCACATCCACGTCGACTTCCCCGACGGCCGTCGGTTGGTGCCGGTGCTGGTGCTCACCTGGAGTTACTCGAACGCCCCGTTCGCCCTCGCCCTGCCGACCGAACGCACCGAGGCCATCCTGCACGGCATGGCCGAGGGGTTCGCCTTCTTCGGCGGGGTGCCCCGCGAGGTGTGGTGGGACAACCCGACCACCGTGGCCATTCACGTCGGCCGCGGGCGGGACCGCACCCTGCACCCGCGGTACGCCGCGCTGGCGTCGCACTTCACGTTCACGCCCACCTTCTGTCTGCCGGTCACCCCGCGGGAGAAGCCCCGCGTCGAGAACCGGGTGAAGGACCTGCAGCGCATGTGGGCCACCCCGGTGCCGCGGGTGAACGACCTGGGCGAGCTGAACGCTCACCTGCGACGGTGCAGCGTCACCGCCCGCGACCGCACCTGCGGGACGAACACCGAGACGGTCGGCACCCGCTTCGCCCGCGACCTGGCCGCCGCCCTGCCGCTGCCGAGCCGCCCGTTCGAGGCGTGCGTGATCCAACCGGGGAGCGTGGACAAGTACCAGACGGCGGCGTTCGACGGCAACCGGTACAGCGTGCCCCGCCGCTGGGCGTTCCGCCCGGTGACGGTGAAGGGGTTCGTCGACCGGGTGGAGATCGTCGCCGACCACCGCGTGGTGGCCACCCACGGGCGGACCTACGCCACCGGCGAGCGGGTGCTCGACCCGCTGCACTTCCTGGCCATCCTGGAGACCCGCCCGGCCACCCTCGACCACGCCCCGGTGTACCGCGACTGGGCGTTACCACCGGCGTTCGCCGACCTCCGCCGCCACCTGGAGACGCGACTCGGGGTGCGGGCCGGCGTCCGCCAGTTCATCCGCGTGCTGCAACTGCTCGCCCGCCACCCGCTCGATCGAGTGGGACGGGCCATCCAGGAGGTCCGCGTCCGCGGCGACCCGACCGCGCTCACCATCACCGCGTGCGTCGAACGGCTGGCCCGCCAGTCCGCCCCCGAGGTCGGTGACACCCCGCTGTCCCTGACCCCGTCCCCGTTGCCCGACCTGAGCCGGTTCAACCACCTGCTCGCGTCCCACACCCCCGAGGAAGAACCCGATGAGTGACCCGAACACGCTACTGCTGAAGGCCAACCTGAAGCAGCTCAAGCTGCCGACCATGCTCGCCGAGTACGACCACCTGGCCCGCGAGGCGGCCGGCCGGAACGAGTCGTACGACGCCTTCCTGCTCCGCCTGACCGAACTGGAGGTGGCCGCCCGCACGGCCAACGCCACCGCCGCCCGCATCCGCGCCGCCGCCTTCCCGGTGGTCAAGGAGCTGGACGCGTTCGACTTCACCGCCACCCCGAGCGTGCCCAAGCAGACGGTCCTCGAACTGGCCCGCGGCGGGTGGGTGGACCGCCGCTCCAACTGTTGCATGATCGGCGGGAGCGGAACCGGGAAGACGCATTTGGCGAGTGGCATCGGCGTGTCCCTCTGTCGGCTGGGGAAGCGGGTACGGTTCGTCACCGCCGCCGGGCTGGTGACCGAGCTGGAGGAGGCCCACCAGCAGCACCGCCTGGACCGCACCCTGACCGCCCTCGACCGCCTCGACCTGCTCATCGTGGACGAGCTCGGCTACCTGTCGTTCAGCCGGTCGGGGGCGGAGTTGCTGTTCCAGGTGTTCGCCGACCGGTACGAGCGGCGGAGCCTGCTCATCACCACCAACCTGCCGTTCGGCGAGTGGGGCACCGTCTTCCAGGGTGAGCGGATGACGGCGGCGTTGTTGGACCGCCTCACCCACCAGTGCGAGATCCTGGAGCTGACCGGCGAGAGTTACCGGTTCCGCGAATCCATGCAGGCGAAGCAGGCCAAGGTAGGTAGAACGTCCAAGACGACCAAGGCCAAGAAGTGACCCCACTCACCCCGCTTCAGTGGACCTGGATTGGGTGTTGAAGTGGACCTGAATCACGTGTTGAACACCAACGCGGCCTTCTGTTGCTCGGTCAGCCAGTCGGCGAACCGTTCCAGGATCGGGAGGGCGTGTTCCCGGCGGTACTGTGACAGCCGGGTGTCACTCAGC
>JALOQR010000160.1 GCA_025459365.1 Fimbriiglobus sp.
CTGCCACCTGCCACACACATACCCCCCTCTCCCACTCTCACCCTAAGTGCTGTGGCAATCAGTCTTTCGCTCCAATCGGTCCCTCGGCCACGGTCACCCCGCCTGGCGAGCCGTTCCTCTTCTTGGCTTCGATCAAGGGGGGACGGGGGAGCACATCTGTGGTAACATCTCACTGCCCACCCCCCTGGAGCACCTCCCATGCTCGCCTCCGCCCTCCTCGCGGCGCTCCTCACCCCCACCGCCGACGCACCGAAAAACCCGTTCGAGTTCGCCGATGGCGACCGCGTGGTATTTCTCGGTGGCACGCTCATTGAACGCGAGCAGAAGTACGGGTACTGGGAACTCGCCCTGACGATCTTGAACAAGGATAAGAACGTGTCCTTCCGCAACCTCGGCTGGAGCGGGGATACGGTGTGGTGTGAAAGCCGCGGTAGCTTCGGCGGGCAGCCGGAGGGGTTCAAGAACACCGTCGCCCTGGTGAAGGAACTGAAGCCGACGGTGATCGTGATCTGCTACGGGCACGTCGAAAGCTTCGACGGCAAGGGCGGCGTGAAGAAGTTCACGGAGGGGCTGGAAAAGCTCATCGACGCAGTGAGCGTGACGAAAGCCCGCGTGGTACTCATGACCCCAACGCCCTTCGAGAACGTAAAGCCGATCACCGACGCCGACGCCAAGAACGCGAACTTGAAGCTGTACGCCGCCGCGATGAAGGAGGTGGCCGAGAAGCGGAAGTTGGAGGTGTTCGACCTTCTGGCCCGTATGGAGAAGTATGACGCCAAAGATTTCTCTGAGAACGGTTTCCACCTCCACGACCGTGGGTACGCCGTCAGTGGTATTCTGCTGATCGACCCACGTGACATACCGCCCGGAGCGGACTTCTTCTACGGTATGTTCACCGTTCCGCAGGACGGGATCGAGTACCGGAACAAAGTCGTCGCCAAGAACGAGCTGTTCTTCCACCGCTGGCGTCCGCAGAACCTGACGTACCTGACCGGCTTTCGCAAGCACGAGCAGGGGCAAAATGCGAAGGAAATCGTGCAGTTCGACCCGCTGGTGGAGAAAGCCGAGAAGGAGATCAGCGAACTCCGAAAGAAGGTGAAGTGACATCCACGGGGGGCTGCCAATGGCCGATCAGTCGGGCGACGACGCCGAACTGCTGGAACCCGACCCGGAGTCGCCCTCGCCGCCCCGCGCCCGGCGGTCGAAGCGCCCAGTTGACGATGAGGACCGCCCCCGGTCCCGTCGGCATCGGCACGAAGAAGACGAAGACGACGACGAGGACGACGACCGCCCTCGCCGACGGGCGATGAAGTTCGACGCCGACGGCGAGGAGATCACCCCCGACCACACTACCTGGGCGATGATGGCTCATCTGGGCGTGCTGATCGGCTGGATGGTATTGGGCGTGCTCGCCTTCCTCCCGCCCATGATTATTTGGATCAACTACAGTCGGAAGTCCGCCTTTGTCGTTCGCCATGCCCGCGAGTCGCTCAATCACTTCCTTTCGCTGCTCCTGTGGTATTTTCTGGCCCTCGGAGTGGCGGCGGGGGTCGGGTTCGCGGTCTACGGGCTGTTCGACTCAACCCCGGGCGGGTTCATCAGTGGGTATGTTGTTGCCCTCGTGGCCTATGCCGCCCTCGGCATCTCCTCACTGGTGTTCAACATCCTCGCGTCCGTCGCAGCCGCCAAAGGAAACGAGTACCGCTACCCTCTGACGATACGGTTCATCGGATAGTCCCCACCCGGAGCCTCTCTCCATGCCCCGCCTGCCCGTTGCCCTCTTGCTCTTGTTCCCCGCGTTCGCATTCGCCCAGCGGAACGCCAAGGTGCCCGACCCCGACCCGGAGTTGGAACGCAAAACCTTCGTGCTACCCGAAGGGTTCGAGGTGAACCTGTTCGCCGCCGACCCGATGCTGGCCAAGCCGATCCAGATGAACTTCGACAGCAAGGGCCGGCTGTGGGTGGCGGCCAGCGAGGTGTACCCGCAGATCAAGCCAGGGGAGAAGGCCAACGACAAGGTGCTGATCCTCGAAGACAAGGACGGCGACGGCAAGGCCGACAGCACCACCGTGTTCGCCGACGGGTTGCTCATCCCTACGGCCGTTGAGCCGGATCAGTTCGGCGGGGCGTGGGTGGCTGACAGCACCGACATGGTCCACTTCAGCGAGCCGGGCAAGGACGGCAAGGCGAGGAAGCGGCGGATCGTGCTGAGCGGATTCGGCACGGAAGACACGCACCACATCCTGCACACCTTCCGCACCGGGCCAGACTGCCGGCTGTACATGAGCCAGAGCATCTACATCCACAGCCACATCGAGACGCCGCACGGCGTCCGGCGGCTGAACGCCGGCGGCATCTGGCAGTACCAGCCGCAGAGCGAAAAGCTGGAAGTGTTCGCCCGCGGCTGGGTGAACACGTGGGGCACCGCCTGGAACAAGCACGGCACCACGTTCGCCACCGACGGGGCCGGCGGGGAAGGGATCAACTACGTCGTGCCGGGTGCCGCGTATGTGACCGCCCGCGATGTGGCCCGCATTCTACCCGGCCTGAACCCCGGCTCGCCGAAGTATTGCGGGCTGGAAGTGGTGAGCGGTCGGCACCTGCCCGACGACTGGCAGCAGAACCTCATCACCAACGACTTCCGCGGGCATCGCGTCTGCCGGTACATCGTGCAAGAAGATGGCAGCGGGTTCGTGGCGAAGGAGCAGAAGGAACTCATCAAGAGCACCCACCCGGCGTTTCGCCCGATCGACGTCAAGATGGGGCCGGACGGCGCGATCTACATCGCCGACTGGTACAACCCGATCATCCAGCACGGCGAGGTGGACTTCCGCGACGAGCGGCGGGACAAGACGCACGGCCGCATCTGGCGAGTGACGTACAAGGGCCGCAAGTTGGTGGAGAGGCCGAAGATCAGCGGGGCGACGATCGAAGAGTTGATCGAGTTGTTGATGTCGCCGGAAGACTGGACCCGGAGCCACGCCCGGCGCGAACTGGCGACGCGAGACGTGAGAGCGGTCAATCCCAAACTCATGCAGTGGGCGAAGGGGCAAGCCGACCCCCGCGCGAAGTTGGAGAGTGTGTGGGTGTCTCAGGCCCAAGACCTCACACCGATGCGTATGCTCCTGGAACTGGCGCGCGACCCGAATGCCGATGTCCGTGCGGCGGTGTGGCGAGTACTCGGCGAGTTTTCCGACCGCGACACTGAAGGCGAACTGCTGCAAAAGCCGATCGACGAACATCCGCGGGTCCGGTTGGAACAAGTCCGTGCGCTGGCGAAGGTGAAAGGGTCGGCGTCGACCATTGCCTCCGCTCTCGACAAGCCGGTGGACCGCTGGCTCGACTATGCCATCTGGCTCAGCCTCCGTGAGACGAAGGACGAGTGGCTGCCGAAGGTGAAGGCGGGCACCTTCGACTTCGGCGCCGACCCGAAGAAGTTGGTGTTCGCCTTGCGAGCGGCCGGCGAAGGCGACGTGAGCAAGCCGCTCTACGCCCTGCTGGACAACGGCAAACTCACCGCCGAGCAGCGTTCCGCGTGCCTGCTCACCCTGGCATCGATGGGGAACACGAACGACATTGTCGCCGTACTCGACCGCGTGAGTGGTGATCCGGCGGGGCGGGCGACGGCGCTGACCGCCTTCGAGCGGGCCGTCCGCGAGCGGAAGGTGGCCTTCCCGAAAGGTGAGTGGGAACGCTTCAAGCAGATCATCAACAACGACACCGGAGCGGGGCGTCAGGCAGCCTGCCGGCTGATGGGGCTGTGGAAGGTCGAGGAGGCTCGCCGGATTCTGGAGACGCTCGCGAGCACCGGTCGGCTGGCGACTGAAGCGACTGGCGAGGACCGCACCGCCGCGTTTGAGGGGATCGCCCTTCTCGGTGGGCCGAAGGCGGTGGAGTTTCTGGAAGTGTCGGCGAAGCAGAACTTCGATCTGAAGCGGGTGGCGTTGCTTTCGCTCGTGTCGGTGGACACGACGAAAGGGGCGGCCCTGGCGGCGGAGACGCTGAAAGCGGAAACGGTGCCGGCGAACGCCGAGCCGATCTTCACAGCCTTCCTCGGACGCAAGGGCGGCACCGCGGAGTTGGCGAAGGCAATCGCGGCCACCCCGCTGTCGGCGGACGTCGCCCGCACCGGCGTGCGGCTGGCTCGCTCCACCGCTGCCCCAGATCAGACGCTCATCGACGCCCTCACCAAAGCCGGCAAGCTCACCGAAACAAAGCGAGTCGTGAATGCCCAACTGCTCGAGAACGTGAAGGCGAAGGGTGATCCCGTCCGCGGGGAGAAGGTCTACCGCCGTGCGGAGATGAACTGCCTGAAGTGCCACGCGGTCGCCGGGGCAGGCGGGCGGGTCGGGCCGGACATGACCAGCATCGGGGCGAGTGCCCAGGTCGATTACCTCGTCGAGTCGTTGCTGAACCCGAACGCCAAGATCAAGGAGGGGTACAACTCACTGGTGGTGGAGACGGCTGACGGCCAGACCCGCAGCGGGGTGAAGGTCCGCGAAAACCAGCAGGAGTTGGTCCTCCGCGACGCCGAAGACCGCGAGATCAGCATCCCGAAGGCCGACAAGCCCGACGTCAAGAACGGCAAGTCGCTCATGCCCGAAGGCCTTACTGATTCACTCACCGACCAGGAATTCCTCGACCTCGTGCGGTTCCTGTCCGAACTTGGCAAAGGCGAATACCTCGCTCAGCCGGGGAAGGTGGTGCGGCGATGGGAGGCGGTCATGCCGACGCAGCCGCTGTTCACCGTTGTTACTCGTGATCGCCTCGGGGCAGTGGCCACAAGCAAGGAATTGCAGTGGGCGCCGGCGTACAGCCGGGTGCAGGGCGAACTGCCGGTGGACGAACTCCCGAAGTGGAAGATTGGCCAGGGTGCCGAGCAAGCCGTGGTGCGGTTCCAACTCGACGTGACCACCGCCGGAAAAGCGCGGTTGCTCCTCCTGGACGTTACGGGCGTGCAACTCTGGCTGGACGGCACCCCGCTGGCGACGGATAAGGACATGGTCGTCGATCTGTCCGCCGGCGTCCGCACCGTCACCGTTCACGTCAAGATGGACGAGCGGACAACGCCGCTGCGGGTGGAACTGGCCGAGGTGAAGGACAGCCCGGCACGTGTGCAGGTGGTCGGCGGGAAGTAACGCCTCAGGCCGACCGTGGGCGGAGTATCCGGGAGGCAATTCCCGGCCGCTCTTGCCCGCGGTCTGCCTGCATCCGTTACAACCCCTACGGCCTTCCGTGTCCGATGGTAACTTTTTCCGAACAGGCCCATCTGCCACTTCGCGATTTTGCCCACGGATGTACGATTCGCTCAAGTTCGCTCCCCCTGGGCGAGGTGCGGTCGTGCTCAGTCGCCAAATCGGTATCGTCACTCTCGCGGTTCTGACCCTCCTTGCCCCGCTCGGTTGTCGTCGCTTCCAGCGTCGGTGTGATCCGCCGTCGGACGCTCTCACGCCGCGTGACCGCGACCGCGACACCGATCCCGGCGTGATCCCTCCGCGCGGGAGTGTCATTCCCGGCACCGACCTGCCCACCACCCCTGCCGGCCCCCGCCGCGACACGTTCACGCCGACCCGACCCGGCCCCCGGCTCGAAGCGCCCATCGAACCGTACTCGCCGTTCGTCACCGATAACGGCCCTGGTGGCGGTTGGGTACTGCCTCCGCCGATGGAGTCTCGGTCGAAAAAACTGGTCGAACCGTTCTCTCCCAAGCCGGTCGCCCCAACGATCCCCGATGAGCCGGCCAAGCCGAAGAAACTCCTGCTGATTCCCGAGCAGATGCCTGACACCCCGGACAAGATCCGGGACGCTCCGGAAGCCTCCAGCCCCTTGCCGAAGCAGGAGGGCGGCAAGCCAGTGCCAGATCGCTCCGTGCTGCAAGATCCGGTCGCTCCGGATGGCAAGCCGCCGGTGCCGAACGCCCTGCCTCGGGTCGAAGAGGAACGTGAACCGGCCCGCCGGGAGTCGAAGGCAGTGCCGAAGCCGGAGACCCCGCCGGTGGGGTTGTCGAACTTCGAGACGGTGAACGGTAAGGTCAACGTGGCGACGGGACGCAAGCCGACGCTCGACGGATACGAGTGGCTGGCGAAGAACGGGTACAAGACGGTGGTGTTTGCTCACGATCCGGCGGTGAGTGTGAGCGGTGCCAGGGCGGGGTGCGAGGCCGCCGGGCTGAAATTCCTGGCAATCCCGACATCACCCGAGACGATGTCGAACGCGACTGCCACCTTCGACGCAGCAGTGAAAGACGGCTCGGTTTATGTGTGCGACGACGCCGGTTTACGGGCCGCTACGCTGTGGTACGCCCATTTTCGCCGGGTTGACCTGACGCCACCCGATGCGGCCAAAGTGCGGGCCGATCGGTTGGGGTTGGGCGACACGGTTACCAACCCTGAGCAGAAGAAACTGTGGGACGCGGTGCAGGCACTGCTGAAGTAGAAGTCCATGATGACATGAAGAGTTGGAGTCCGCCCTTCAGGGTGTGTATTTGCAAGCTCGCCCTGAAGGGCGGACACCAACACCGACGCCACCTTGGGAACTGACCGAAGTGGCTTTCGGACCATGATGGGATGATGAGTTGGAGTCCGCCCTTGAGGGCGTGTCTTGGCGCAAGTTCGCCCTGAAGGGCGGACACCAACACCGACTCCAACTACGTAACTGACTGAAGTGGCTTTCGGACCATTTTTCGTGCGGGCCGCACTCAGCGATACCGGCAGCACTCGCCGACTTCTTCACCTTCTTCATCACCAGCTTGACACGCCCGTGGAGTCTCCGACGTGAGACCGCGGACGCCATTCAGAGCCGCCGGGCCGATCGGTGCATCTGGAATTCTCTGGAAAAATTTACATTCCGTGCGGTGCGGCGAAAGGCAACGGTGGTGCCGGGGTTAACGGTCGTGGTGCGTAGAATGCGGGGCGTTCTGGGCAAGGGCGGAGCGGTTGCCGCCCGATGTCAGGGTGTGAAAACAAGAAACCCATTCAGAGGGCTGGCGATGACAAGGACGTTGTTGCTGCTCGCGGTGCTCGGCGGAGTGGCGGTGGGGGGCGGATGCCGGAACGTGGGCGGGCTGTGTGCCGCTCGACAAAAGCCACAGCCCGACGACCCCAGCTACACCATCGACGAGCAGAAACGGCGTGCGCGAGATAAGTACGCGCTACCACCGGAAGACGACTTCCGCCTCGGCCCGCCCACCAACTCGACGCTCCCCGGTGGCATCGGCCGCTGACCAAGAGGCCTCCTGTTCCGCCCATTCCCTCCGCTCGCTCCGACGGATGAGTCTCACAATCCGCTCGCCGTCGGAATTGTTTTGGCGATTGACCCGTCGTTGATTACCATCGTCCACCGTCTGGCATCATTTCTTGGCCCGGTGGATGCCCCATGCGAGTGCGTTGCCCTGAGTGCGACTTTCGCGTCCGAGTCCCGGACGACGACGAAGACGCCCGTGTGAAGTGCCCCGAGTGCGGGGAGCGGTTCCGTCCGAGCGACCTGGACGACGGGGACGACGACGAGCCGCAATCCCGCAGGACGGACCGGGGGCGGTCGGGCAAGCGGACGCCGGCGAAGGCAAGCAACTCCCAGATGTTGATCCTGTTCGGGGTCCTCGGCGGGGTGGGGGTGTTGGTCTTGGGTGGTATTGCCGTTGTCGTAGCCATCACCATGAACCGTGGTGGGGCGGTGGCGAAAGGCACCACCGCCAAGATGACCCCGGCTCCCGTCAAGCCGGTCACCCCGCCGCGGCCAGTTCCCGTCTCACCGACCACCTCTCGGTTCGGGCCTGAACCACCTACGCAACCGCAGCCTCAACCCCAACCGCCGTTTGGTCCTCAGCCAGGCAATCCGTTTCCCCAACCGCCGTCCAATGGCTTCAACCCGCCGCCGTCGCCGTTTCCGCCTGGAATGGGGCCAGGAGGGGAGATGCCCGGCGGCAATCCAGGCGGTTCGGGGTCGCTTCCTAACGCGGGGAACTCCGACCTCGACGACCTGTTCCGTCAGTCGGTCGATAAGCCGCCGCCGAACACCAAAGTGGCGGTGCTAGCTTGCAAGAAAGATGAATCAATGCTGGCCGTGCCCACGTTTCACAGCCTGCTGGTGGCGAACAAACTGGTGCGGCCCTCGGCCCAAACCAAGCTGACCCTGGATGAGGTGAAGCAGGCCACGGTGTACATCAAGGTGGACGCGGGTGAACTCTCGGGCACGGGCTCGGGGTTCTACATCGGGTCGGAGAACGGGGCGGCGCTGGTGGCCACCAACCACCACGTCATTGAGGCGGCAGCCAAACGAGTGCCGGCCAACGCCAAGCGCCCAAAGATCACCTGTGTGTTCAACAGCGGGGTGCCGGCCGACGAACGGCTCAGCCTGGCCCAGGTCGTCGCCTCCGATCCAGTGGCTGACCTGGCCGTCCTCCGGCTGGAGAACCCCCCAGCCAAGCTGCCGAAGCCTCTCAACCCGTGGGCCACTCCCAAGCTGACCGAGACGATGGAGGTCCGCATCTGTGGGTTCCCGTTTGGTGAGCAACTGGCCACGGCCACCACCAACCCGAACATCTCCGTGAACAACGGGAGCGTGTCGAGCTTGCGGCTGAACAAGGTGGGTGGACTGGACAAAGTTCAGATCAATGGCTCCATCAACCCCGGCAACAGCGGTGGGCCAATCGTCGATAAGGACGGGCGGCTGGTCGGGGTGGCGGTATCCACCATCAAGGGATCTGGGTTGGGGTTCGCCGTACCGGTGGACGAACTGATCGCCCTGTTGGAAGGCAAAATCCTCTTCACCGAGTTCCTGCCGGCTGGGATCGACGGGGCAACCGCCAAGTTCAAGGTGGTGGTGCCGGTCATGGATCCGCGAACGCGGGTGAAGACGGTGTACGTGCGGTACTGGGCGGGGAAGGGGGTGAAGCCACGGGCAGTGAAGGACGCTCAACTCGGCCATCGCCCGATCGAGAACGCCCAGGAGATCGCTCTCAAGTTGCCCGATGTCGGCACTTCCCTGACGGTCGCCACCGGTGATCTGAAACTGCCGGCCGACGCCACGGAGGTGGTCATCCAGATTGGGTCGGAGCAGATGCCCGCCCCCGGCCAGGCCCGTGGGCTGATTGCTGTGTCGGCCCCGGTGGACTACAAGCTGAGCGTAAAGGGAGTGCCAAACGGCTCGGATACCAGGCCACTGGCCGAGGTGTTCCGCAACCCGGCCGCCCTCGCCGGGCAGACTGTGGTAGCCCGCGGGAAAGTGGTGCAGCCGCCGAGCGGCATTCAGCCTCGTGAGGTTATTTCGGTGTCCGATGTGAGCGGCCGTGCCACCGCTGGGGTCAAGTTCGTGGTCGACCGCGAGTCGGCCGTGCAGTTCGATGAGGTCGATCCAGAGATCCGTGGGAACGACGTGCGGTTGGTGTGCGTGGTGGGCAAGCGGGGAGCCGACGGTTTGGTGCCCGTGCGAGTCGCCCGATGCGATTTCCTCGACGAGGTGGACGTGGTGACGCGCACCGTACCCGAAGCAGACACCACCGACACCTTGGCAGCTCTGAACCGCAACCCCACCAAGTTTAACGGCAAGACAGTGACGGTGACGGCCGCGGCCGCCCTCCAGTCGCTCGTTCCGCTCCCGCGGGACTCCTTCCGCGTGCTGTTCGACAACCTCGCCTTTCCACGATCGGTGCAGTTCCAGTACACCCCCGTTCTGGCCCGCAAAGTGGCCGAACTGCGACTGAAGCCAAATGGCCTGTTCAAGGTGCGGCTGACTGGCGGGGTATCGGCTACCTCGGAAGGAGGGATGGCCACGGTGAGCGTCAGTAAGGTTGAGGTGCTCGACCCGACCGA
>JALOQR010000461.1 GCA_025459365.1 Fimbriiglobus sp.
GCGTCCCTCTACGACGGGTGAGCAGGAACGCAGGATGGTTGCCACTGGCCACCACGCCGACGGCCACCCGTGGAGCGTAGTCATCACGGTTCAATACACGGGGGGAATGCCATGAGGGCGAAATGGGTCGCAGTCTTCATGCTTCTACTGGTGAGCCGCCTTCCGGCAGACGATTCGCCAGCAACCGTCGCGGCGCGCAAGCGACAGGAGGCGATACGGTCGGTTGAGTTCCTCTTCCGCATCCAAGAAACGGTCGAACCGGGGGCGTATGCGGGGATGTCTGGCGGGCGAGAGGATCGAAACGCACGTTTTCCGGTCTCGCGTTTCACCTGCGAATCGGCAAACCGGCTTGTCATCGACGGCGACCGCGTGCGGTTCGAAGACAACCATCCTGTCCCAAACCTGAGTCAAAAGGCGTGGGGGACCGCACGCCAAGTGACCGTGTCGGATGGGAAACGGAGTCGAGAGTTCTTCGGTCCGACGGAGGGAGCAGACCGCAATAACGCCTACGGCATCATTGGCACCAGTGAGGAAACCGAAGCCGCCGTCCTACCCCACTATGTTCCCTTCCACCTCGCATGTCGTGGGGTGAAGAACACGATCGCACGGGGGATGTACGTTTTCCCAAAGTTCACCCCGACTGGTGTCCGGCAGCGGGTGAAAGGGGTGATGGTCGAGGAGTACCAGCGAGAGGAGGTGGCAGCCACCCTGCTCATTGACCCTGCTCAGGATTATGTCGCCCGGCGAATTCGTAAAGAGAACAAGGCCACGGGTAAGCCGCGGGTGGTGGTGGATGTGACCCACGAACTCCATCCGAGCGGGATCCAGTTACCCAAGACATGGACCGCCACTTACTTTGCAGATTCGGGAAAGGTTGAACGGACCTACGTCGTCAGCGTGACGCAAATCCGGTTGAACGAGACACACGCGGACGAATTGTTCGACCTGCGGTTCCCGCCGGGCGTCGAGGTGGATGACCACACCGATAACCGGACCTACCTGGTGCGGAACGACGGCACCTTCGCGGACCTGTCCACCATTCGTTCCTCGGGCGACATCCGTGACCAACTTCACTCGACGTGGTGGTCACGGAACTGGTGGTGGATGGCTGCTGTCGCGGTTGTTCTGCTGTTGGTCTTGGGGGTTGTGGTCAAGCGTCGTGCGGTGCGTCGGGTTGCCCCGCCATCCGACGCCTCAAGCGGCATGGGTTCCTGATGGGCAACCTGCACACAGTTCGAGGAGAGAATCATGCGAAGCGTTCAATGGGTCGTCATCGTGGCCGTCTTGACAGCGGCGACGTTGGGGACGCAAACCGCCCGGCTTGCCAATGCGGCGTGCGACAGCAAATGTCGGGATCGGCAAAATTTCTACAACTGTTTCGTCGGTGATGGGCTTCCTGGGGACGGTAAATACATCCGGTACACACGCAAAGTATGCGACAACTGTAAACGAGCCAACGCGTTGTGTGTGGTGAACGCCTACGACAACATCGGGCTGCCCTGCACCGCCGAAGGACTGGTCCGCCGCAACCTTTACGATAACGGCCTTGCGAGTTGCAACTGTGCGCCGGGCATCTTCACGGTCGAAGCTGAAGAGGAAGTGATCGACATTCCCACCAGTAACCCGGCTGTGACGCGTGAGCATTGCACTAATCCGACTCCCACTCCCCTTCCTGGTGATTGAGCAGTCACCGCCGGCATTACGAGGGCGGACTATGAACGCACTCCGACATGGTCAGTCGCGACTCGGCTTAAGTCTGGTCGAGGTGCTGGTGGTGATCGCCATCATCGCCCTTCTTACCGGCTTGACACTGGCGGCGATCCAGGCCGCTCGAACTGCGGCATCGCGGCTAGAGTGCCAATCACGCGTCCGTCAACTCGCTCTCGCGGCTCACCACTACCACTCGGCCCAACAACGATTCCCACAAGGGGTGGAGTTCCCCTTCGCGAGATCCGACCTGGACGCCTTTACCCGACAATCCGGACTTTCTTGGCTCACGGCGATCCTGCCTCACGTTGAACAGGAAGCCGTCTGGCGGGAGGTGTGGGAAGTCCACAAGGCAGACCACACTGGCACCAGCTTCGAACACGAACGGGTGGCTGGCCATCGCGTTCTCGGTTTCCGCTGCCCGAGCGATTCCCGATCGGTCGGGCAGTTCCCTCCGTCGGCCGGCACCGACCAACCCCCGTGGGCGCTCACGAATTACCTGGGGGTGGCCGGAGTTGACATGCGCACGAACCGAGGGATCTTCCACCCCTACTTCCGGGTGACCACAGCGAGCATCACCGACGGCACCTCGAACACGATCATGATCGGTGAGCGGCCGACCGGACCGAACGGGTATGGCAGCTCGTGGTACTCCGGCTGGGGCACCCTGCGGTACTTCAAGGGCCAGCTCATGCCGGTGGATGAAGAATGGGCAAATGCTCCGGTCGATGGGAAAGTCTGTAGCGAGCGGACTGTCTTCCAGCCGGGCAAGTACGACGACCCGTGTCACCACCACCACTTCTGGAGCCTGCACCCCGGCGGGGCCAACTTCGCCTTCGCCGATGGGT
>JALOQR010000161.1 GCA_025459365.1 Fimbriiglobus sp.
GGCCCGCACCCGGCCGCACCGAAGTTGAACACCGTGCGGCGGTCGTTGGTGAGCCGTTCGGCGTTCAGGCACAGTTGCGTGCGGGAACTGCCGATCGCCAGCAGGCGATGGCGGCCGGAGTGCGCGGCGAAGAACTCGGGATGCGACCGGATCGCGGCCAGTTTCTCGGCGTAGATCGGATCACTGACGGTCGAAGCCCCGGACTGAAGCGCGGTGTGAATTCCGAGTTGAAGGACGACGAACGCGACCACCCCGGTGAGGAGGGCCACGCGACCGCGGAGGTCGATTCGGTGGCGTGGGTCGTTCGTGCCGAGCGCGATACGAACCGGCTCCCGGCGAGGAGCGATCACCCGCGGTGGCGTGGCCAGTTTCACGGCGACACCCCCCGCACCGCCTTCGCCAACTCGTCGGTGAACCGCTCCGCCCCGTGGGTGAACGGGTGATGGCCGTCGTAGAAGTCGTCGTCGGCGAGCCACCCGCGGGCATCGATCAACGGCACGCCCAGGGATTTCAGGCTTTCCGCAATGCGGCCATCCAACCCGGCGGGGTACATCGCCCGGAACGTGCTCCCCTCGGGCATCAGCACCATCGTCACCGGAATGCCGTGCTGATCGCACGTTGTCAGGATTCGCCGCAGGGCGTGGAGCGGTCGGCCGTCGGGGTTCAGGCCGGTGAGCGTGGCGGCGTACTCCGCGTGGGCCTTCGCCACATGTTCGGCGCGTTCGGCATCGGTCACGCTCGTTCGTGGGGGGGTGGCCCAGCCGTGCGGGTCGGTCTTCCGGCCCCAGTCGTAGCGGTGGTTCCAGGGGAGCCAACTCGGGGCGACCCGGCCGATCACCTGGCACCGTAGGCTGTACCACGGGGCGTACACACTCGCTCGCCACTTGGGCCGCACGGCATCGGGGCGAAAGCCGAACTCCTCCACCAGTTTCACTTCATCGCCGGTCAACCGCTCACCGCTCAGAAACGGTTGCTCGGCCGGCCCGCCGTCGCCGTCGGCGAGCATGGGCGGCAGTACTTCGAGCAGGAGCATCCGCGGCATCACCCCACGGTCGAGCAGGCGGTTCAGGTACACGAGGTGCGTGATCGGCCCGGTGGCGGGGGTGCCGAAGTTGAACGCCGGCGAACCCGTGGCCTGGCCGAACCGCCCGGCGTGAAAGCCGAGTAGCGTGCGACTGCTACCGAGCATCAGGGTCGGGTGGTCGCCGACTCTCTGCAACCGGGCGAACTTATCGGCGAAGGCGGGATCGCGGAAGCGGGCGTCGGCGTCGGCGGCCGTGCCGAACCCGAACTGGGCGACGGCGAACAGCCCAAGAGCGGCGAACACGGCAACAGCAGCCCGACGACGCATCATGGATTCGGCAGGTTTCACCGCTGAGGGCACATGAGGACACAAGAGGAAGACACAGGAGATTTCACCGCAGAGGGCGCGGAGGACGCAGAGAATGAACCAGAGAGGAAGGCAGTTCTCTTCGCGCCCTCGATCTCTTCTATCTTCACTCCGCGCCCTCTGCACCCTCCGCGGTGAACCGTCTTCTCTCTTGTGTCCTCATGTGCCCTCGGCGGTGAAACTTCTCCCCTCAGAAGGTGAAGTAGATGAACCCTTTGCCATCCGGCGGGGCCAGCAACATCGAGGCGGTCAGGCAGACGGCGTAGCCGGCACCGGCGAGCGTCGGGTGTAGGCGTGTCCACACCCACTGAAACGCCCCGCTCCGCCACAACAACATCCCCACGAACACCACGCCCACCGTCACGAGGAGGCTGGTGTTGCTCAGTGGTAGTGGCAGGCCCGAGCCGTGGACGAACATGCGGTGCAGCACCGCCAGGCTTCCGGCGAGGTCGGGGCGGAAGAAGATCCAGGCGAAGGTGACACACCCGAATGTGACCGCCACCCGCGCCGCCGTGCCGGGCCACGATTCCAGCACTTTCGCCCACATCGGCTTCGTCTCGGTCCACCCGCGGAATTGCCGGTGCAGGATGAGGAACACGCCGTGCAGCACGCCCCAGATCACATAACTCCATGCCGCCCCGTGCCACAGCCCGCCGAGCGCCATCGTGAGCAACAGGTTGCGGTTCGTCGCCCACGCCCCGCCGCGGTTGCCACCGAGCGGGATGTAGAGGTAGTCTCGTAGCCACGTGCTCAACGACACATGCCACCGCCGCCAGAAGTCGGAGACGTTCACCGCCAGGTACGGCTGGTGGAAGTTGAGCGTCAGCCGATAGCCGAGCAGGTGAGCCAGCCCGACGGCCATGTCGGAGTATCCGCTGAAGTCGGCGTAGATCCGCACCGAGTACGCCAGCACGGCGAACCACACTGCCGCCGAGCCGTACTTGTCTGGCTCTTGCAACACCGGGTCGCAGAACATGGCGAGCCGATCGGCGATGGCCACTTTCTTGAACACCCCGAGCAGGAAGAACTGCACGCCGGCCTGCACGCGCAGCCAGTTCCACCGTTTCGGCCGGTGGGCCTGGCGGAGGAAGTCGCCGGCCCGCACGATCGGCCCGGCCACCAGGTGCGGGAAGAACAGGATGAACAGCAGGAAGTGCGGCAGGCTCCGCTCGGCCTTAATCGTCCGCCGGTAGACGTCCACCGCGTAGCTGATCGCTTCAAAGGTGTAAAACGAGATGCCGAACGGCACGATCACCTTGAGCGTGTGAAACGCCGCCGGCTGGCCGAGCTTGAGCAGGGCTTCGTTGAGTGAGTCGAGGAAGAAGTTCTTGTACTTGAAGTAGCAGAGGATGCCGAGGTTCATGCCGACGCTGGTGAGCATCAGCGCAAGGCGTCGCTTCTTGCGGTCGGTGGCGTCCATCCAGCGGGCGAGCAAATAGTCGGCAACGGTGGTGGCGAGCACCAGGAACGCCAGTTCGAAGCTCCACGCGGCATAGAAGTGGAAGCTGGCGAGCACCAGCCAGCACACACGGGCGAGATTCCACTTCCGCGGGATGAGCCAGTACACCGCAGCAACGGCGGCGAAGAAAACCAGAAACGCCTGGGTGTGGAAGAACGGCTCGGGGAGCAGATCGTGCAGTGCCCGGAAGTAGGCGAACTCGGTGGGCGGCGGATCGACGGCGAACATGGGGCATCCAGTGCCGAACCAGCGGTGATCCGTCACCGCAGGGGGCGGGATGCTAATCCGAAGCGGGCAGGCAGGTCAAGACATGAATAACGAGTTGGGCGTTCCCCCCTGGCCCATTCGGGAAGGCCAGAAGGCGAACGCCCCGGCTTGGCTGTCGCCAGTCACTCACCCCGCGATGTCGTCGGCGAGTTTGGCGAGGGCGTCGTGGGTGAGGGTGAACGGCACTTGCTCCCGCGGGGTGCCGGCGGTGCGATCGGCCTGATAGCGGCTCACGCTCGCCCGGTCGGTTCCCTTCAACACCACTTCGTAGTAGCCCGCCACGCCGCCTTTCACCGTCGGGCCGTCGCTCCGCAACACGGCGGTATCGTGGGTGGTGTCCACCTCATGAACCTTCAACCGCTCGAGCAACCCGGTGGCTCGCTTCGCCACCCCGTCGGCCCATTCGCCGAGAGAGGTGCCCTGCGGGGCCGCATCGGTGCGGGTGAGGTCGAGGTGGTTCAACCGCGCCCCGACGCGATCGATGGTGTCGGCGTGGGCGGTGGCCGTCCACCCGCCGGCGGACGCGGTGCACTCGTGCGGGCCGTCGGTGTTGGCCGGCCAGCTACTTAGGTTTTTGTGGAGGGTTTCGCCGAGGGTCATTGTCCGCTCCGATGACTTGTTTGGTGTGGTCCTGCCCATCAAAGCTGAGCAGGGTCGGTTTGTCGTCGACGACCGTTTCCAGGTGAACCGGCCGACCCCAGATGAACCGCAGGTTGGTGAGCGTGTCCTGGGCCTCATTCAACTTCAATTCTACCCCGCCGTATCGGTGGCGGAGGAGCAGTTCGCCGCGGTTGCGGTGGTTGCCGTTGATGACCTCGATCCACGGCTTGCCGAAGTTGGTCAAGCTCGCCAGCAATCGCTGCTTCACCTGCTCGAACTCGCGGCTCTCGATGACGTAGTTCTTCGTCGGTTGCTGGTAGGCGAAGCTGAACAGCTTGTGCTCGCGGCAGAACTCCGGCGTCAGGAAGGTGTCGATGAAGGTGATGTCGTTGTAGACCTTCCGCACCTCGAAGATTTTCTGCCGCCCGAGGCCGGTTTGTTTGTCCCAGGTCCGCCGTTTGTCGGCGTCGTCGCAGTTCTCCCACTCCGGGCCGAACTGGCCCATGTTCCAGCGGCGTTCGATGTCGCGGAGCAACTCGATGCCGAGCTTGTACGGGTTCAGCCGCCGCCCGCTGGTGGCCATCGTGCCGCTGTGGTGGTCGGCGTAGTCGATCATCTCGGAGGGCTGGAGCACTTTGTTCGTCATGATGGTGCTGTGCCAGTAGCTGTTGTGGTTGATGAAGCCCGCGGCGGTGTATCGGTGCGTCTCGGTCACGCTGAAGTCGTACACGTCGGCGCGACCCCGTTCGATGCTCACCACTTCGTCATCGGCGGGCTCCTCTTTGAACCAGTTGCGGTGCTCGACGTACATCCGCAGGCGTGTCGCCTTTCGATCCAGCCCGAAGCCGATCTGCTCGCCGAACGCCTTCACCGACGCCCCCTGCGTGCGGACGTGCCAGCACCCGTCCTTCTTCAACTTCCGCGTACTCAGTACGCCGAAGTTGAGGAGCAGTTGCTGCACCACCTCGCCCATCCGCTCGCTGGATGTGGCCAAGATGACCCCGTGCGGGCCGGCGTACCCATCACAGTCGTACAGTGCCCGCAGGAACGCCGCCACGACCGGCTTGGGCGAACGCAGGATGCACTCGGGAACCGACTTCTCCCGGGCGGCGAACCCGGTTTTCAATCCGAGCGACACCAGGAAATCCTGCACCGTGCCGGAACTCAACTTGACCCGCCACTTGGTTTCGTCCCACTTCTTGCGCGGGGTGACGCCGAACAACTGTGTCACCAAGTGGGCGAAGTGCTCCGCTTGTGGTTCATCGCCGGTGGTGAGGCCGAGGGTCCGCTTCACTTTCGAAATGTGCCCGTCGCCGATCAGGTAGCCGAGGAACGCCCCGAACCGTTCGTCCACGACCGTCGGGATCGTGACCAGGCTGCGTTTCTTGAGCATCGTCATCCCGCCGACGGCGAGTTCGGCTCGGTGTCGGGCGACGAGCGGTTCGAGAACTGCCGCCGCCTTCACGCGTTTGCCGTCGAGATGGCGGTAGAGCGTCCGCAGGCTCACCCCGGCCCGCCGGCAGATGTCCGTCACCGTCAGTCGCTCGACCGGCCTCCACGCGAGCCTCACCGGCTCCGCCGCCCAAAGATCGGTGCCGCGGGCCATCTTCACTTTGTCGCCGACAGCCAATTCGTCGAGCCGCTTCCACGCGCCACCGGCCGTCATCACCCGGTGCGTGGTAGACCCACCTAGCGTCAGACCACGGCGGGTGCGAATCGTCACCGTCTCACGGTCGGTGAACTTTGCCCAGTCGTACACTGTTTGCCGTCCAGAGCCATCGGCTACAGTTGCCGGGATTCGTTGCTCTACCAGTTCACTGGCGGGGATCAGGCCGCGATCGGTCGTCACCAAGACGTCTGACAGAACACAGGCCCAGCCTTCGTTCATGATCTTCGTCTGGGCTTGCGGGTAGAAGTAGTACGCTTCGTCCCGCACGATGCTGAGCACGTCGCGTTGCCAGTTCTTGAGCGGGGCGTGCTCGATCAGGAACAGCAGCACGTCCTTTTCGGGGTGGTCGGGGAAGCTCGGGGCGTCGGGTTGGGTTTTCACCGCGGTCGTGTCGTCGGTCTCCTTCGCCCGTGGGTTGATGAACGAGTCGAGGTACGACTTGCTCTTGAACTTCGTCGGCGGGGCGACCTCGTCGTCCTCGTCGGTGGCGGGCTTGATCTCGAACCGGTTGGGGTCGTCGCGGCGCTTGATCGCCACGCTGTGGATGTCGATCAGGTCGTCGATGCTCTGGCAGCGATCGATGAACGCCTCCACCTCGTCCTCGCCGAACCGCTCGGCGTACCGCCGGATGCGAGCGCCGTGATTGGCGATCTCGTCCATCATCTTGCGGGTGGTGTGGGCGAAGAAGGCGTTGTGCTTGAAGAAGTCGCAGTGCCCGTACACGTGGGCCATCACCAGCTTCTGATCGACGACGTGATTACACCGCATCAAATACGCGTAGCACGGGTCGTTGTTGATCACCATCTCGTAGATCTTGCTCAGCCCGTACTCGTAGCTCCGCTTCAACTCCTCGTACTGCATGCCGAACGACCAGTGCGGGTACCGCGTCGGGAACCCGCCGTAGGCCGCGATCTCGTTCAGGTCGTCGGCGTCCACCACCTCGAAAATCGTTTCGAAGAAGTCGAGGCCGTACCCGCGGGCATACCCTTCAATCTCGTCTTTGAGGACCCGCAGGTGCGGCGGCAGGTTCGTGTTGTAGAAGTTGCTGAGCGTCATGCCCGACCCCCTGCAGCGGAACTGAACTGAGCCGCAGGAATTGTACCCGACCGGGCGGGCGACCGTTAGCGTGCGGCCGGTGGGGCCATCCACTTACCGCCGTACTCGATCTGGAGTTCGGTGAGGAACCGCCCCCACTCGGCAGGGGTGCGGGTGGAGGGGAACGGCTCCGGTGCCACCGGCCGGCCGCCATTGGGGCTGTACACCAACCGTAGTTGGCCGTCTGGCTGGACCTGAGCAACCCTGACCGGCTGCCACAGGTGGTGAGTCTGGGGGTCGATCGTCACCGTACCCGCCGGACCATCCCACGACAGGCCAGCGATCGCCTGCCGGATGGCGGCCGAATCGGTGCGACCGGCGGCCGTCGCGGCCTTCGCCCACAGATGAACCCCGGTGTACGCCGCCGCCATCATGTCGGTGGTCGGCCGCTCGGCCCCGAACCGCTTGCGGATCTGCTCGCGGAAGGCGTTCGGTTGGTCGGGCAGGTCGAAGTTAGTGCCGGCCAGCAGGTCGCCGACCACGTCAGCCGGCTTCATCCCGCTCAACTCGTTCGCCGTGATGCTGACGGACAGGATCGGCGTGTGCGGCACCCCGAGCAGGTCTTCTTTCGCCCGTAGGTCGCGGTAGAAGGCGAAATTCGAGCTGCCGTTGATGGTGTTCAGGATGGCGTCCGGGCGGGTCTCGGCGATGTCGTTGACGGCCTTCGCCCAGTCGCACGAGCCGAGCGGCTGGTATTCCTCGCCAGCCACCTCTGCCCGCCCGGCGTAGCTCGCCTTCAGGTAATCCCGGATGATAGCGTTCGCGCTCCGCGGGAACACGTAGTCCGACCCGACCAGGTAGATCCGCTTGACCTTCCGCTCGTTCACCAGGTAGTCCACGGCCGGCAGCAGTTGCTGGTTCGGCGCGTGTCCCAAGTACACCACCGCCGGCGACTGCTCCAGCCCCTCGTACTGCACCGGGTAGAAGAGCAACCCGCCGTGCCGTTCGACCACGGGGCGAACGGCCTTACGTGCGGCGCTCGTCCAGCACCCGAACAGCACTTCCGCCTTCTCACGGGTGAGCAAACGCTCCGCCTCGGCCGCGAACACGTCCGGGTCCGACTTGCCGTCGGCCACCATCGCCACCAACCGTCGTCCGTTGACCCCACCGGCCGCGTTCACCTCGTCGATGGCCAGCAAGGTGGCATCGATCACCGGATCTTCGCTGAGTTTCATGGTGCCCGACTGCGAGTGCAGCACCCCGACCACCAGCGGCGGAAGGTCGCCCACGTCCGCCGGAACCACCGCCTGCGAGCGAACCGCCACGAGCACTGTCACCAACCCGGCCAAAAGCGTGAACGCCGTTGCCCCTACCGCCCACTTCATCCACTTGCACAGGCGGTTGGTCGGTGCTTTGGGTGGCGGGGTGTTCTCCACGAGAGAAGGACTGGGCAAAGTCGGGCGGCTCGAAGCCACAGGCTGGGGAGCGGAAGCCGGACGGCGGGCAGACGGAGTCGAGAGGATCACCCCGGACGCCCCGCGCGGCCCGACCTCGATGCCAAGAGCACGCAGGGCATCGACCAGTTCATCGGCCACCGCGAGCGCCGACGCCGGGCGGTCCTCCGGCCGCTTGGCCAGAAGGCGGTCGAGCAACTCGGCCACCACCTCGGGCACTTCGGGGTTCAGTTCACGCACCGGAACGTGCGGCTTGGTGGCCGACGCCACCAGGGTGGCCGTCAGGCTGGAGCCGCTAAACGGCAACCGACCCGCGAGCAGGAAATACAGGGTGACGCCGAGAGAGAACAGATCGGAGCGGGGGTCCACCGCCTCCCCCTGGGCCTGCTCGGGAGACATGAACAGTGGTGTGCCGATGGCCAGCCCGCGGATGGTCAGGTGCCCCGCCTTCTGAGTGGTGCGTGCGAGGCCGAAATCGAGCAACCGCACCCGGCGGATGCCGCCATCGGCACCCGGCTCGACCCACAGGTTGGCCGGCTTGATGTCGCGGTGAATGAGGCCCGCAGCATGGGCGTCGGCCAGTCCGAGGGCGGTCTGCCGCGCCACCTCCATCGCCTCCGTGACTTCCAACCCGCCCGTGCGGGTCACCCGCGCGTGCAACGTTTCCCCAGGCAGCAGCGGCATTTCCAGAAACGGCACCCCGGCATACTCGCCAACGGCGAAGATGGGCACCGTGTGGTCCGACTGAACAGCCGCGGCCGCCTTCGCTTCTCGCACGAATCGCCGGCGGTGATCGGGATCGGCCGCCAGTTCCGGCCGCAAAACTTTGAGCACCACTGATCGGTCGAGTTCCCGGTCGAACGCCTCGAACACGAATCCGGCCGCGCCCGCCCCGAGGAACCGCACCACAGGGTACGGGCCGAACTGGCCCATCGCCCCGGCTTGTGTTGGTGGGGAAAGGAACGGAAAGGTGGCCGCCAACGTCACCGCCGGGTCAATCCCCGTCACAGCGGTGAGATGCGTTACCTTGGACAACGCAGTCGGAGGGTCGAATTGTCGTGCCATAAGACTCGGGCGGTCGGACGGCTTGACGCTCGGAGTGAATCTAGAACACGAACACACCGAACGGGCCGAGAGACTGAACTTTACGCGGGGCGCAGAACACCCCGACGCGGAGCCGAGGTTCACTTCGGCCCGCGTTCATCGCCCGAAATGACGCCGCCCATCATCTCGCGAGAGCGTCAGAATGCCCCACAACCCAGCCACCAACCCTGGGACACAACAGCACAGGTTGACATTCACCAGCGCCGCCACCGACCCCGCCAGGGCCAGCCAGTACCACCGACCGAGCAGCGTCGCCAACCCGCCCCCGGCCATCACCAGGCTGACCGCCACAAAACTCCAGCACACCGGCCCCACATAAGGAGCGGCCTCCTCTGCCCGTCGCTGATCGATCAGTTCCTCGGTGGCCACGCCGGCCGCCGTCCCGACCAGGGCGGTGTAAGCCTCCCGCGGGTTGTCCTCGTTTTTCTTCCGATTCGGCGCGCCGGCCGTGTCGGCGTCCCGAAGGTAGTCGATTGTCCGCCGGGCGAGTTCGACCGACGCGCCTGGCCGGAAGGTCGCCTCGGTCGCCACGTACCCGTTGGCGAACACCCCGGCCGCGCCAAGGATCAACAACGCGAACCCCGGCACGAGCAACATCGTGGGTACACGACGGGATTTGATCGCCGTGGGAATGGGAGCGCCGTCTGGCCCGAGGGTTACGGCGATGCCGGTGCCGCAGTGGGGGCACGAGAGCGGTTGCCCAACGACGACGGCAGGTAGGTTCAGTGGCTTGGCACAGGCCGGATTCGGGCAGGCGATACGAAAGGAGGAC
>JALOQR010000162.1 GCA_025459365.1 Fimbriiglobus sp.
GGGCGATCGGCGATCGCCCGCGGACGGTCGGGGTGCATCCGTGGGTGGGGGGGTTAGTGGTTAAGCATGAACTCGGTGGTGTTGAGCAGGGCCCAGAACACGTCCTGGTAGAACTTCTTGTCGGCCGGGCCGGTGCCCATGATGACGGTGCCAGTCGGCTTGGCATCGGGCTTCTTCGGTTCGGGCTTGGTGGCCGGTTTCTTCGGGTCGGTGGGCTTCTTCGGTTCGTCCTTCTTGTCGTCTCGGCCGGCGGCGATGGTGCCGTCCTGAACGTCTTTGAGGGCGGCCAGTTCAGCAGCGGTGGCGTGTCGGTTCAGGGCGGTCAGGAACAGTTCATCGAGCACCCCGTTGACGTTGATCGCCCCACCCTTGATGTGCTTCTTCATCGCCTCTTCAACGACCCCACCGGCGCGGGTCACTTCTTTGTTCAGTTCGCGGCCGTTCATCATGAGCAGGGCCTGCACCACTGTGCCGTTGAAAGTCCCTTCGTTGCCCTCGTCATCACCGAAGTTCCGCACCAGTTTGTTCATCCACTGATCGCGCAGGTTGGCCCGCTCGTTCTTGTCGCTCGGAGCCGACTTGGTGGCCAAGGTGAGCGACTCGAACAACACCTCGGGAGACATCGCCTTGAGCGGCATCCGGGCGAAGAACGCGTCGAACTTGGCATCTTCATAGCCCTTGCTAGCGACGTGGCTGAGGCCGTACACGTCGGAGGTACAGATCGCCTCGAACAGCATCTTGGTGTCGTAGTTGTACCGCTTGAAGTCGGTGGCGAGGCGGGCCATCAATTCGGGGTGGACCACTTCGTTGTTGCTGCCGAAGTCGTCGACCCCTGGCTCCTTGTTCAACCCGCGACCGAACAGGTGACCCCAAACCCGGTTGACGAACGCCGGTGCGAAGTTGTCGTGCGCGATAAGGTAGTCGGCGAGCGCCTGCCGGCGGGTCTTTGCCCCCTCGACCGCCGACAACTTCTTGTCCGACTTCACCCCATCCATGGCCTGCTTGTAGTCCTTCAAGAACACCGGGCGGACGCTCGCCGGGCTACCGTTTCGCTGCTCGAACTGCACCTTGGCGGCCGAGTTCAGCCCAGGATCGTCGGTCAACTCGATCTTGTCCTGCAGCATCATGTTGTTGTTGTTCTGCATGTTCCGTGGGCTGGGCGTCGCGCTCCGCTTGGTTTGGCGGAAGAAGGCATTCACGCCCCAGAAGTCGGACTGCACCCATTCCTTGTTGAATGGGTGGTCGTGGCACTGGGTACACTGCGTCTGGAGACCAAGGAACAACCGAGTGACGCGGCTGGTGATGGGCACGGCGTCATGGATTCCGTACTCCCGCTGCAATTCCTGCGGCACCGGGTCGCCGAGGTGGGCGACGACGAAGTTGGCCGCACCGTTGCGGTTGGTGCTGCCGGTGGCGGTGATCAGATCGCGGACGACCTCGTGGTGCGGACGGTTGTCGTAGAACTGCTGCCACAGCCACGCCTGCATCTGGCCGCGATACACCGGGTGCCCAGTACGGCTCATCAGCCACACCGTCCACATGTTCGCCCAGTGCTCGGCGAATTCGTTCGGGTAGTCGAAGCTCACCTCTTTACCGTCGGACCCCTTCACCGGCTTGCCGTCGACCTTTGGGGTGTACACCCCGGCGACCGGCTTGCCCTCCTTGTCAAGCACGGGCTTACCGTCCTTGGTCTGTGGCACCCCGTGGAGCAACCGCCGGATGAGCCGCTGGCGTTTGTCCCTTCCCTTGTCTTGCTCGAAGTCGAGCACTTCTTCCACGGTGGCGATGCGGCCGAGCAGGTCGAGGCACGCCCGGCGGAGGAACTCGGCGTCGGTGCATGGGGCGGCCGCTTTCTTGATGCCAGCGGTTTCCCAGCCTGCGGCGATATAGTGGTTGATCGCCTGGTTGGTCGGGAGGCTCTCGGGGTTCACTCCTGGCTTTTCGGCCTTGTCTGCGGCCTTGGGCGTATCGGCGGCGAACAGTGGAACGGAAGCGAGCAGGCCAGCGGCGAGTGCGGCGGCGGTCAAGCGAGACATCGTTCGCCCTCTCCGGGGAGATCTGGGGTGACAGTCAGCGGCACGAACCCCACGCCGTCGGTGGCGGATCAGGGTTGCGAATGCGTGTATTCTAAATCACGTCCGGACCACGGGGATACCGATTCCGGGCCGAGTACCATTGTGACGAGCCGCCGAAGTTCTGAGTTCCGTGTTCCGAGTACCGGGCGACGGATGGAACTGTCTGCGGATACGGCATCGGAAACGAAAAATGACCTTCGATCTCAAATCGGTCGCCGAGTTCGTGCGGAAGGCCGAGACGGAAGACCTACTCGATCGGGTGACGGTGTACCGCGAGGCGATGGAGCCGGCGGCAGTCGATTTGATGGAGAACGAGTTGTGGCGGCGGGGGCTGAGCCCACAAGAGGTGGCCGAACATGCGTCCGAGCGGAGCGAAGTAGTGCGGCGGGCTGACGGCTCACCGATACGGTGTACCCACCGCGACCGTAGCCGCGGGTTTGCCTGTGATCGCCCGGCGGTTAGCGTCGGCTGGCACTGGTTCCGCCTCTGGGGGCGGGTGCCGGTTGTCCCGTGGCCCCTGCCGCGGTGCAAGGAGCACGGCGGAGGGGCGGCGCCACCGGCCGACGGCGGGGAGTAGGCCCGCCCTACTGCGCCAACGCTTTGGCTTCTGCTTCCGTCACCTGGGTGAACGGCTTACCGAGTTGCTCGCTCACCCAACTCTGGACTGCCGGGGTGAACGGGAACGGGCCTTTCTTCACCAGTTCGGCCATCCGCTTGTCGCGGTTGGCCCGCTCCTTCCGCTTCAAGTGCCCGTTGGCGATTCGGCTCAGCTTGCCGTTCGCCCGGATGCGGTCCATCCGGGTGGCGGTGGACATACGTTCGGCCATGGTTCAACCCGCCCACTGAGAATGGGAAAAATGTGTTTGTAGCGGTCGGGCCAGAGTCAGACAAGCGAACTCGGCCGGAATCCACCGGCGGCCACAGCCCCTCCGCGACGTTCTAAAACCTCCACCAGTCTTCGCAGGCGGGGTGCGCGGCGTCCGGTGCCGCCCGCCGGCCCGACGCTCGCCACTTCTTCTCATCGGGTGTACCCTGGCAGAGACTGAACTGCCAAGCCCGAACCCGCACCGGATCCCGCCATGCCGTCGATCGCCCCGTCCATCTTGGCCGCCGACTTCAGTCGCCTCGGGGAACTGGTGAAGCAGACCGAAGCCGGTGGGGCCGACCGCGTCCACGTCGACGTGATGGACGGCCACTTCGTGCCCAACCTGAGCATGGGGGCGGTGGTGGTGAAGGGCCTCCGCCCGGTGACGAAACTTCCGCTCGAAGTGCATCTCATGGTGGAGGAGCCGGGCAAGTTCGTCGACGGGTTCGTGAAGGCGGGGGCCGACAGTCTCATCTTCCACCTGGAGGTGCAGCCCGATCCGATCGAGTTGATCCGGCACGTCCGTGGGTACGGCAAGAAGGTCGGGCTGGCGTTCAACCCGGACTACGACCCGTCGCGGATCGAGCCGTTCCTCGCCGACATCGACCTGGCATTGTGCATGACGGTGTTCCCCGGCTTCGGCGGCCAGGCATACATTCCCGAGAGCACCGGCCGGATTCGTCAACTGCGGGCGGCCATCGACCGGCTGAACCCGAAGTGCGAACTGGAAGTGGACGGCGGCATCGACCGGCGGACGATCGGCGAGGCGGCGAACGCGGGGGCGACCGTGTTCGTGGCGGGCACGGCGATTTTCGGCGACCCCGCTGGCCCCACGGAAGCGACGCGGGAGTTGCTGCGGCTGGCGGGGGACTGAACCAATCGGACCAGGGGTTTCACCCCTGGATTTCCCGGCGGTATGTTACGATGCCATTCACCGACCGGAGCGCCCCCATGCACCGCCGATGGCTCTCGCTCAAGTGGCAAACCCTCTTGCTCACGCTCCTCGGCGTCATCGCCATCGTGGTGAGCGTTTGGTGGACGTACCGCGGCCAGATCCGAACGTTCGCCCAACGGCAACAGACCCTGGCCGCTCTGCGGAGCAGCCCGCACGCCATCGACCGCGACCTCGGTGTCGGGCGAATCCGTGTCGGGATGACCGTCGATGAGTTGGTGGCCGCCCACCCGCCGAAATCCCGCACCCGGCACGACGATTACGACACTCTGATCTACGACGGGAACCATCGCCGCGACTCTCTCCGTGTCATCGCGGTGGACGGGGTGGTGGTGTACGCCGGCGGGACCAGCGAACGGCCCTCCGAGCAGTTCGCCGGTGGCCTGTCACGGGGCGAAGAAGCGGCGTATACAGCCAGCATCTTGCGGTGGTCGAAGCGATGCTTGGCGGCTCGCATGGGGCTCGTCGGGGTCGCCGCGTCCGTAGGGACGAATCCGTCTGAGTTGCCCACCGCACAGACCGACGAGCCGTCCGACGGGCGTTGATCGCCCCTACAATCATCTCCCCGCACCCGAGGTGGTCATGTTCACTCTGTCCGCGTTCGCCGACGAAATCTCCCCCGACCCGGTCGAGCAACTCGCCGTCCTGAAGGCCTGCCGCGTGCGATTCATTGAGTTCCGCAGCATCCACAAGACGAACGTGCTGAAGCTGTCCGACGCCCAGATCGGCGAGTTCAAGAAAATGCTCGACGGCGAGGGGTTCGGCCTGTCGGCCATCGGGTCGCCGGTCGGCAAGGTGGCCATCGACCTGCCTTTCGAGCCGCACCTCGACCTGTTCAAGCGGGCGCTGCACCTGTGCGGGGTGTTCGACTGCCCCCGCATCCGCGTGTTTAGCTACTACCCGCCGGCCGACAAGCCGTTCGACGGCAACTGGGCGCCGCACCGCGAAGAAGTGATCCGCCGCATGGGCGTGAAGGCGGAGATGGCGAAGGCCGCGGGCGTCACCCTGTTCCACGAGAACGAGCACAACATCTTCGGCGACGAACCGGAGCGGGTGGCCGACCTGATGAAGAGCGTCAACAGCCCGGCGCTGCGGGCCGCCTACGACGCCGCCAACTGGGTGTTCTGCGGGTACGACCCGGTGAAGGGGTGGGAACTCACCAAAGAGTACACGAGCCACATCCACATCAAGGACTGGAAGAAGCCAGTGCCCGGCGAGGGGCACGGCACCGGCGTCATCCCCGGCAGCGGCGACGGCCAGATGAGTTACAGCATCGCCGACGCGGTGAAGCGAGGCTACAAGGGGTTTGCCACGATGGAGCCGCACCTCCGCGGCGGCGGTCCGACCGGCGGCGTGACGGGGCCGGACCTGTTCCCGCTGGCAGTGGAAGCGTTCCGCGGCATCCTGAAGGCTTGTGGCGGCACCGAGGGCTGACGCGGCCGGTTCAGTACCCGACCACCCCGCCGCCGGTGTACACGTCCGAATCCGGGTGAGCCTTGTGCCACGCCCCCCAGGTGGTGACCTCGTGGCCGAGGGTGGGATACGGGAGGGTACCCCGGCCGGCCAACTCCCGCCCCGTCTCTTGCTGATACCGCTCGCGGCCGATGCGGATGACCATCTGGCTCACCCCCAGCTTTTCGTACCATCCGCCGACCGCCAACCGTAGCCGAGTCATCCCCTGGTCGGTGAACACCCGCGTACACCCGGTCCGCGGGCAGTACGTCACGCTCACTGGGCGGCCGGCCAGCAGATCGTTGACCACATGACGCGACACATCCTCGAACGCGGCGAGGGCGTAGGCCCGGTGCTTGTCGCCGACGCTCACGCCGATTACCGGGGCGTCGGGGGGGAGGTCGTCGGCTGTGTACGAGTGGCCGTCGGGGATGTTCACCGGTGGCGAGCGGATGTCGATGAGGTCCGGATCGGGTTCGTCGCGGCTCAGGCCACTCGATCGCTCGATCATGGCGGCAGGGCCGATCGGCCAAAACAGTGCAGCGGCCACAGCAACCACCCCACCCAGGCCGACGAAAACGGCAACCCCGGCCCATAACCGGGCGTGCGAAACGGTCACCTTCCGATCCATTCCAGTTCCTGACAAAGAGGGTCGATACGCGTGAGGTCGTTTGTTGGGAGAGGGCCACGCAGCGGATGTACCGTGAACGTAGAGGCACCTGTCGCGAGTGAGACAGCGATTTAATCTCGTCGGAGAGAAACGCCTCAAATTTCAGCCTGTCTCACGCTAGCATCTTCATCACACCGGGGTCGGTCGGCCCACCTCCCTCTCATCAGTTAAGGTCAGGGCGAATACTCTTCTCTCCATGCTCACTGTTCACCTTCGCATCGCCGACGCCACTACCAAGAAGCCCGTGCCGTGCCGGGTGCGGGTCACCGACCCCGTCGGCAATTACTTCGCACCACTCGGGCGGCTGGCGGTGTTCGCCTGCGGGGTCGGGGAGGACGTCGGCGGGAGTGTGCGGCTCGGCCGCGACAACTTCGCCCACATCGACGGTTCGTGCGAAATCACGTTGCCCGCCGGGATACCGCTGCGAATCCAGGCGTTCCGTGGGCCGGAGTGGATGCCCCTCGATACCACCCTCGCGCTTGGGGTCGGGCAGATGGCGGTGCGGCTGGAGATGTCCCGCTGGTTTGACCGGCACGCTGAGGGGTGGACCAGTACCGATTCCCGTTGCCACTTCCTTTCGCCGCACGCCGCGCACGCCGAGGCTGCCGCCGAGGACGTGGACGTGGTAAACGTGCTTGCCCGCGTCCACTACGCCCTCTCCGCCATCGACGGCAACACGTACCCGATGCTGCCCGGCATGACGAGCTTCAGCGGGCAGACTCCCGCTCTCGAAGCCGACGGCCGTCGGGTGTACGTGAACACGCTCAACACGCACCGCACGCTCGGCCATTTGGGGCTGCTGCACAGTCACCGGCCGGTGTACCCGCTGGCGTTCGGCGGTAGTGAAGGCCCGGACGACTGGAGCCTGTGCGACTGGGCCGACCAGTGCCACCGCAAGGGCGGGCAGGTGGTGTGGTGCGACGCCTATCGCGAAGGATTGCCCGGCGGGGAAGCACTGGTCGCGATGATTCTGGGGAAGGTCGACGCCATCGAGTTCGATGCGAAGCCCCGAAGCACACCCTTTCTGCCGTGGGTGTACCGACTCTGGAGCGCGGGCTTCGCCGTGCCGTTGGTGGGCAGCAGCGGAAAGGACAGCAACCGCGGGGTACTCGGGGCGGTGCGGGGGTACTCGGGCGGTGGGGCGTCGTTCATCACCAACGGCCCGCTGCTCCGCTTCCGCGCCGACGGCTCGCGGTGGGTTGCTTCCGCCGAGAGCATCACCCCGTTCGACAAGTTGGAGGTCATGGCCAACGGCGAGGTCATTGCCAGCACTCCGGCCACCGCTGGCGAACGGTTCACGGCCTCGGTGGAGGTCGATCACACCGCCCCTGGTTGGGTCGCCGCTCGCGCGATCGGCGGGGCCGGGTCGGTACTGTTCCCGGATCAACCGGCGTTCGCCCACACGTCGCCAGTGGTCATCGGCACCCCTGTACCACTCCCCGGCGCTGTCGCCACCCTCCGCAAGCTGCTCGACCAGACCCGCGAGTGGGTGGAGACGCAGGCCGAGTTCACGCAAGAGAAGAAGAAGGCCCAACACCTGGAGCGGATCGCAACGGCACTGTCGAAACTCGGCGGGGGCGCCGCATGACCCGCCAACTCGGTCGACTGCTCCGTTGGCCGGGCCGGGTCGTCCGGCGGTTGCTCCCTCGCCGTATTCGCCGGCTGATGGTGGTGCCGCTCGTCATCCTCGCCGTCGGCACCTTCGCCTACCCGCTCATCGAAGGGAACAACTGGACCCTGTTCGACGGTCTCTACATGACCGTCATCACCATCACCACCACCGGCTACGGGGAAATCCCGCATCAGTTATCGTACCCCGGCCGGGTGTTCACCATGCTGCTTGCTCTGGGCGGCATCTTCACCCTGTTCTACATCGCTACCGAGATCGTCCGCGGTGTGGTGACCGGCGAGATCCGCGACCTGCTCGGGAGGGAACGCGTGGAAGACGAACTGAAGCACCTGAGCAGCCACCAGATCGTGTGCGGGTACGGCCGCATGGGGAAGATAGTGTGCGACGAGCTGGAGCGGCTGAAGCGGCGGTTCGTGGTGATCGACAAGATGCCCCAGCCGCCGGGGTGGGACTACCTCCAGGGGTTGCACATCCAAGGCGACGCCAACGAGGACGAGGTGCTGCGGAAGGCCGGCATCGACCGGGCGAAGGCGCTCATCGCCACCGTCGGGTCAGACGCCGACAACCTGTACATCGTGCTCTCCGCCCGGCTGCTCAACCCGAAGATCCTGATTGTGGCCCGGGCCGAGGAAGAGGAGGCGGAGGGCAAGCTGCGAAAGGTGGGGGCGAACAAGGTGATCTCGCCGTACCTGGCCGGCGGTCACCGCGCGGTACAGGCCGTGCTGCGGCCGGCGGTGCTCAGCTTCGTGGAGATGGCCAGCCGGCCAGAGTTCATCGACCTGCAAATTGAAGAGATCAAGGTGGGGGCGCGCGGGGCGCTGGCGGGCAGGTCGCTGCGGGACACCCGGCTGAGCCAGGACTTCGGCGTCATCGTCATCGGCATCATCCGACCGACCGGGGACGTGGTGTACGGCCCGCCGGGCGAGACAATGGTGGAGGCGAACGACACCCTCATCGCTATCGGCCGGCTGCGGCAGTTACAGGAGGTGGAGCAACTGGCCTCCGCGGCCAAGGGTGGCTGACCGTTCGGTGTGCTACCCTTCCAGCGGGCGGACACTCGTTGGGGGGGAATGTGGTGCGAAACGCGAATTGGCTGTTGTTATTGCTCAGCCTGTGCGAAGTGGGGTGCCAAGCCTCCCCAAACGACCTACCCGACGACTCGCCGCCGCCCGTGGCCAGGGCGTTCAGGCCGGAACGAGTGCGACTGACTGTCGAAGGTCGACCAATGCCCGAGGTCCGCCGCAAACTCGCAGGGATGTGGCGGTTCCGTGTGACGGTGGTGGGGGCAGTGCAAGATTTGACTGTAGGCCACTTCGCCGAGTACGCCGACCAGGAGAGCGTGACCCGGACCGGGATTGTTTCCGTCCGGCTGCCGGCCGACTCCGCCCCCGGGCAAACGTGGGAAGTGGAGGCGGAGTTCGACCCAGACAAGCCCATGCTCACAGAACACGGGCTGCTAGTGTGGCGGTTCGCCAAACCGGCGGCGGTCGTACGCGTGGAATGACCGCCGCCACCGTATGGGTTACTTCATCATCTTCTCGACTTCGTCCTTGAGGCGGGAGCCGTACTCGGCGGCGCGGTCGAACACCTTGCCGTCCTTGTTCACCAGGAAGACGTGCGGAATGCCGTGGATGCCGTAGGCGGCGGCGAGCGGCGAGCGGTCCAACCCGCCGGCGGCGAACAGGTGGTACCCGCCCACCCCGGCCGACTTGATAAGTCCCGCGGCCGTCGTCTTCGTGCTCTCGTCGTCCAGCACCACTGTTACTACCGTCAGCCCCTTGGCGGCGTACTCCTTCTCTAGCTTGGCGAGGTTCTTCAGTTCGTCGGCCGACGACGCGCCCCAACTCGCCCACCACAACACCACGGCTGGTCGGCCGGCGAGCGACTTCTCGGTGAAGGGGCGGCCGTCGAGTGTTTCCCCGCTCAGCTCGAACGCCTTGCCTTCGCACCCCAGACGCTTGATCGCCCCGGTGGCCTTGGCCGCGTGCGGGTGGCCGGCGAAGTCCTTGATGACCTTCTCGTACCAGCCGGTCGCGACTTTCTCCCCGCCCTTCGGGTCGAACTCGGCGGCGATGGCCAGTTGCATGACCGCCTCGG
>JALOQR010000163.1 GCA_025459365.1 Fimbriiglobus sp.
GTGCCCGCCTTCGGTTTTGGTGTCTCGGCTACATAGACCGTTGAGCAGAAGGGACACTCGACATCGTTACCTACGTCGCTCTCGCTGACGGTCAGTTCGGCCCGGCATTTCGGGCACGGAATGATGTCCACCTCCTGGATGGCGGGGAGGGCAGGAGCCGGAGGTGGTGCAAGTTCGGTTGTTGGTAGTGGGGGTGGCGGTAAGGGTGGCGGTGGCGGTGGTGCGAGGGCGAATTGGAACCCAGACGCCCTCGGAGGCGGAGGCGGTAGGGTGGCGGCGAGGTCGGGAATATCACCCAACACTTCCGGCACAGCTGGGACGGTGGTGAGCGATGGCTTGGGAGGCTCGGTGAACTCGATCGGCTCGGGTGGCGGAGGCGGAGGCAGTGGCAGTAGTGAGGTCGATTCGGGCTGCACCACCTCAGCTTCAACAACCGGGGCGTCGGGGATCAGAAAGCGAATACCACACTTCTTGCAGGCGCCCGGTTTGCCGCCGACCGACGCCGGCACCTTGTACACCTTTTCGCAGTTCGGGCAAGCGAACCGGATCATGGGCGGGGCGCACCACGGGGGACAAATTCTCCAGGGTGGGTTGGCACGATGCGGGCATTGCGCCGACCCATCCCATATCATCAGCCGACAGGAGCTAGAACCACTGCTTTCCGCCCCGTTGGTAGATCTTGACGAAGTCTTCGTCGGTTTTGGTGAAGTAAATAATGGCGTCGATCAGTGAGCCGAATCCGCACAGCCCGCAGGTGAGCAGGTAGACGACACCGGCGGTGGTGTGCCCCAGGTAGAACTTGTGAACACCCAGGTTTCCGGCGAATAACGCCAGCAGCGCAGCCGTCATCCGCTTCGACTCCTCCTTGCTACCGCGGCCCTTCTTTTTGCCCTTCCTCTTGCTTGGGCGGTCGTCTTCGTCCTCGTCTTCGTCGTCATCCCGACGGCTGCGTTTGCTCGGTCGGTCGTCGTCCTCATCGTCGTCGTCACGGCGGCTCGGCCTCTTCCGCGGTCGGTCATCGTCGTCTTCATCGTCGTCGTCCCGCCGCTTGCTCTTGCTCGGCCGGTCGTCGTCGTCATCGACAACAGCCGGGCGGGGTGGTTTCGACCCCCCTTTAGGTGCCGGGGCGACCGCCGACCCACCTGCCTTGAGTGCCTTGAATACCGTCTGGCAGTTCGGGCACTCGATTTCCAGCCCGAGGTCGGTCGGCATGACCGAAAGGCGGTCACCGCACTTCGGGCATGGCTGGATCTCGACCGGCTGGTCGTCGGCCGGGGCGGGGGCTGGGGCCGGGCCGGCGGCCGCCGGGATCGTGAACCGCGTCTGGCACTTCGGGCACTTGCCCGACTTGCCTGCCTTCTCGTCGGCGACGGTGAAGCCAGCCGAACAGCCCGGGCACGCGAACCGGATCATGAGAGAGTATTCCGAAAGAGAGTTAGCGGCGGTTGTAGTACGCCTGAAGACCAGGATTATTGAGCATCACCAGGCCGACGATGCCGAGCACCATGTTCAGCACATCGAGGTTGATGATGGTGATGATGCCCATGATGAACAGCCCACGCGGCGGTTCGGGCGGGTCGTTCTGGCCCATCATCTGGCTCCCCCGGATGATGGCCATGATGCCGTACACCAGTTCGTAGTAAGTTCCCGGCCACAAGCAACAGATGCCGCCGCTGCCCGCTGCCCCACCCAGTCCGTAGATAACGGCAAGGATACCGCCGACGAGCAACAGCACCCCGAGTGTCTGCACTTCCTGGGGCTTACCTCCCCGCCGGTCGTCGTACCGGCGGCGGCGGCGACGGCTAGGACGATCGTCGTCGTCGTCCTCCTCGTCATCCCGCAGGCTCCGCCGCTTGCTGGGGCGGTCGTTTTCGTCGTCGTCTTGTCGGCTTCGCCGCTTGCTGGGGCGTTCCTCTTCCTCGTCGTCTCGCCGCCGTCGCTTGCTGGGGCGGTCGTCGTCGTCCTCCTCATCCCGCCGGCTCTTACGCTTGCTGGGGCGTTCGTCGTCGTCTGGGGTGCTCCCGCTGCCGAGTTTGACCAGGGCGCTCGAACCGCGCTCTTTCGACCGTGAGCCGGCGTCGGGTGGAGGTGGGGCATCAGCCCGTGTGGCTTTGAATACCGTTTCGCAACTCGGGCACTGAATGTCGAACCCAATGTCGCCGGTCAACACCGTCAGCCGGGTGTTGCACTTCGGGCACGGTCGGATTTCCACCGGTTGATCGGCGGCGGCTGATGGGGCAGGGGCCGGTGGCGGGGGAAGCGGTGGCGGGGCTTCGCCCGAAGCTGGAGCCTCGGCGGTGGGGATGGTGAACTGCGTCTGACACTTCGGGCACTGGCCCGACTTGCCAGCCTTTTCATCGCCCACGGTGAACGTGGCCGAGCAGCCCGGACAGGCGAAGCGGATCATAACGCCGGTTTCCTGGGTGGGTCCGAGGGGGTTAGCGGTTGGCGGCAACAGCGCCGAACAGACCGAAAAGAAAGACGGCCACAATACACCAAATGACCACGCCGATGATTACAAGAATCGTGCCGAGCATACCGAGGATCTTGGCGGCGTAGGTCATGCTCCGCCCGGCGGGGTCCATCCGCCCGGAGTCGATCTCGTTCAGGTCGTTGTTCGCCATGATCCACGCGACGATCATGAGCGGGAAGAAGGCAAACCACCCGATGAGGGCGAACGCCAACAGCATGCCTCCACGGTGTGGCTCGTAGCTCCGCCGCGTTCTTCGCCTCTTTCGCCGTCGTGAGCGATCGTCGTCGTCGTCGTAACTTCTGCTCCGCTTTCGGCTTGGTCGGTCGTCTTCATCATCATCGTCATACTGTGTTTTCCCGCTGCCGATCATGACCAGTCGGCTTGATTTCGATCCGCTCCAAGAGCCACCATCGGGTGGCGGCGGGGCGTCGGCGCGATGAGCCGTGTAGACGTTCTGACACGTCGGGCACTCAATCTCCAATCCGAGATCGATCGGCAACACCGACAGCCTTGCCCCGCACTTCGGGCACGGGTGAACCTCAACCGTATTGGCGTCGTCGGGTGTTGGTGGTGCCGTCGGGGTGACTGGCCGCGGGGTCGGTGGGGCGCCAGGTGCAGTGTCTGGAATGATGAATTGACTTTCGCACTTTGGGCACTTGCCCGTTTTGCCTGCCTTTTCACTTTCCACAGTGAAGGTGGCCGAACACCCCGGACAGGCGAACCGAATCATGATTCGACCATTTCTTAAGGGCGTTTCGGGGTGGGGAGGTGCCGACAGTGTGCGGACGCAGTTCCCCGGTGTCAAGGAACGTCGGTGAACAAATTCGCACGCTCCCACGTCGCTCCGGGTGAGGGAGTGCGGAGGTATTCGTCGGCCAGCGGCGGAACTTGCGCCCAACTTTTCGACTCCACCGGCTTCTGTGGGTACACTGTCCGCACGATGCGGTGGTCAGTCTGACCGCCGTTCGGAAAGGAGGTGCCCATGAGACGGTTGTGGACATCGGCCGTCGTCCTCAGCTTGGCCGCGGTCGCGGCGGCGGACGACAAGCCGAAACCGGCGGACACGCCGGCCGAAAAGGCGAAGGCGGACACGCCCGCCGAGAAGCTGGCGGCCCTGAAGAAAGAGGTGGCCGCCGCCCCGCTGGAAATGTCGAAGAAGATGCAGGAATTGAGCGCGGAAGACCGCAAAGACGCCAAGAAAGTGGCCGAACTGCGGGCGGAGATGACCAAGGGCCAGACCAAGCGGTTCGAAGAGGCCCTGGCTCTGGCCAAGGCCGATCCGAAGTCGGAGGTGGCCGCCGACGCTGTCGTCTGGCTGCTCCAGAACCAGCCGGTGATGTTCGGGCCGCTAGCCAAGCCGGCGCTCGAGTTCGCCACCGAGAACCTGGCCGACAGCCCGAAGATCGCCCCGGCAGTGTTTCTGCTCGGTCGGGTGACGACGCCAGACGTTCCCTTCGCCAAGGACGCGGAAGCGTTCCTGAAGGCGGTCGAGGCGAAGAACAAGGACAAGACTGTGGTCGGGCTGATGGCATACGCCAAGGCTCAGAGCACGCTGACCGCATTTGAGCGGGCCGAATCGCAAAAAGGGAAGGACAACACAGCCCTGGCCGATGCCGCCGAGAAAGCGCTCGAAGCTGTGGTGAAAGAGCACGGCGACGTGAAGGTGCCCTCGTCCCGCGGGGCGTCGCCGACCATCGCCGAGGTGGTCAAGCCCAGCCTGTTCGAGCTGCGGAATCTGCGCATCGGCAAGGCCGCGCCAGACATCGAAGCCGAAGACCTGGACGGCACGAAGTTCAAACTGAGCGACTACAAGGGCAAGGTGGTCGTGCTCGATTTCTGGGGAGACTGGTGACCGCCTTGTCGGGCCATGTACCCGCACGAGCGGTCGCTCGTGGAGCGTTTGAAGGACAAGCCGTTCGCCCTGATCGGCGTCAATTCGGACACAGACAAGGCGAAGCTGAAGGATCGGATGGAAAAGGAGAAGATCACCTGGCGGTCGTTCTGGAACGGCCCCGAAGGGACCGGCGGGCCGATTTCGAAGGCGTGGAACGTGAAGGGCTGGCCGACCATCTATGTGATCGACTCGAAGGGAGTCATCCGGGCGAAGAACGTCCGCGGTGAAGCGATGGACAAGGTCGTGAACGAACTGCTCAAGGAAATGGGCGTGAAGGTAGAAGTGGAGAAGAGCGAGGAGAAGAAGGACGACAAGAAGTAACCTTCCCGGCGAGCTGTGCCCCTTTGCGGGGCACGGCTCGCTTTGTTCACTCCCCGCCTTTCCGTTTGGGTGGTAGGCGGTACTCAAGCGGCGGTTTCTGTTCCTTCTCCAGCAGTGGGTTGTAGGGTGTGCCGCCGAGCTTCTTCTGCAATTCGGCCTTGGCGGCCTTCAACGTGTCGGGTTGCTCGAACAGATCCCATGCACTTGCCGCCAGCGTCTTTGCTGCCAGTAACATCCCCTTCTTGGCAATCGTCGTCCGCCCGCAGGCCACAGCTTGCCACGAGTGCCCTGGCGTGCCCGGTACCCATGTCGCCGTACCGAACCCGGCGGTTGGCACCACCCAACTCACGTCGCCCACGTCGGTCGATCCCATGCCGGTCTTCCCCCCCACCTCCGCCACCGTTTTGATCTCGTCGAGCGACAGCGGCTTGTCGCCGAACGTCTCTTGCAGTCGCACGGCGAACTTGAGTTCGGTTTCGTCGTAGCTGAGGTCGTTTAGCGCTCTGAGGTTCTTCTTCACGACCTGGGAAAGAGAGTCGTTCGGCAGCAACTCCATCGTCCCACCGAGAGGCACCACCTCCAGGCGTGTTTCGGTGGCGAGCGCCCCGGCCTCGGCACATTTGAGCAACCGCGGGTAGAGCTTGCGCACCGTTTCGGCCTTCGGGTGACGGACGTAGAAGAACCCCTCGGCGAACTCGGGTACGACGTTCGCCGCCCCGCCACCGGCCGTGATGGTGTGGTGTAGCCGCGTGCCCTCGGGGGTGTGCTCGCGGAGTAGCTCCACGGCATGCATGGTGAGGGTGAGGGCGTCGAGCGCTGAGCGGCCCTTCTCCGGTGACCCACTGGCGTGGGCGGCGGTGCCGTGGAAACGGAACTTCACTGCAATGCGGGCGAGGCACGACTGGTCGCCGGCCTGGTTGCGGCTGCCGGGGTGCCAGTGCAGCACGGCGTCGCAGTCCTTGAATAGCCCATCTCGCACCATGAATGCCTTCGCTGCCCCGCCTTCCTCCGCCGGGCACCCGTAGAACCGCACGGTGCCTTTCAACTGGCCGGCCTTGATCTGATCGGCGATCGCCTTCGCCGCGGTGGCGCTGGCCACCCCGAACAGGTGGTGCCCGCAGGCGTGGCCGTAGCCGGTACCGCCCTCGCGGATTTCGCGAAACGGTACGCCCTCCTGAGCCAGTTCGGGCAGGGCGTCGTACTCGCCGAGAATGCCGATGACGGGCGACCCGCTACCATACGTGGCGGTGAACGCGGTCGGGATCTTGGCGACGCCGCGTTCGACCTTGAACCCGGCCTTTTCCAGGTCGTCGGCGAGCAACTTCGCAGACTTGGTTTCGAGATAGCCGGGTTCGGCCCACTCCCAGATCTGCTGGGCCATCTTCCAGGCATGGTCGGCCTGGGCATCGATGGCCGCAGGCAACTTGTCCTTCTGAGCGTGGGCAAGGAGGGGTAGGAACACCACAAGCAATGCAGCAGAGCGAAGACGCATGACGCAGTCCGTAGGGGGGCGAACGGGAACTTGCACTCCGGGCGGACCCCACCCTACGAAATCGCCCCGAGGCTCGCAATCAACTCCTTCACCTTTCGCTCGATCAGGTCGCGGACCTCGCGGAATCCGTCGTCACTCATTTCCTTCGGGTCGGGGATGTTCCAGTCCTCGCGGCGGTCGGCCAGCACCAGCGGGCAGTAGTCGCCGCAGCCCATCGTCACAGCCACCGCGACCTCGGTGCCGTTGAACTGGTCGAGGGGCTTCGAGGTGTGCGTGGTCAGGTCGTACCCGAGTTCGGCCATGAACTGCACCGCCCGCGGGTTCACCTTGCCGCTCGGTCTCGATCCGGAACTGTGCGCCTCCACCTTGCCGGCGCCGTGCATGCGGGCGAACGCCTCGGCCATCTGGCTGCGGTTGCTGTTCTCGATGCAGACGAACAACAGGCGGGGGAGGGGCATGGGTGTTCCGAAATAGGTAGGGGGTGGGGTTAGCAGCAACCGGCGGCCGGGTCGCAACCGCTGGCGGACTGCCCGACGCCACAGCGGTCCTTAGCCAGGCAGTCGGTGTGCTTGGTGCCCAGGTGTAAGAGGAGGCCGGCCGGGGTGACTTCTGCCGCAGTCAGTGGGTACTGCGACACCAGACCTGTCTCGTACTCCACCTCGACCGGCAGGTCGCTCGACTTTAGAAGCGGAGTGGCGAGACGGATGATCTTGGCTAGCTTGGCCGCCTCGAGCCGGTGGTCGGTGTCGTCGGCCACCCACACCTGGAGCACGCACGCGGTGGAGTTGCGGACGGTTCCGCCGCAGTCGATGAAGTCCTTCTGCACCCGACCGACCTCGGTGATATGGAAGTGCGGCGGGACGAAGTCCCCGTCCGGCAGCATCAGGTGCAGCCCGCCGGGGTGGGAGTCCAGAAGAGAGAGGAGTTCGGCCACGGTCATTGGCGGGTCTCCGGCGTTTCGAAGCGTTGCGGGGCGGGGTTCATGATCCGGCTGGTGGGCACGGCGAGCACCGCACCGAGGGTCGGGGCGAGTAGGTAGATCCACACAGTCCCAACATTCCCCGACACCACCGCCGGGGCAAGCGAGCGGGCCGGGTTCATGCTCGCCCCACTGATCGGGCCGCCGACCAACACTTCGAGGGCGATCACCCCGCCGACCACGATGCCGGCCGTAACGCCCTTCTCCTTCGCTCCGGTGCTCACGCCCAGTACTGCGAGCATCAGGAACCATGTCAGGAACACTTCGAGCACGAACGATCGCCACGCCTCGCCCTCTGGGATGGTGGCAGCCAGTGTCTCGCTCGTGGGGAACAGCACCTTCAGGAACAGGATGGCCGCGAACGCCCCGATCACCTGCGCGGCTACGTAAGGGACGACCTCCTTCCGCGGGAACCGCCCGGCCACGGCGAACCCGACGGTGACCGCCGGGTTGATGTGGCACCCGCTCAGGTCGCCGAAGGCTGAGGCGAGTACCATCACCAGCAACCCCCACACGAGGGCGACGCCAGGGAGAGTGAGGGCACCCGGCAGCGAGTCGGACGCCGTCGCCTGGTTCACCAGCACGGCACCGCATCCGCCGGCGATGAGGACGAACGTGCAGACCAGTTCGGCGATGCAACGGCGGGCGAGTGGCATGGTCGTTGGTCGTTGGTCGTTGGTCGTTGGTGGACGAGTGTTCGCGCCGAAAAAGTCGTCACTCAAAGGGCGGCGATCAACTTTTTCAGTCGGGTTAGGCCGTCGGGGTTCACGCAGTAGCAGACCTTCGGCCCATCCACTTCCCCCTGCACCAGACCCGCTTCCTTCAGGATCTTGAGGTGCTGCGAGACGGTGGACTGAGCGAGTGGCATCAACTCGACCAGTTCCCCACAGACGCAGGCTTCCTTGTCGATCAACAGCTTGAGGATGCGGACCCGCGCAGGGTGAGCCACTGCCCAGGCCAGTGCGGCCAGTTCGTCGTCCGCAGGCAGGCGTTTGCCGCTGGGAAGACTCGGCGGGCAACATTTCGTTTTCCGGGGGGGCATGCCGACTTTATCGTCGATCGACGATCAATCGTCAAGCCGGGGTTGGCTGCGTACAACAACGCTTTCCGTTTGCGTCCCGCAGGGCATGCCATGGCCGACACGAAACTCGTGAATTTCCTCCGCGAGCAAATCGCCGACCTGAAGACCAAGGGGCTACACAAGGCCGAACGCCGCATCGAGAGCCGCCAACTCACCGGTATCACGGTGAACGGCCGCGAGGTGGTCAACTTCTGTGCCAACAACTACCTCGGGTTGGCCAATCATCCGGAGATCGTGACCGCTGCCGAACAGGGGCTGAAAGACTGGGGCTATGGGTTAAGCAGCGTGCGGTTCATCTGCGGAACGCAGGACGTTCACAAACAGGCCGAACAGCAGATCGCTCGGTTCTTCGCTAAGGAAGATAGCATCCTGTACATCTCGTGCTTCGACGCGAACGGCGGGTTGTTCGAGCCGCTACTCGGGCCGGAAGATGCCATCCTTTCCGACGAGTTGAACCACGCCAGCATCATCGACGGCGTGCGCCTGTGTAAAGCTCAGCGGTTTCGCTACAAGCACAACGATATGGCCGACCTGAAGGCGAAGCTCGAAGAAGCGAAGGGCTGCCGGTTCAAGCTGATCTTTACCGACAGCGTGTTCAGCATGGATGGCGACCTGGCGAAGTTGCCCGACATCTGCGACCTGGCCGACAAACATGACGCGATTGTGGGGATCGACGATTGCCACGGTACTGGGCACCTGGGGGCGAGCGGCCGTGGCGGGGCCGAGGAACTCGGTGTGCTCGACCGCATCGACCTGATCACCGGTACGCTGGGCAAGACGCTCGGTGGGGCGAGCGGCGGGTTCACCGCCGCGAAGGCGGAGGTAGTCGACTGGCTGCGGAACAAGAGCCGGCCTTACTTGTTTAGCAACAGTGTGCCGCCGAGCCTCGTCACCGCTGGTATGAAGGCCCTCGACGTGATTGATGCCAGCTCACACCTCCGCGAGACGCTCAAGCGGAACACGGCCAAGATGCGGGCCGGGCTGGAAGGGGCGGGGTTTACGGTGAAGCCCGGTCCGACGCCCATTCTGCCGGTGATGTTCGGCGATGCCGTGGCAGCCGTGAAGATGGCCGAGGGGCTACTGGCGAAGGGGATCTATGTGATTGCGTTCAGCTTCCCGGTCGTCCCGCAGGGGCAGGCCCGCATCCGGCTCCAGGTGTCCGCCGCTCACACCGACGAGCAGATCGATCGGGCGATCGCCGCGTTCAAGGAAGTGGGCAAGGGGCTGGGACTGATCCAGTAGGAGATGTCGTATGGCCCCCGTCATGCTGCCACAGCACCACTGCGAGCCTGTTGGTCGGAGTCAGGGCGCGAAGTACATCCGCTGGCGGTTCACCTCTCCAAGCCACCTATCAAGCGGCGGTCCGGTTGTTCGTTCAATGACGGCCGCCGCACTACTTCAAGTCCCACGGCGCTTCCATCATGTTGACGATGTAGCGGGCCGCGCGGCGGACAGCGGCGTCTTC
>JALOQR010000164.1 GCA_025459365.1 Fimbriiglobus sp.
GGAGTGACCTGGCGGCCATCAAGAGCGCGATCGCCGACATGGATTCGGCGGCCCAGGCGATGAGCCAGCACGTGCAAGCGGCGGCCGCGGCGGGTGCCGGCGGTGCCCAGGCCAGCCCCGACGAAAAGAAGGGCGGCAACGACGACGTGATCGACGCCGAGTACGAGGTGAAGAAGTGACTGGCGAGCCGAGCGGCGTGAGCCGCCGGGTCTCATGGCGAACCCGGCACTCGGCCGGGTTCGTTCTTTTTCCCACCCAATCGCGGCCGCTCAATTGCCACCCTCCTCGGCCGAAGTGGGCACCTCCGCACCTGCAAGTTCCATCATCGGCTCGGCGTCGGGCCACCCGCGGCGGACTGCTTCATTGACGCAAACCCGCACGAAACCTGGCGTCACCACCGGCCCGCGACACGCCGACCAAGAGACGGTCAGGAGGCAGTGCGGAAGGTCCTCGGGTCGAACCAGCAGTTTGTCCGACGACCAGGCGTGACCGTCCTCGGCATACCCAGCCGAGAAGACTTCGAACGGGTGATTGAAGTCACACTTCCAGCGGAACCGTCGATCTGCGACGACAAGAGGGCGGTAACCCTTCCAGTTTCTTGCCATCAAATTCTCCCGACGGCGGATCGACGCGACGGCCAGATGGGAGTTCGTCACCGAGTTAGAGCAGTTTCAGCGAGTCCCTTGCGGTGTTGGGGTCCGCCCATCAGGGCGCGCGGTGCGGACCACCCCCGGAAGGGCGGTCCCCAACACCGCCCCCCCAAGGAACCGACTGAAAATGCTCTAACGTCGCGGCCACCATCGATTCGGCGAATCCCATCGGCTTCTCCACCAGGGTGCCGTCGATCAACTCCACCAGCCGCTTCTTGTCCGCGTCGATGTGCCGGATCACGTCGCGGACGGTGGCGGTGCCCGGGGTCGGCTTCAGTAGCACGCGGCGAGGGGAGATGCCACCGAGGCTTTCCAACAGGTCGTCGAGCGTATCAAACGTGAGGTTCGCCATGCCAAAGCCTCCGCGGGTGGGTGCAGGATACCGCCCTCGGCTGGTCGAATCCACACCTGCTGAAATGCGGTGGGGCGGGGGAACGTCACCCGACGCTCCCCCGCCCCTGGTGTGTGGCGCTTCGCACCACGTCGTCACTTGCCGGTGATCTTGATGTCGACCGGGTCGACCCAGTGCTTGTGCTCGGCCCCATAGTACAGGTACGCCCGGCTGGCCGGCCCGCGGTACTCGCCCGGCACGTCGGCGATCAGATCAACGCCGAACTCCACCACTTCCTTGTCGGCCAGCCCGGTCCAGTAGAACACCAGTTCGCGGCCCCGTTTCTCCCAGTAGCTCACCGTCGGTCGCTTGCCTTGCTCCTTGCGGTCGGTCAGCGCCTTCAGTTGCTTCATGTCTTCCGGCACCTTCAGCCCGGCCGGGATGCCGACGACCGCCGTCACCATGCCGTTCTGCGTGCCCTTCCGGTTCTCCACCTTCACGTTCAGCCGCACCGTGTCGCCTTCGGCCGCCTCGGCCTTGTTCAGCCTGGTTGTCAGCTTCACCGGGCAATCGGGCGAGCTGTTCGGCACCCGTGTGCGGCACTCCCAGGCCACCGTCACCGGGTATGCTTGCTTGGCGCTGGTGGTCACATCCACGCTCACCTTGCCATCGTTGAGCAACTTCTCCGGCTCGTCGATCTCGACGACGATCGGCCCGGCCTGCTGGGTGGTGAACCGTTTCTCGCCTACCCTGGCCCCGTTGATGGCCACCGTGAGTGTGCCGTCTTCGGTCGGCCGTTTGTTGTTGCGGGCGAACTCGATCAGCGCCTTGAGTGCCAGGATGGTGCTCTGCGTGCTGCCGAAGTCGCCGCCGCCGCTCCGCTTCCCGCCGATCCACTTGCACGCCAGCTCGACGTTCATGCGGAACTGCCCGGCCTCGTTCGCCTTCAGCCAGCCGAGCACGGCCAGGCTGGTCGTCTCGATGAGCAGGGCCTCGCCGGTGCTGTTGGTCACGCTCGCCGTGGCGCCGGGGAGTTTGCCGTCCTTGTCTTGCATTTTGGCCAGGGTCGTCAGGAGTTTTTCGCCGCCCTTGCGGTCGCCGCGGTTGAGCAGGCTGTTGGCTACCAGCCCGACGAAGTACGGATCCTTCGCCCGCTCGCCGTCGGCCTGTTTGACGAGCGATTCCACTTCTTTTGTCAGGTCGCTTTTGTCGGCGGCGGTGCGTTCGGCCTCGGTGAGGGCCCACACGATGTACGCGTTGGCGATGTCGGCCGGAGCGTAACCGAAGGTGTCGAGCGCCCGCGGGTTCTTCTTGAACCCACCGTTGCCGTCCTTGCTGTTGAGGAGGTACTGCTTGGTCCGCTTGAGCATCTCCTGATCGACCGGGAAGACGCGGCTCATGTCGGTGAACTGGAGCAGGCCGTAGGCGGTGAGCGACTCGTGCGGCGGGGCGGTGCCGCCGAACCACTCGTACCCCTCGCGGCCGTCGGCCGCCTTCTGGCACTCGAAGCTGGTCAGCTTGCCGTACCCGCGGTCGAGCAATTCCTTCGCTCGCTTGCTCACCTCCGGCTTGGCCTGGTTGGTTTCGTTCAGGTAGTCGAGGATGAGCACGTTCGGGTAGTTGGTGGTACTGGTCTGCTCGAAGCAGCCGTTCGGCTCCCGCAGCAGCCCGTCCAGCCCGGCTTGCACCTCGCTCAGCGTGTTCGGGTACATCGTCACCTTCAGCTTGAGCGTGCCGGGGATGATCATCTTCGGCAACTCCAGCCCGGCCGTCAGCTTGCTTTCCAACAGGTCCGACTTTTGTCCGCTGGCGGGGTAACCGTCGGGCACCACGGCCACCTTGCGGACGACGGAGTCGGCGTCGGTGCCAGCCGTGCCGGTCAGTTTCACTTCGGCGGAGCCTTCCTGTACGGTCGGGGTGATTCGCACCAGTTTGCGCCCGCCGGCGGTGCCGTTGAGCGGGAACTGTACTTTGCCGTCGCCGTCGAGGTGGATGCCGCTACCGCTCACGGTCACGTCGGCGGTGCGGGTGGCGTCGGTGCCATTTTGCCCGACCACCGGCACATCGAGTTTGTCGGCCGAGCCGATTTCCTGCGGCAATTTCGGGTCGAGCGAGAACGGCTTGCGGACCTCGATCACCCCGCTCACCGCCCCGATGCGGCCGTCGAGTGAATGGCCGGCGATCAGCACGCGGTACGGGTTGACGGCGTCGGACAGGGTGAAGGTCACGGTCGCCTTGCCGTCGGCGTTGGTCACGAGCACCGGCTGCCACAGGAGGGTTTCGGTGAAGTCCTCCCGCGGGGCGCCGGCGGGCAGTTCGGGTCGAACGTGGGCGTATTCGCGAACGACCAGCGGCAGGGCCTGCGGCAGAAACTCGGTGAACAGCCCGATCTGCTCGTTCAGCGCCCGCAACTCTTTGGCGTCGTCCTGATCGCCCTTCTTCTTCTTGGCCAACACGCCGAGTTCGGCGTTGCGACGTTCGAGGAACTCGAAGAACTGTTGCCCACCGGGGGCATCCATTGGGGCATTGTTGAAGGGCAGCATGCCCGGTTCCATCCTCAACTCGCCGCCAAATGCCCCCGGCCCACTGCCGGGGAAACCGGGGCGGCCCATGCCGGGGACGCCGTGGGCCATCGCACCGGGGCCGCCGCCAAACCCTTGCCCGCCCTGAAGCCCACGCCCGCCACCGCCGAACCCACCACCGAACCCCGCACCGCCCTGGCCACCGGCGAACCCGCCGCGACCTGCCACGGGCCGGGCCGGACCGGCCATCTTCGGACCAGCGACCCGCGGCGGGCCACCGATCCCACCCAGCCCGCCGGGGCCGGCCGGGCCAGCCAGTGGGGCGATCTCCGCAGCGCCTGGCGGCTGAGGTGCTCCCGGCGGCAGCGCATTCCTCATGTTCCGCTGACGGACACCGTCCTTCTTGGCGTCGCGGAGATCTTCCGCCCCTCCACGTTCGCCGAACCGAAGCGCGGCGCCCGGTTCGGCCTGCGGGACGACTCGGCCTGCGCCAGCGGCCGCCGCTTCCATTTCAGGGATCGGCCCGCCGGCAGGAGCCATCACCCGCATTTCGTCGTCGGTCATGGCGGCTCCGGCCGCGGCCGTCTGCTTCCAGGTCGCGTTCTGCCCAGTCATCAGGCCGAACGCCGACACCGCGGCGGCCACCGCCCCGAACCCGACGGCCGTGGCCACGAGCACCTTGCCGGCCATCGTGCGGCGGAACAGCCCCAGCCCGACACCCACGCTCAACACGGCTAGCCCGAGCAAGCCGGCCACCACCAGCCCGAGGGTCTTGCGGCGCTCCTGCCACTGCTCGTCATGCGGTGCCAGTTGGTCACTCGTGGCGACGAACCCACGGAGCAACGCCTTGTGAGTCCGCTGGGCGGTGATGTACTCCGACGTGGCGTCCCACAATTCCTGCTGGCCAGGGAGTGGCTCGCCAGGGCCAACGGCGGCTCGCATCTCCGCCTCTTGCTTGGTCCGCTCGGCCGATTCCACATTCAGCAAGGCCGACTCAAACTTCGGGAAGTGTTCGTTGAAGAGCTTCCGCATGGCCGGCCGCATGCCCGTCGGCAGCACTTCGGCCGACGCCGACACCAGCAACACGCGGTCGGCTTCCTCGGCAGGCACGGCCCGGCGGAACAGTTCTGGTTTCTGCTCAGCGAAGCGCCGCCAGCCTTGCGTGCCGAGTAGCAGGTCGAGCGCCTCGGCCGCCTTCGGATGCTGTGTCAGCAGGAAGTCGGCGTGCTCCAGTTCCTCGCCCTTTTTCACCTCGCCACTGAGCAGGAAGTGCGTCGGCAGCAGCCGCTCGGTTTTGTCGTCGGCCATGGTGACGACCGACTGGTTGACCACCGCCGCCCACAGCACCGCCGGCTTCGGCTGCTCCTTCTCATCGCGGCTCTCGACGTTCAATTCCACCTTCTCGCCGGGCACAAACGCCCCACCGTCGCCGGCCGTTCGCTTCGCCGTGTACTTCACGTTCAGCGTTTCCGCCGGCACGCGGTACACCAAGCGCTCGGCCACCGGGGTGAGGTTCTCCCGCCCGGCGTCGGCGTCGTCGGGGAGGTCGAAGGCAGTGATGCGCGTCACACCGCCGAGCTTGGTGCCGCTCAGGTCGAGGGCCAACTCGCTCGTCTTGCCGGCCTCCACGGCCAGTTTGGCATGGGCCACCGACCGCCCGCGGACATACGCCCCGATGAGTAGGCTGCGTTTCTTGCCTACCGCCGACACTGCCACGCGGATCGGCTCGCCGGCTTTGGTCACGCCGGTCGGCACATTCAGCACCACACCGGCCGCCTTCGCCTGCGGGAGCGGGTAGCCGCCGTCGGGCTGGAGCAGGCCGAGCGGCTTCGACAACTTCAGGCGGTATTGCTTGTTGACCTCCGGGGTGAAGGTGAACACGCCCATGCCCTGGTTGGCGCCGGGGTGATCGGGATCGGTGAGCGTCTGTACGCGGCCGACGCCGTTCACTTCGTCGGCCCCGAGTACCAGGGTGCCGACCACATCGGCCGGCTTGCCGGCAGCGGTGGTCGCACGGAAGTAGACGCGGTTCGGCACGCCCGCCACCAGATCCCCGCCTTCGGGGAAGAACTCCACGGTGAGCCGACGGGTGGTGAGCGGCACCGGGCGAACGACTGTCTCGTTGACTGCCTCGGTGACGACGTTCACGCTCACGCTGGCCGACTGGATCTCGTCCACCCCTTTGGGCAAGGTAAAGCGGATGCTGGCGTGGCCGTTGGCGTCGGTGCTGGTGGGGGCGACATCGACCTTCACCGGCCGATCGTCGGCGGTCACGCTCACGCGAATGGCGGCGGCGAGCGGCTTCCCCTGGTCTTTCAGGGTGAACTTCGCCTGCACCACGTCACCGGGGCCGTAGCTCTTGCCATCGAACTCGAGCGTCTTGAGCAGGATCTCCGGGGTGTACTGGTTGACCACGAACTTGCGGGTGGCGAGCGGTTTGGTCGGGTCAGCCGATAGCTTCTCCCCGGCGACGGTCGGCACCTCGTACACGTTCAGCAGGTAATCACCGCCAACCAACTCGGCCGGTAGCGGGAACTCCGCCGATGCCACCCCGCGAACCGGCTTGCCATCCGGCCCGAGGATCGACTCGACTTTGCCATCCGGGGCGATCTTACCGGCGCGAGCCAGCCCGGTCTGTTGCGACCCTGGCAGCACCTGCTGAGACGGGGCGACCACTTCAAAGCGCACCTGCACGTCGCGATCGGGCGGAAGGAAGCGGGTCCGGTCGAGGGTGAGCGAGCGGAAACGCACCGTCTCGCCCGGCCGGTACATCGGCTTGTCGGTGGCGAGGAAGGTGGTGAACACCGGGCGGAGGAGCTTCAGGTTTTCGGTCAGTTCGGATTTGGCCCCGAGTTTGTCGGTGGCCGTCATGGAGAGGAACACATCGCCACCGGCCGACACCTTCTCCCACACGGCGGTCGGCACCTTGAACTTGTGCCCATTGGCCGGGGTGGGAGTGAACTTGTCGCGGAGCAGTTCGGCCCCCTGGTCGTCGGTCAGTCGCGCTTCGACGGTCACGGGGTCGGTCACGGGTCGGCCGTCGGCATCGGCGATGCGCACGGTGTATTCGTTCGGGGCACCGGGCAGTGCCGTTGCCGGCCCACTCACGTTGAGCAGGAAAGGCAACTTGCTCAGTCGCTCGAACTGCACCTTCTCGGCCGCCATCCACTTCTCCTGCACCTCCTTGAACTCGGCAGCAGCGGTGGCGAGGTTCGCGGCGGCGTCGTTCTTCGCCTTCTCCAGGGTGGCGGTGCGCTCGGCCTGCGCGGCCTTCACCCGCTCCTCGAGTTGCTGAACGCGGGCCTGCCGCTCGTTCAACTCGGCTTCCGCCTTCTGGATGGCCGCGAGGTCGGCCTCGACCGGGCGGCGGGCTTCGGCGAACCTGGCGGCATCCACGCCCGCCATCACCGCCCACCCACCGGCAACCACCAGCACCGATGCCGCCAGCGCCGCGGCCATCCACCCACGCCAGCCGACCGACCGGGCCGGCGCAGTGGCCGTGGGAGTGGCCGTGGCAGCGGGTTGCTGGAAACTGACGCCGGGGAAGGCCGATTTGGCGGCGACCGTAATCAACTCCCGAGACTTGGCAGCGAAGGCCGCGCACGCCGGGCAACCGGCGACGTGCTGTTCGACGTCGGCCGCTTCGGCCGGGTCGAGCAACCCGTACTGATGGTCGAGTAATCGATCTCGACAGGTGGCGCACGCGGACATAGGGCTATCCTCCCCCCGTCGGCCGGGGGCGAAACCGGCGAGCTTCGCCGGCGGGTGGTTCGGTGTTGTTCGGTCCGTCTGGGCCGGGCGGGTGCGAGTCCGGTGGCCCATGTCGTTCGCTGGTCGGTCAGGCGTCGGGTAGTTCGGCGGGTTCGTCGGTCGGGTTGAGTACCCGGCGGAGCTTGATCAAGGCGGCCCGCATTTGCGTCTTGACGGTGCCGACAGGGGCGTGGCGGATCTCGGCGATCTGTTCGTAGGTGAGGTCGCCGTTCTGCCGCAAGAGAAACACTTCTTTTTCGTCGGGGCGGAGCGACACAATCGCAGCCCGCAACCGTTCCACAGCTTCCTGATCTTCGAGGGCGGCACCGGGGGCGGGGTCGCGGGCGGTGAGCATGATCTCCTCCGTCGCCATCGGTTTTACTTTTCGCTTCCAGGCGCTGCGCTGATGGTCTTTGGCGGTGTTCAGCCCGACGCGGAAGATCCACGCCCGGAGATTTTGCACCTCGGCCGTCTCATCGCGATGCTTCCAACACTTCAAAAACGCCTCCTGAGCGGCGTCGAGGGCGTCGTCCCGGTTGCCCAGAACGTACACCAGTGTGGAGAGCAACTCGTCTCGCAGGCGGTTGAACTCGGCCACGACGGGATGCTCGGGCGGCGGACTGCCCCCGATTCTGGGGGACTCGCCGCCGTCCGCTGGCTTCCTCCCGACGGTGGTGCCGCGGTTCGCCATGACTCCTCACCTTACCGACGCCGCCGGTTACCCGACGGATTGCCCAAACCCGAAGTGTTACATCCCGCCGCCGAACTCACCCCCGGCCCCCTCTCGAAAACCCCTCGGGTGTTTATCGGGAACCTCAGACAGTTGAACACCCCCTCTCCCAAGCGAAGTAAGCCGCCAAGAGCATCGCCCGACTCGCACTTGAAACCATCGCCCCGAACGCCGACACTGCACCACCATGCCCCTCACTCGCTCCCGCTGGTTTCAGACGACCCTGCTCTTGCTCACCTGCGGAGTGATGGCGGCTCCGCCCCTGGTCAACCACTTCCGCGCCGAATCGCCGTTTGGCTGGCCGGTGTTCGGCAGCACCGCGCCGGGGCATCAGTTCCCCGCCGGGGTCAGCAAAAACAAGGACTACCCACTGTGGTACTTCGTCGGTCGCACAGTGGTGGAAGACGCCACCCTGACCGACCGAACCGGCCGCCCGTGGCCACTGTACCCCACCGAGCCAGACCAGACGTTCCCGTTCATGTACCCGCCGTTCGCCGCCCTGTGCCTGGGAGCACTGAGCCTGCTCGGGCCGACGGGCATGCTCCTCGCCCTGGTGCTGCTCAACGTCGCCTGCCTTGCTGTTGCCATCGAACTCGGCGTCTGGTTGGTGGCGGGCACCGGCGATGTGTCGTTGTGGCTGCGAACCATTCCGGCCGCGGTGTGTGTGTTCTTCCTGAACGACATGTTCCTGCTCGGCCAGCCGAACCTCGGGCTGCTGTGCCTCGTTCTTGGCGGGCTGATGCTGACTCGTTCGCCGAAGCTGGGGCATCACGTCGCGGCGGGTGGGTTGTTCGCACTCGCCACCGCCATCAAGGCGTTCCCGGCGGTGGTTGTGGTGTATTTGCTCTGGCGGCGGCGGTGGCTGGCTGCGTTGAGCATGGTGGGGTTCTGCCTTCTTTTCTTTCTGGCGGTGCCGTCGGCGGTGCGAGGGTGGGATCGGAGCCTGAGCGAACTGAAAACGTGGGCGAACGGCATGCTTTTCCGCCAGGGTGAGGCCGGTGTCGGTCAGCGCCCCGAGCAGAGCGTTGGGTGGCGAAACCAGGCCCTGCTCGGGGTCGCCAACCGTTTGCTGCGGCCGGCGAACGCCAAGGCGGAAGAAACAGCGATGGGCGGGGCCGAGCCTCTGCATGTGAATCTGGTGGACTTCGGCTACCGCGGGGCGATGGCGGGGGCGGTGATCGCCGCCGGGTTGCTCGGGCTGGGGTTCGTGCTGCTCCTCCCGAGGGCGACCGCCCGCACCCGCGACACCGACGCCGCCGAGTTCGCCGTGCTAGTCGTTCTCGTCACCGTCGGCACGCCCTACGCATTCGGGTACTATTTCGTCTGGCTGATCTACCCGCTGACGGTGCTGGTCCACCGCGGGCTGTGCGGCGACCGCTGGTCGTGGGCGGCAGTGGGCGGGGTGGCGGTGGGGTTCGCGGCGGGCGGGCTGAGCGCGTTCCGGGTGTACGAGCCGATGGCCTACGGGGCACTGTTCTGGGCCGCGGTGGCGGCGCTGGCTGCCTGCGGGCGGGGGATGATTGTACCAATCGGCGGCGAGCTTTACGGAACTTCGGGAAGATGAACGGCACCACCGGCCGGACCGTCGGACGCACGGCAGTTGCACCTCAAGCGCTCCCATAGAACCGACCCGTCACCGTGTCGCCCGTTCGACCCGCCCTACAACACCCCGCATGACCACCGCCGCCAACCGCCCATCGGATGTGCCTTCCGACATCCGC
>JALOQR010000462.1 GCA_025459365.1 Fimbriiglobus sp.
TGACCCCTCGTCACCACTCTGGATGAACCGGGACCGCTTCGTACTGAGCAACGGCCACGCCTCCATGCTTCTTTACAGTGTCTTGCACCTGTGCGGGGTCCAGGGCGACGGCCACCGAAAACCGGTCACGCTGGACGCGATCAAGAAATTCCGCCAACTCGACAGCGTGACGCCGGGGCACCCCGAGCACCATCTCACCAGCGGCGTCGAGACAACCACCGGCCCCCTCGGGCAGGGGATCGGCAACGCCGTTGGCATGGCCATCGCCCAGAAATGGATCGCCGCCAACTTCGCCAAGCCGGGGTACGAAGACCTCTTCGCCCATCGCGTCTACACCCTGTGCGGCGACGGCTGCCTGATGGAAGGCATCGCGTCGGAAGCGTGTAGCCTCGCGGGCCACCTCCAACTCGACAACCTCATCCTCCTCTACGACGACAACAGCATCACCATCGACGGCCGCACCACACTGGCGTTCACGGAGGATGTGCCGGCCCGCTTCGCCGCCTACGGCTGGAATGTGCTGAAGGTGGCCGATGGGCAAGATCTCACCGCGCTTACCCACGCCATCGAACAGGCCAAGAAGACCACCGGCAAGCCGACGATCATCTGCGTGAAGACGCTCATCGGGTTCGGCGCACCACACAAGCAGGACACCGACCACGCCCACGGCGAACCACTCGGCGAAGAGGAAATCGCCGGGGCGAAGAAGAACTACGGCTGGACCTACGGCAAGTTCGAGGTGCCAGCCGAGGTCTATGAGCAGTTCAACAAGGGGATCGGAGCGAAAGGCAAAGCGGCTCGCGAAGCATGGGTCCAGAAGTTCGCCGAATACTCCAAGGCGTTCCCGGAGTTGGCCGCCCAGGTGCAGCACATCCAGAGCGGCACCTTGCCAGAGGGATGGGAGAAGTCGCTCCCCAACTTCCCCGCCGACACTAAGGGAATGGCCACCCGCGATAGCAGCGGCAAGGTACTCAACGCAGTGGCGAAGGCCGTACCGTGGGTGGTCGGCGGGTCGGCCGACCTGGCGAAATCGAACAAGAGCCGCCTGACATTCGACGGAGCGGGGGACTTCCAGGCTGGAACATTCAGCGGGCGGAACGTCCACTTCGGCGTCCGTGAGCACGCGATGGGGGCGATCATCAACGGCATGGCCCTCAGCGGCCTCCGCAGCTATGCCGCCGGGTTCCTCATCTTCTCCGACTACGGCCGGGCGGCCCTGCGACTCGGGTCGATCATCGAACTGCCGGTGCTGTACCTGTTCACCCACGACAGCATCGGGGTTGGCGAAGACGGCCCGACCCACCAACCGATCGAGCACCTCGCCAGCCTGCGGGCCATCCCGGGCGTGAAAGTCGTCCGCCCGGCCGACGCGAACGAGGTCAGCGAGGCCTACCGCATCGCCCTGACTGAGACCGAACACCCGGTGGTGCTGGCCCTCACCCGCCAGGCGCTGCCGACTCTCGACCGCACCAAGTTCGCCCCGGCCGATGGCGCCCGCAAAGGCGGGTACGTGCTGAAGGACTACAACGGCTCACCGGACCTACTGCTCATCGGCACCGGCTCCGAAGTGCAACTGTGCATCGACGCGGCGGAGAAGCTGGCGAACGAAGGGGTGAAGGTGCGTGTGGTCAGCTTGCCGTGCTGGGAGATCTTCGAGCAGCAAGACCAGGCGTACCGCGATTCTGTCATCCCGCCGGCGGTAACGAAGCGTGTGTGCGTGGAGATGGCAAGCGTGTTCGGATGGGAGCGGTACGCAGGGTCAACCGGGGCGATCGTCGGCATGAAGACATTTGGCGCGTCGGCACCGCTCAAGGATCTGTTGAAGTTCTTCGGCTTCACTGTGGATGCGGTAGTCGCAGCGGCGAAGGGGCAGTTCACCGGCACCGCGGCGGGCGTACCGACCAAGAGCGACCCGAAGGACAAAACCCCGCAGTGACGACAACTGGTAGGGTGGGCGAACTGTTAAGCCCGTCCTACCAGTCGTGCGGTTCCACGACCAACTCGCGATACCCATAAGTCTCGTCTAACTCCCGGCGGAACCGTACGCCGGGCAGTTCGCCGATCACCACCTCGGCTGTTGTGTAGACCTCACATCCGTCCATCAAGTGCCCGCCGATCATGGCCCCCGTGGCGTCGGCGACCGCGATGTGCAGGTGTCCCCGCGGCGGGTCAATGCACCCCACCAAGCTCACGATCTCGAATCGACCAGTCCGCACGACGGCTTCAGCCACCCCGGCGAACCGCACGCACAGCCGTTGCAAGCTGCCGACGCAAGTGATCACCACCGGGGCCACCAGTGAGTGGCGTTCGGCGAACGCGATCAGTTCACGTTTCAGGTCCTGGCCAGGCGTGAGGCGGAAGACGAACGTACGCATGGTATCGACCGACGGAAGACCCGCGCGAACGGGCAGCTGTGCCAGGTCATGACCTCTCGCGGGTCGTCTGCGGAGGTGTCACTTGCCCTTCTTAACCTCGACCACCTTCCATAGTTGCTTCTTGTTCTTCTCGTCCGCCTTCCCTCACCACCACCCCAAC
>JALOQR010000165.1 GCA_025459365.1 Fimbriiglobus sp.
GACCTCCGTAGAAGCCACCGCAGGGTGCGGTGGCTGGAGTGCGTATATTCTGTTTTTTTTTGACGTCAAGGAAAATCTTAGAAAGTGTCGGGGCACGATGGGGAGTACGTCTTCGACGAGCGATCGCAGTGTCTGCTTTCGTCTCCCTCGGTCGTCTGCGACCACTGTAAGGAGGTCTTTGCAAAGTCGATTCGGTTGAGCGGTGTTACCGGTCGGCACCCGAATTGCCACTTTGCCCCCCCCCGGTGGTGTTCCCGATTCCCGCCGATCGCCCTGCATTCGGCATAACTCTGGATCGGACACTCTGTCCGGGTTAGAATTCGGTGCCAGATGTCTGCTTGAGTTGCCGACTTCGCCGGGTCGCCCCTCCCCGGCGCCACTGCCGCGATCCGAACGAACCCCGCGGCACGCCCGTCGTCCTTGGATTGCCCCTCTCATCGCACGGGCACGCGATCCGCACGGTTGCCACCACCGCCCACGGAGAATCACCGAATGCCCTCCGCCAACGCCATCCTCGATACCCTGAAATCCCAACTCGACCTCACCGATTTCAAAAAGCTGAACTGGGAAGGGTCGTTCGCTGAGTACCTCGATCTCGTCCTCCAGACCCCCCACGTCACTCGCACCGCCTTCCAGCGGCTGTACGACATGGTCCTCTCCCACGGGACCGACGACGTTTACGAAAACAAGGACAAGATCACCCGGTTCAAGTTTTTCACCGAGTTCGCCACCAAACACGGCGACGGCATCTATGGCCTCGACCGTTCCCTCATGCAACTGGTGAACACGTTCAAGAGTGCGGCCCTCGGGTACGGCACCGAGCGGCGAGTGATCCTGCTCCACGGCCCGGTGGGCAGCGCCAAGAGCACCATCGCCCGTCTTCTCAAGCGGGGGTTGGAGGAGTACAGCCGCACCGACGCTGGCATGCTCTTCAGCTTTGCCTGGAAAAACCCCGACGGCACGTTCACCAAAGACCCCATGCACGGCGAACCGCTCCAACTGGTGCCCGAGGAACACCGGGCCAAGTTGCTCGCCCACCTGAATGAGAACTGTGCCAAGCCGTACCCCTACGAGGTCAAGATCAAGGGTGATCTCTGCCCGTACAGCCGATTCGAGTTCAAAAACCGCCTCGCCAAGTACAACGGCGACTGGGTGGAGATGCTCACTCACGAGGTGAAGGTGTACCGCCTGGTGCTGAGCGAGAAAGACCGCGTCGGCATTGGCACCTTCCAGCCGAAGGACGAAAAGAACCAGGACAGCACCGAACTGACCGGCGACATGAACTACCGCAAGATCGCGGAGTACGGGAGCGATTCCGACCCGCGAGCCTTCAACTTCGACGGGGAACTGAACATCGCCAACCGTGGACTGGTCGAGTTCATCGAGGTGCTCAAACTGGACGTGGCCTTCCTGTACGACTTGCTCGGAGCAAGCCAGGAACACAAGATCAAGCCGAAGAAGTTCGCCCAGACCGACATCGACGAGGTCATCCTCGGGCACACCAACGAGCCGGAATACAAGCGGCTCCAGAACAACGAGTTCATGGAAGCGCTGCGCGACCGGACAGTGAAGATCGATATCCCCTACGTCACCCGCCTGCGAGACGAAGTGCGGATCTATGAAAAGGACTTCAACGACACGAAAGTGAAGGGCAAGCACATCGCCCCGCACACGGTGGAGGTGGCTGCGATGTGGGCGGTACTGACGCGGCTCTCCCCGCCTAAACACGCGTCCCTGAGCCTGCTCCAGAAGCTCAAACTCTACAACGGCAAGACGCTCCCAGGCTTCACTGAAGACAACGTCATCGACCTGAAGAAAGAGGCGATCCATGAGGGGATGACCGGCATCAGCCCGCGCTACATCCAGGACAAGATCAGCAATGCCCTGGTCGCCCACCCGGACGAAGACAACATCAATCCGTTCATGGTCATGCACGAACTGGAGGCCGGCCTACGGCACCATGCCCTGATCAAGGACGAAGAGCAGTTCCGCTACTTCCGCGAGTTGCTGAGCGTGGTGCGCGAGGAGTACGAAGACATCGTCAAGAACGAGGTCCAGCGGGCCATCGCGGCAGACGAGGAAGCACTCACCCGCCTGTGCGGCAACTACATCGACAACGTGAAGGCCTACACCCTGCGTGACAAGGTGCGAAACCGGTTCACCGGCCGCGACGAAGAGCCAGACGAACGACTGATGCGAAGCGTGGAGGAGAAGATCGACATCCCCGAGGGTCGCAAGGACGACTTCCGCCGCGAGATCATGAACTACATCGGGGCGCTGGCACTCGACGGCAAGCGCTTCGACTATCGCACCAACGAGCGGCTCCAGAAGGCACTCGAACTCAAGCTGTTCGAGGACCAGAAAGACACCATCAAGCTGACCACCCTGGTAAGCAACGTGGTCGACCGGGCGACGCAGGAGAAAATCGACGTGGTGAAGGCTCGCCTGATTCGCAACTACGGCTACAATGAATCGAGTGCGACCGACGTGCTGAACTTCGTGGCGAGTATCTTCGCCCGGGGCCAGACGAAGAAGTAGTGGTTAACCGCGATCTGATGAGGAACGCGGATCCGACTGCGGTGAACGGGGCGAGGAGGGTGGGGGCCTGACGGACCCAAAGGCGTGAACCTGGTCAGGCCGGAAGGAGCAGCCATAAGCGGCGGAGGGTGCTGCTCAGGGCACCCCCACTCATCCCCGCCCCGGACACCGACCCCGAGCCGTGCCAGCAATGGTGCGGCTCGGGGTGTTTTCATAGGCTTCTGAAGGGGTGCCCCTGGTGGGTGCTCGCCCAGCGGAGGGCACCCTCAAGGGGTGCCACTACATCATGCACGCTCCCGCCACCGACGCCCCCCCGCCCCCCATCCGCACCCCGCTGCCCCCGCTCGGCGACACCGTCGTCGAGGTCCGCGATCTGTTCAAGGACTACCACATGGGGGATGTCACCGTCCCCGTTCTCAAGGGGGTCGATCTGACCGTGCGGGAGGGAGAATTCGTCGCCCTCATGGGGCCGTCTGGGTCGGGCAAGTCGACCCTCATGAACATCCTCGGCTGCCTCGACCGGCCGACGAGCGGTAGCTACTTCCTCACCGACCGCGACGTCGCCCGCATGTCGGACGACCAACTGTCCGAGGTGCGGAGCAGCTACCTCGGATTCATCTTCCAGGCGTACAACCTGCTGCCCCAATACACGGTCGTGGAGAACGTCGAACTGCCACTGGTGTACCAGGGGATCAAGCTCGACGAGCGGACGCATGCCCGGTGCATCGCCCTGGCGGAGATGGTTGGTCTGGCGGAGCGGCTCGACCACCGGCCGCTCCAACTCTCGGGCGGTCAGCAGCAGCGGGTGGCCATTGCCCGGGCGCTGGTGAACGATCCGCAGGTGCTGCTCGCCGACGAACCGACTGGCAACCTGGACAGCCGCACCAGCGTGGAGATCATGCAGACCCTCACCGAGTTGAACAAAGCGGGAAAGACGATCGTGATGGTGACCCACGAACCGGACATCGCCGACTGGGCACGGCGAGTGGTACGCCTGCGTGACGGAGTGGTGGAGAGCGATATCACCAACCCCAGCCCGTTCGGTTATCGGTAGAGCCGGCTGAGCGCCCGGCCGTTTTGGATCGGGTCGGTTTGGGAGGTTCGCGCTGTGCAGGTCGGCGAAGTCGCGGGCAACGCGAGAGACGATTCACGGCCCGTGGGGGCACCCACTCGGGGTGCCCGTACAATCTCTTCATGTTGCTCGTTGCCGACAAGTTGACCAAGGCCTACGGCCCGACTGTTGCCCTCGACGCACTCGACCTGAGCGTGGCACCCGGCGAAGTGGTTGGGTTGCTCGGGCCGAACGGTTCCGGCAAAACCACCTCACTCCGCCTGTTCCTCGGCTTCCTGAAAGCCACCTCCGGTACTGCCATCCTCGGCGGGTTCGACTGCTGGGCACAATCCGTGCAGGCTCGAAAGCTGGTGACATACCTCCCCGGCGAACTGCGGCTTTACGACACCATGACCGGCCGACAACTCGTCAAGTTCCTCGGCGACCTGCGAGGTGAGACGTTTGGCCGCGAGGTGGACGACCTGGCGAAGCGGCTCGACATCGACCCCGACACCCCGCTCACCCGGATGAGCAGTGGGATGAAACGCAAGGTAGCGCTCCTGGCCGTGCTGCTGCCGAAGGTGCCGCTGATCATCCTCGACGAGCCGACGAACACACTCGACCCGACCATGCGGGACGAGTTCCTCGAACAGATCAAGCTGGCGAAGGCAGCGGGGAAAGCGATCCTGTTCTCGTCGCACGTTCTCAGCGAGGTGGAGGCCGTGTGTGACCGTGTGGTGATCTTGCGGAAGGGGAAGTTGGTGCATCACCAGGTGATGAGCGAGTTGACAGAGTTCCGCAAGGTAAGCGTGCGGGTGAAGGGAACACCACCGACGACCGGGCCGGACGGCGAGGCGGTGCGGCCCGACGGCGACCGTGTGCGGTTCGACTATGCCGGTGAGTTGCCGAAGTTGATGGCATGGCTCGCCGCATATGAGTTGCACGACGTGACCATCGAACCGCAAGGGCTGGGGGCGATCTACCGCCGCTACCATGCGGGAGGGTGAACTTGACCCCGGATGTTCTGGGCGTGAGGGATGATCGACCCACTCACACCCAGAACGATCGGTTGCCACGCCGCCTACCCGACGTGTGGCAACACCCAGTGGTCGACCTCGCCTTCTGTTCGCACATCGGGCACGCCGCCGAACAATTCCCAACTTTCGACCAGGCTGGCCGCTTCACCCGGCTTCAGCGTCACGAGTTCGCCGACCGTCTCCATCTCCAGCATGTCCTCGTTGCTGAAGGTCTGGTAGCGGGTGCCGCGATCGGGGTAGATGGCCCCCTCGCGGTAGTCGAACCGCTTCACGAACAGAGTGTTGCTGTTCACGTACCCCACCCACCCTTCGCGGTGGGCCAGCCCGATCTTGGTCGGCCCCTTGTTCACGTCCTGGCGAAGGAGAATGTACTTCTTGCCGAATTGCCAGCGGGTGTCGGCGAAGTCGAAGTACGGCCACAGGACGAGTTCCTGGTTCGGGCCGTAGTCGGCCGGCGATTTGGCGTTCGACACGTGGCCGGGGTGGTTGGCCTTTTTCGGTAGGGGAATGATCTCGACCCCACCAGGTGCCATGACCGTCGGCCCCCACGGGGCAAGGTCGGTCGGAGCGGTGCCGACGTTCGTGACGGTGAGCGTAACGTGGACGCGGGTGCCCTTCTCGGCGAGCTTCAGTGTCATCACCTTCTGTACCCCGTACTCCGTTTCCGGCGGTGGGGTAAACGTCACTTCGAGGTCGGACTTCTTCTCCCACTTCACCGGTCGGTTGTCGGGGAAGTAGGTGCGGGTGAGGTCTTCGGGGGCGAGCCAGAAACGGTGCCCGCCGCGGAGCTGCCACTCGGCCTCGCCGGTGCCGCCCATGTGCTCGGCGTAGTTCTTCATCACGTTGAACCCGCCGGGCAGTCGGTAGGCGATCACCCGCGGGCCGACATCAAGCGTCACCACAAGTTCGCAGTCGGCGTTGCTTAGCCTGAGGTTGTTCTTCCACCCGCAGTACTCAACGACTTCGATCACGGCGGTGTCCTCTGGGTTTGCCCAACACGCGAGCGAGGGGCGAACCGCCCTTCCGAACAGGCGGCTCGCCCCTCGCTCGCTAACTTACTCGCTCGCGGGTGAACGGCGATCACTCCGCAACTGGCGGTTCTGTTGTCGGGTCCGATGCCTTCGGCCTCCGCAGCAGTTTCCGCAGGCCGAGTACGCCGACGGCGATCATCCCGAGAACGACCGCCGGAGGAGCCGGGATGTGCTCCGGCTCCGGCGGGAGCGGTGGTAGCGGAGGAACTGGGGGCACGGGCGGGATGGGCGGCACACCGGGCACGGGCGGCACCGGTGGGACGGGAGGCACGCCGGGCACCGGCGGCACACCGGGCACCGGCGGCACGGGTGGCACCGGGGGAATGGGCGGGAAACCCGGCGGCGGCACGGGCGGACTGTTGGGATTGATCGGGTTCTGTGGGTTGTTGCTTCCCGGCTGATCGGAGATCCCCGGCGTGGGTGGGCTGGTCGTGGTGTCAGTGGTGCCCGGCACCCCGACAAAGCCACCGCCGAAAGGAACGCCGCCGCCACCGCCGCCGACTCCACCGCCACCAACTCCACCACCACCGCCCACCCCGCCGCGGAACCCGCCGAGCGCCGGGGCCAGCCCGCCACCCAACCCACCGAAGGAGGTCGCATCGCCGCCGAAGGGCGTCACCAGGTTGTTCACGCCGCCACGGTTCCGCACCCCGATCTGCGACTGTCCAGCCGCGCCAGTGATGGCGTTCACTGTGTTCAACCGTACCAGTTCGCGGCCGGCCAGCATCGGTGCAGTGCCGAAAGCGGCGTCGTCGCCGGTCAACTCCTGAAGGTAGCTCTCGGCCGTACGCACGAACGCGGGGGCCTGGGCGGCAGGGTCAGCCGCCTGGAATGTACCCGAGTACAGGCTGAACCCAGCAGGTGCGGCCGGCAGTTCGGTTTCGGACACGATCTCCCACAGAGCCGTCTGGAACGCGGCGCCGGTGCCCCCTTCGGCCACCGCCTCAGAGTAATGACGGGCGAACAGTTCTCGCACGTACTTGCTGCGGCGGGCGGCTGCTTCGCCTCCCGGCTTGTCGTCCTTCAGCCCGGCGAAATCGCGTGGCTTGCCGAACGGATCGACAGTGATGGCGTATTCGGTCCCGGCGTCGACCGGGATCAGTGGCTCAATGCAGAACGTCTTCGGCGTTGGGTCGAACCCGATCGTAGCCAGGGCCGCCGGTGGGAAGTCCCACCCCAGTACCCCGACCGAGCGGACGTGCTCCGTTCCGTTCATCCGGAACTTGAAGATCTCTCGCCCGGAAAGGCGGTCGTACCGTAGTACGAGGTCTGGCCGCTCCTGGGCTGTGGTACTGCCTGTCACGGCGGCAGTGGCAGCCGCAGCGGCCAACCACCGGCGGAGATGATTTGTACGCTCGGGCATTGATGCCTCCCCGGATGGGTATTCCCCTGGCCGGTCGAACTCCGTTCGTTAACTTGGGGGAACTGTACCCAAAACTCTGCCTGTGGACAGCGCCACTGTCCGAAATTCACTCTAACCCATGTTTCGCTTCAAGGGCAGGGGGTTGCCACTACAATGGGGCGTCTCTACTCCCGGTTTACGCCATGAAAGCCGACAGGTTATCACTCCCGTTGTGGTCCGAGCGTTACGCCGCCCCTTTTGCACCCACCACGGTTGAGGAGATGCGTGAACGCGGGTGGGACGCCGTGGATGTGGTGTTCGTCACCGGCGATGCCTACGTCGATCACCCCAGCTTTGCCATGGCCATCTTGCACCGGTCGCTAGAACACGCCGGCTTCCGCGTCGCCATCCTGAGCCAGCCCGACTGGAAAACGGCTGATCCGTGGCGGCAGTTTGGCCGCCCACGGCTGTTCTTCGCCGTTTCGGCTGGCAACATGGACTCGTTAATCAACCATTACACGGCCAACAAGAAGGTGCGCAACGACGACGCCTATAGCCCCGGCGGGCGGATCGGCCTGCGGCCCGACCGGGCCACGCTCGTGTACAGCCAGCGGTGCCGCGAGGCGTTTCCCGGCGTGCCCGTCATCGCGGGCGGGGTGGAAGCCAGCCTGCGGCGGCTCGCCCACTACGACTACTGGTCCGACACGGTGAAGCGGAGCATCCTGCTCGACAGCAAGGCGGATCTCGTTGTTTACGGCATGGGCGAAAAGAACATCGTCGCGATCGCCCAGCGAATGCAGGCCGGGCAGACGGTGAAAGACCTCCGCGACATGCGGGGGGTGGCCTACGCGCTCGGGGCGAAGGAGTCCGAACTGGTTCGCCGTGAGCCGTCGGTAAGTGCGCTGAAGGACATGCCCTTTGAAGTCATCCCCTCCTTCGAGGAAGTCAAAGCCGACAAGAGAGCGTTCGCCGAGGCGACCCGAATCATCCATACCAACACCAACCCGTTCAACGCCGTCACTCTGGTACAGTTCCACGACCGGCAGGCAGTCGTGCAGACACCTCCTGCCCTGCCACTCTCCGAAACGGAGATGGACCGCTACTACGACCTGCCATACACCCGCCGCCCGCACCCCAAGTACACCGAGCCAGTTCCCGCTCACGAGATGATCAAGGATTCCGTGACGGTCATGCGGGGGTGTTTCGGCGGCTGCACCTTCTGCAGCATCACCGCCCACCAGGGGCGGATCATCCAGAGCCGGTCGAAGGAATCCATCCTGAAGGAAGTCAAAAAGGTGGCCGCCGACCCCGAGTTCAAGGGGATCATCTCAGACATCGGCGGGGCCACGGCGAACATGTATCAGATGCGCTGCACGCGGCCGGAAGTCGAGGCAAAGTGCAAGCGCCTGAGTTGCGTGCACCCGACCATCTGCAAACTGCTTGGCACCGACCACGGGCCGACGATCGAATTGATGCGAGAGGCCCGGCAGACTCCCGGCATCAAGAAAGTACTGGTGAGCAGCGGCATCCGGATGGACCTCGCCCAACTCTCCCCCGAGTATGTCGAGGAGTTGGCAGCGCACCACGTCGGCGGGCGGTTGAAGGTGGCCCCGGAGCACACCAGCCCAACTGTGCTGGAGAAGATGAAGAAGCCAAGCATCGACAACTTCGGCGTCTTCGCGGAACAGTACAAAGAGGCGAGTGCCAAGGCCGGCAAACCGAAGCAGCAGTTGGTGCCGTACTTCATCGCCAGCCACCCTGGTAGCACCATCACGGAGATGATCGACCTCGCCTTGTACCTCAAGCGAAGCGGTTACAAGCCCGACCAGGTTCAAGACTTTATCCCCGCCCCGTTCGACATCGCCACGTGCATGTACTACACCGGCCTCGACCCGTTCACGAACAAGCCGGTGACGATCGCCAAGGGGTTGAGCGACCGCAAGTTGCAGCGAGCGCTGATGCAGTTCTTCAAACCCGAGAACTGGTTCGAGGTCCGCGAAGCACTGATCCAGGCGAATCGGGCGGATCTGATCGGTGGGTGTGAAGGGCTGATCCCGGCCAACCCGCCGAAAGAGGCGATCGAGGCGAAGCGCAAACGGGCGAACGCGGCGTTGCAAGGCGACCACTATCACACCGTGGCGAACCCCGCCAAAGGCGAGAAACCCGGCGAACGTGGTGCGGGGCCATTCAAACCGACTGGCTACCGACCGGGCCGGAAGACACAGACAAGAAGGCAGGACAAGCGAAAGAAGTCTGGCCCAGGTGCCTAATCATGCCTTGACTGCTTGCGCCGAGACTTCAGGACCGTCGAACGGGTTCGGCGACAGGTCGAGGTCGGTGGGATTGAAACACGGGCGGCAGACGCACGGTGACAGGTACATCTCGGTATTGGCAGTATCGCCGTTTTCAGCACCAACTTGGCGTTCGCCAACTTCGGTGTGCCGCCCATGTACTCGATTTCGCCGGTGGAGATAGGGTCCTGCATGCCGTGCGTCCACGTGACCTTCGGCCGGGTGCAGTCGAACGTCTCCTTTGCCCCGCTCAGGAACAGGGCGCCGTTCCATCAGCAGACCCGCAGGGACCGTTCAACCGCCTGGCCCAGCATCGCTCATCCAAACGCCCTGCGAGTCTGGCGGGCCGAAACGAACCGCGGCACTTA
>JALOQR010000166.1 GCA_025459365.1 Fimbriiglobus sp.
GCCAGTGGCGACCTCTTCCTCAACGCGGCGGCCGTGGGTGGGTATCCCGGTATGCTGCTCGCCGAGAATATGGCCAACACACTTCGCCTGCGGCTCCTCTACCGGGCACTCACCCACTACCAGCGGGGTGTCTACGCGATGCTCGGTGGCGATCCCGCTCGGGCGAAGGAGCACTTCGACCGGGCGGCCGACCCACACGGGGTGAGTCGGTTTCTTCCTCCGCTTCCCCCCGACGCCTCGAAGGAGTTGCGCGAGGGTTTGCCCGTGCGGCGATTCGCACTGTCGCAACTCGGCACGGCGTTCAACACGTTCCTGCCGAAGTACCTCGAACTGCTGAAGAAGTACGCCGCCCACTGACCCTCGGAGGCCGACGTGCCACCTACCCGCCTCGCTGTCGTTCAGACCGATTGCCGCCTCGGTGATCTTGCCGCCAATCGGGCGATGGTGCTCGCCAAACTGCACGCCGCCGCCGACGCCGGGGCGAACCTCGTCGTCTTCCCCGAGTGTGTCACGAGCGGATATGGGTTCCCCGACCGGGCGGCGGCGTGGGCGGCGGCCGAGCCGGTGCCCGGTCCCTCCACCACAGCGGTTGCCGAGGTGTGCGCGGCTCGTGGAGTCTGGTGTGTGTTCGGGCTGATGGAACGGTCCGGCGAGCGACTGTACAACTCGGCAGCGGTGGTTGGCCCGACCGGGGTCGTTGGGTGCTACCGCAAGACGCACCTGCCCTGCGTCGGGGCGGATAAGTTCACCGACCCTGGCCCTGGCCCGATCGGCGTGTTTGACCTCGACGGGTTACGAGTGGGCGTGGGCGTCTGCTTCGATGGTGGTTTCCCCGAGTTTCCGCGGGTCCTCGCTCTCCTCGGGGCCGATCTGATCGTTCTACCCACCAACTGGGCCGAGAAAGCACTCACAACGTCGCGGGTGATGCCGCCGGCACGGGCGCTGGAGAACGCAGTGTACTTCGCTGCCTGCAACCGCGTCGGCACCGAGAGCGGGTTCACCTATATCGGCCGTAGCTCCATCCACGACCCGACCGGTACCCCGCTGGCCGTTGCCGATCACGATCGCGAGGACATCCTCTTCGCCACGCTCGACCCGGCCGCAGCCCGGCAGAAACGTGTCGTGAACATTCCCGGTGAGTACGAGGTCGATCGGGTGAACTGGCGTCGGCCGGAACTCTACGGCGTGCTCACCGCCCCTCAGACTGAGCCATTTGTCGGCCACTGCAAGCGGGGATAAACCGAGCCTCCGATGCCACTCATCACACTCTTCGCCCATGCGACAACCGATCAGGCAATGGACATCATCGCCTCCGCTGCCAGGCACCAGGGCTACGTCATCGACGACGAGACCAACACGCGGATGACCCTCCGCCTCGGGTCGGTGTTCATGAGCATTCTCCTCGGCATCTTTGTCAAGTACATCGTGATCGCGGTTCGGGTCAAGCCGCACGATGACGACGAAGTACGGTTGACGCTGGAATGGGAGAATCCGTGGTGGCGGGGGATCTTCGCCAGTTCAATGAATGCCAGCACTGCCCGGGCGCTTGCCGACCTCTTTGAGGAGATGCTGGAGGAAGAGGGGGGGGAGGTACTCGAACGGAAGGGTGGGTGAACCGTGAGCCTGACCATTGTTGCGATCAGCGACACGCACGGCCGTCACCGCGAACTGACGGTGCCACCCGGCGATCTGCTCCTGTTCGCCGGCGACCTTTCCAACCACGGCTTCCCAGAAGACATCACCGATTTCAATGACTGGCTCGGCTCGTTGCCACACCCTCACAAGGTGATGATCTGCGGCAACCACGACTTCCACTTCGAACGCGATCCAGCCGACGCCCGAAGGCGGATCACACACGCCACCTACCTCCAAGACAGCGGAGTCGAGGTGTGCGGGCTGAGGATCTGGGGCAGCCCGTGGCAGCCGCGGTTCTTCGACTGGGCCTTCAACCTCGATCGTGGGCCAGAGATCGCCGCCAAGTGGGCGCTCATCCCAGACGACACCGATGTGCTCATCACCCACGGCCCACCGGCGGGCATCCTGGATAAAACCAGCCGCGGTGAAGCGACCGGGTGCGTGGATCTGCTGTGGCGACTACAGGAATTGAAGCCACAGTTGCATCTTTTCGGGCATATTCACGAGGCGGCCGGAGTGGTGCAGACGCCCGATACGTTGTTTGTGAACGCAAGCATCGGCATCGGGAACCGGGTCGGCCGCGGGCCTGTGGTGCTCACATGGGAGGGGCAACGATTCACGGCCCGCTGACTGCTTGATCCAGGCTGCCTGGCTGGTTCGGCCGATCATCCGCCGCCGTTGCCAAACCATGCCTTCAGCCCAGTGATCGTGCCGCGCACGCCGGCCACCGCGTTGACAATTTCGTCTCGCCCGGCGTCGCTCACCGCCCAGCTCAGCGACCCATCACCGGAACACTCCAGGCCCGCCCGCACGAAAAAGTCTGGTCGATCGGGGCCGTTGAAGACGTCGTCCAGTACTCCGAGCAGGTGATCGTTCCGGTAGTACGCACCGGCACTTTGAATGACTCCGAGCGCCTCGGCGGGCGTGCTCACCCCGGCCAATACGCTCGTCAGTAGCCCGCCAGTGCTGGCGTTCACCAACTGGTCGGGCAGGCCCGTCTTTTCCTGGTCCAGTGGGAACGCCCGCACTTCGATGACCGCGACTCCGCCGCAGTGTTCCTCCACCAATCGTTTGTGGCGCAGCAGCCAGCCGGCCGCGACCCCCACTCCGTAGTTGTCGAAGTACCCCGCATCGACCACCCGGCGAGCCGGACTGGTCGGTAGATTGACCGCCGGGCTGATGTAGGGGAAGGTAGCGCTCAGCCGTGCGGCAGTGCCCAGTGCGAACCGGCTGTGGGCCTCCGGGAACAGGCGGAAGAATTCCACCGCCGGCTGACTGATCCGACCCCGTGGGGCGACGGCTCCACCGTTCGGTTCGCCCAGCGTCGGGGCGGTTTCGTAGGCCAGTTCGCTCACGTCCAGATTGCTCACCAACAGCCGCCGGCCGTCTTCCACGAGCAGCGGGCTAAACACGAGTGAGGGGGCGGTTCCGGCTCGCTCGGCGGCGATCATTTCCGAGAACGTCACGCCGAGAGGTGACCACTCTCGACCCGTGTTCCGTGCCCAACTTGCTTCCAGGGCGTGAGCGCGGTCCCACTGCTTGTAGAACGGCAGCACGACCGAAGGTAGATCGGCGAAGAACAGTGCCTGCCATGTCGGCCACAGGGAATCGCGGGCCAGAGCTTCCGCGTCAGAGAGGCCCGGCGGCATGGGGCGCACCTGTCGGCCGGCGTAGAGTGCTGCCGCCAGCATTCCCCCGCTCGCTCCAGTCATGAGCCGCAGATGCCGACCAAACGCCGGCCCCATCTGTTGATCAAGTTCAGCCAGCACGGCTGCCGTCCAGACGCTCGCGCGGATGCCGCCACCGCTGGTACAGAGGATCAACAGTTTCGGCTTCGTGCCATCGGGGTGCTCGGCCGACCAACGAGTATGGAAACCTGACAACACGTCCTCACCCGCGAGTAGCGGGATGCGGCCACCGCCCACCGGCGACACCGTCACTCCGAGTGGTTTCGGCCGACCCGCTCGCGCGGCCGCGTACTCTGGCTCCAATCCCGGCAGGCACAACTTGTAAGGGTGGCTCAGATTCGCCACCAGCACCACGGCCACCAGCAGCAGTAGCAAAACGAACTGCAAACCGCCGAAGTGGAAGGCGACGAACCCGTACCCGGCGTTGAACAACCACATGCTCAGGCACACCACCCACACCGGGCTGGCCGCCCGGCGAAACCCGCCAGCGACAGAGCACGCCACAATCAGTGCCAGTGGCAGCACGGTGAACCCGGTGGCGATGGCATGTAATGCATACCCCTCGCGGGGAATTCGCCCGTCGGCCGCACCGGGGGTGAGGGTAAACCAGCTTCGCCAGTCTCCGAACGCCGTGCCAGTGAGTGCCCACCAGCCGACGAACACCAGGCCAACGGTGACCACCACACTCGCTGCAAGCCCGACAGCGATCCAGGGTACACCGCGGCTGGATTTGCCAGTCATCATGACGAGTAGTACTGGAAGCCAGGTGTAGAGCAGGAAGTTGCCTGCCTTGTGAATTTCCATCGCTTCGCCAGGTCGGCCGCGGTCGGTCGGTACTGGCAACAGTGTGGGCCATTCGGCGACTGGCCACGGCACGCCGACTTGGTCGTCCACGTACAACACGAAGAGGCAATTGCCGGCCGCCATGCCGAGAAGCAGACCACTCACCAACCTGATGTGCGGGGACTCCGCGTGGATGAGGTCGTAGATGCCGAGCGATTTCCCGAACCATCCGCGGACGACGGCAACGAGGAACGCCACTTCGAGCATGAACACAATGTCGTCGCGGACCCACCGGAGCGGCTTGGTGACAAATCGGGCGAGTTCAGGGAACGGGTCGGCAGTCGAGAGGGCAGGAGCCGGGGGCGGCTGAGAGGCGAGTTCTTCCATCGCCGAAGGTACGGTGCGGGTACACCAGGCAATCCCGGCGGCTCCGATCCCAATCACAAAGACCGCCCAGACCAACAACCGAGTTGCGTACCCCAGCGTCATGCTCGCACTCCTTGAGACGACCATTCGTTCAGGGTACGGGAAGTGCGAGGGCGAGCCGAGCGGTGGGTAGCGCTGACTGGGTTGAGCGTTGCTCGGCCGAGTGCCTGAAGAGTGAGCTTTCGTCGGTTGTGCATCGGCGGTGAACACTCTCGGCTTTCCGCTGTGCAAAAGACCACAGTTGTTCGCAGGTGGGGGCCATTGTCAGAGGGTCGGTGGCCAAGTGGCCGAGTGGAGCAAAGGCTGATTACCACAACACTTAGGGTGATGGGGGGAGAAGGGGGTATGTGTGTGGCAGGTGGCAGTGTGGCAGAGAGGGGGGGGGATCTCACGACCGACAGACAAGCGTTTGATGTATGAAGTCCTGCCGACCTCCCGACAGGATGAGGTCACCCGCCAGCCCCACCATGAAAGCAGAGTTTGTGATGAATGGTGGATGAGGAAAGTGAGCCGGTCGATCCAGACCGAACGGCCAGGGAGAGTGAACCGGCTAACCAAGATCAGGAACGAACGACGAACCCACCTCTACCGCCCTTCACGAAGACGGTCGCCGAGGAAGTTTTCCAGTTCTGGAATGTCGTAAATCTTCTTAATCGTTTTCTCCACGTCGTACTCGACGCGGCGGAACTTGATCGACTCACCGTCGAGTACCACATAGCAGCTCTTCGGGTTGCCATCTCGCGGTTGGCCAACCGAGCCGACGTTGCAGAGCGTCTTGTGGCCGTCGAGTTTGTATTCACCGCTGACATCTTCGGGGCTGAAGAACTGGTAGCTCTCGGTGAAGATGCCCGGCACGTGCGTGTGCCCCTGGAAGCAGTACTTATCGACCAGTGTGAAGATCCGCTCCATCTTCCGCTGGTTGTAGATGTCCTCAGGAAAGACGTATTCGTTGAGTGGGTTGCGGGCCGAACCGTGGACAAAGAGCAGGTCCCCTTCCTTGTGCTGGCGAGGGCGTTCGGCCAGGAAGTCCCAGCGCCGTTCACGCACAGGGCGGGAGTCTGGGCCGGATTCCAGTTGTGCCCGCGTCCAGAAGATGGCTCTTTCCGCCGGTGCGTTGAATCCATCTGGGTCGAACATCGCCCCTTGGTCGTGGTTGCCCATGAGCACGAGCTTGCATTCCGAGATCAGGTCGATGCACTCACGGGGATTTGGGCCATACCCGACGACGTCCCCGAGGCAGTACACATCGGTGATGCCCTGCGACTTAATGTCGGCGAGCACTGCCTGGAGGGCTTCGAGGTTGCTATGAATGTCGGAAATGATGGCCTTCACGCCGCACGCTCACAGGCTGGGGGTGGGACCGCCGGACCCACGGAGTTCGGTAAGTATAGTTTATACTTTGGCGGCGGTAAATACGACCGCCAATGGTGTCGGGAATTCCTTCCACGTACTGCCCGCCTGACCGGACCCCCCTCGTCGCCCCCCGTTTTGCGTTGAATTCCCTTTCCGCTCTGCCCACAATCCTCGCATGAGCCGTGAAACCCAACTTGCCCGAGTGCTGGAATGTGGCCTTGTGGCAGTAGTCCGGGCGCCGGACCCCACCCACCTCGTTCAAGTGATCCAAGCGCTGGCCGACGGCGGCGTGACGGTGGCGGAGGTGACGTTCACCGTTCCCGATGCGGTGGGTGTGATCCGGGCGGCGAAAAAAGAACTGGGCGACCGAGTGTTGCTCGGGGCGGGTACGGTGTTGGACGCCGAGACGGCGCGGGCCGCCCTCCTTGCCGGGGCCGAGTTCATCGTTTCCCCGACGGTCAACCTCGACGTGATTAAGCTCTGCCGGCGTTACGATAAACTCGTTTTCCCGGGGGCATTCACACCCACTGAAATCTTGACCGCCTGGGAGGCGGGGGCCGACGTGGTGAAGGTGTTCCCGGCCGACGTTCTCGGCCCGCAGTACTTCAAGGCGATGAAAGGCCCGCTCCCACAAGTGAAACTCATGCCGACTGGCGGGGTGGATCTAAACACGGCCGCTGAGTACCTGCGAGCCGGAGCGTGCTGCCTCGGCGTCGGGTCGCAAATGGTCGATCCCAAGGCGGTCGCCCGACAGGACTACGAGTACCTCCGCGGGCTGGCCTGGCAGTACACCCAGGCGGTGCGGCTGGGGCGGGAGGTCTGAACGATGATCGTCTGCTTCGGCGAAGCGATGGTACGTCTCGCCCCACCCCACTTCGCCCGCATCGAACAGTGCCGCGGTTTCGATGTGGAGGTGGGCGGAGCCGAACTGAACACCGCCGCCGGGTTGGTGCGTCTGGGCCGCGAGGCCACCTGGGTGTCAGCGCTGCCCGACACCTCGCTGGGCCGGTTAGTGGCCAACCGCGTCCGTGAGGCGGGCGTGGGGACCGACCATCTCGCTTTCACCACCGACGGCCGGTGTGGGCTGTACTTCCTCGAATTCGGCGCCTCTCCGCGGGCCAGTTCCATCCTGTATGACCGCAAGCAGTCGAGCATTTCACAGGTGAAGCCTGGCAGCAGCAGCTTCTGGCACGGCAAGAAGTGGGGCACTTTCAACTGGGGGGAGATCTTCGACGGTGCGACGTGGTTCCACGTGACCGGCATCACGGCGGCGGTGATCGAAGACCGAGACGTGCTTTCCGAAGCTCTGAGCGCCGCCCGGGGGGCGCAAGTGCCGGTCAGCGTGGACCTGAACTACCGGAGCAAGCTGTGGTCGCCGGACGAGGCCGGGCGGGTGATGGCCGGGGTGGTGCGAGGGGCGGAACTGCTGATCGCCGGTGAGGCGGACGCCGAGAACCTGTTCGGCGTGAAGGGCGAGAATTTCGCCGAGGTGGCGAAGCAGTTGGCGGATCGGTTCGGGGTCAAGCATGTGGCGGGGACGAAACGTTCCACCCCTCTAGTGTGGCGGAACAACTTCGGGGCGGTCGGTTACGCCAACGGCGAACTGCACGAGACGCCGACCTACGAAGTGGAAATCGTCGATCGCCTCGGGGCCGGCGACGCGATGGCGTCGGGCATCATCCACGGTCTGCTGGACGGCGACTTCCTGAAGGGGTTGCAGTATGGGGCAGCGATGGGGGCGATCAAGCACACGATTCCCGGCGATCTGCCGTGGATCGACAAGGCCGAGGTCGAAGCGACGATGACCGGCCAGGGGTTGCGGATCAAGCGGTGATTTGAGTAGGTCGCTCTCTCCGAGAGCGACATCGGAACCGACTCTCGGAGAGAATCGGCCACCCGGACGGAGGTGACATGAGTTCCCCCTTCACCCTCACCCGTGCCCAGGTCCGCGAACTCGACCGTCGGGCTATGGACGAGTACGGCATCCCTAGCATCGTGCTGATGGAGAACGCCGGCCGCGGGTGCGCCGAACTGCTCATGCGCCTGAACCCGGAGAAAAAGACGACGGTGATCCTGTGCGGCCCCGGCAACAACGGCGGCGATGGGTTCGTCATGGCAAGGCACTTGGACAACGCGGGGTGGCCGGTGGTCGTGTGGGACTATGTCGGCGAAGGTGGAAGTGAAGAAGTGCGGGTGAACCGCTCGGTCGCTACCCGCAGTGGGTTGGTGAAATATCCTCTGCCCGCCGGTGCCAGTGTCGATGCAGGTGATGTTCCTTTTCCTTGTTGGTCCGTCGACGCTCTTTTCGGAACCGGCCTTTCACGCCCGCTCACCGATTTATTTGAGAGGGTCTCTGCGTTCGTGAACTGCTGCGAACAATCCGTCCTCGCCATCGACATCCCCTCCGGCCTCGACTGCGATACCGGCGAGCCGCTCGGCCCGTGTGTTCGGGCAACGCACACCGCCACGTTCGTCGCCCCGAAGCGGGGCTTCCTGAACCCGAAGGCCCGCGAGTGGACTGGCGAGGTTCACGTCATCAATATCGGCGCCCCGCGGAAGTTGGTGGATGAGTACCGGAGTTGATGCATGGACGCCCTCGCTTTCCTCGACACCGTCGCCAAAGCCAAGCGACTGCCGGTATACGCCCTCGTCGGCGACGAAGACTTCCTCAAGCGCCGCTGCCGCGACGCCGTCATCACGCTCGCGGTGGGGAAGGGGGGCGACGCCGACTTCGCCGTCAGCAGCTACCCCGGCGACAAGCTCGACTTCAGCACCGTCCGCAACGACCTCGACACGCCGTCGTTCCTCACCCCGGTGCGGGTGGTCATCGTCGAACAGGCCGACCCGTTCGTGACTGAGCACCGCGATAATCTGGAAAAGTACGTCGCATCGCCGAGCAAGGTGGGCGTGCTTGTGCTCGATGTGAAGACCTTCCCCGAAAACACCAAGCTGGCGAAGGCCCTGCCCGACGCGGCCAAGCTGAACTGCAAGGCGTTCGAGTATCCGAAGCAGAAGGACCGCGTACTCGACTGGTGCGTGAAGTGGGCGAAGGTTGGGCACGGCAAGAAACTTGGCCGCGATGCCGCTGAACTTCTGGTGGAGTTGGTCGGGCCATCGCTCGGGCTGCTCGACATGGAACTGGCAAAGCTGGCCAACTCGATCGGGGCGAACGCCGAGATCACCGCCGACGACGTGAACCGCATGGTGGTGCAAACTGGCCCGGCGAACGTGTTCCACATCTTGGATGCGATCGGCGACGGTCAACCGGCGAAGGCGTTCGGTTTGCTGGGCCGGTTGCTCGATGGCGGCGATGCCCCTCAAGAGATCTTCGGGGCGTTGCGTGTCCAGTTGCGGAAACTGGCGAGTATCGGCCGGCTGATTTCGCAGGGGCAATCGCTCGGGCCGGCGATGGACGCGGCGGGTGTACCCGGTTGGCCGCAGGCCCGGCAGAGCGCCGAACGGCAGGTGCGGCACCTCGGCCGCGGTCGGCTACTCCAGATCGCCGACTGGCTGGTGGAAACCGATCTGGGCATGAAGGGCGGTAGCCCTCTACCGCCGCGAGTGCAGTTGGAGTTGCTTTTGGCGAAACTGGCGAAGCCGAGACCACAAGGTTAGGGCGATGTCCGGGGTCGGTCGATTTTTGGGTATCCAACGCGTGTTCAGTGATCCGCAACATGCGTCGCATTGCCGGCCACTGCTCGCGACCCCCCCCTCTCTGCCACACTGCCACCTGCCACACACATACCCCCCCCGGCCACCGACGCCCGAAAGTGCTGCCATAGCCATTGACCCCGGACAGGGGTTTCAGCGGATCGCTCACGATGAGCGAACAATTCCACCGCGTTCGGCATGAGCCGACCGCCCGACGAGCGGCTATCATCACCCACATCCGCCGGTTCTCCTCTCGCTCGGTGTTTCCATGCGTCACACGCTCTCCCTTTCCGTGCTGCTGCTCGCCGCCGCCGTCGCGTCTGCTCAGCCAAAGCCTCCCGCGTTGCCGCCAAACTACCCCACCCTCACGACGCTCGCCAGCTTGGGTGGAAAACCGGGGGGCACCGTCGACATCACCCTCACCGGCACGAACTTGACCGACGTGACCCAGGTGTGGACCTCGTTCGGCGGCAAAGCCACCATCCCCGAGGGGCAGAAGGACGCCACCAAACTGAGCGCGAAAATCGAAATCCCGGCAAACACGCCCCTCGGTTTCCACTCGCTCCGCGTTGCGACTCGAGCAGGCGTCACTGCCGCCCGCCCCTTCATCGTCGAAGAACTGCCGGAGGTGACGGAAAAGGAGAACAACAAGAAAGCGGCACCGCAGGCGGTCGCGAATCCGTGCGTCGTGGTCGGCACCGCCACCGCCGAAATGAGCGACTTCTACAAGGTGCCGGTGAAGGCCGGCGAGCCGGTCACGTTCGAAGTACTGGCCCGCCGCATCGGCTCGCCGTGTGATCCGGTGCTGCTGCTCTACGACGCGGCCGGTAAGGAACTGTTCGGCCTCTATGCCGATGATAGCCCCGGCCTACAGGGCGACTGCCGACTCACGCACACTTTTCCCGCTACAGGCGAGGTGATCGTCGAGGTGCGGGATACGACGTACCGCGGCGGGGCCGACTTCGCCTACCGATTGCGGGTGGGGTACTTCCCCGGCGCGACGACGGCATTTCCACTGGCGGTGGAAACGGGCAAAAGTGCCACGGTCGGGTTCGCGGGTGGCGCGCTCGACGGCATCAAATCGGTGGCGGTGAAAGGGGAAGGGGAAGTGGTGTACGCATCGCCGAAGCGGGAGGGCGGGGCGAGCGGCTGGCCGGTGCCGGTGCGGGTGCATGCTCACCCCGAAACGGTCGAGCAGGAGCCGAACAACACGCCCGACAAAGCAAACGCGTTGCCGGTGCCCGGCGGGGTGTCGGCACGGTTCGCCAAGAAGAACGATGTTGACCACTTCAAGATCACTGCCAAGAAGGGGCAGAAACTGGCCGTCACGGCACTCACGTTTGAGGTCAACTCACCCGCCGAGGTGTATGTGCGGGTGCTCGATGCAAAAGGGGCAGAGGTGGCGAAGTCGAACCCGACCCAGATCGGCACGCGGGTCGAGTTCACCGCCGCGGCAGACGGCGACTACGTGATCGCGTGCGAGCACACCAACTACCTGTTCGGGCCGAACGAGGTGTACCATCTGAGCGTGAAACCGGTGACCGCCGACTTCGCGGTGGCGGTGGCGTTCGACCGCATCGACGTACCCGCCGGCGGCGTCGGGTTGCTACCAATCACCGCGTTGACCAAGTTGAACGGCTTTAGCTCGAACGTGGAGTTGGAGTTCGTCTCGTCGACGGTGAGCGGCAAGGTGACTCTCCCCACCGCCGCGAACCCGCAACCGGCGACGCCGTTGTACCTACCCCTTGTGGCCAAACCCGGCGCCGCTTCGGGCGTGGTGGTCGGCACGCTGAAGGCGACCGCGAAAATCGACGGCGCCGACGTGAGCAAGACGGTTGACCTGATTGATGTGGTGAAGGGCGGGTTGGCGAACATGCCGACTCCGCCGCGGGAGGTGACCACTCAGGTCGCCGTGGCGGTTGTGCCCGCCCCACCCTTCCGCTTGGAATTGAAGCTCGACGCGATCGAGGTGGCGAAGGGCGGAACGCTCAAGGGGAAGGTGATCGCCAAACGGAGTGATCCATTCGATGCGGAGATCACACTCTCGACGGTGACTCTGCCGGTGAATGTGGCCCCGAAGTTTGTGCCCATCAAGAAGGGAGAGAACGAGGCGGCAGTGGAGTTCAGCGTGCCGGCCGCTGTCGCGGCGGGACCGAGCGACTTCCTCATCCGCGGTACGGCCAAGGTGAACAACAAGGAAGTGACCGCCGTGGCCTTGCCCGTGAAGGTGAATGTGACCGAGCCAAAGAAGTAATGAGCTATCGGGTCGGCTTGGTCTCGACCACAGACTTATTCGCCCCCGGCAACGC
>JALOQR010000167.1 GCA_025459365.1 Fimbriiglobus sp.
CCCTCAAGCAGGTGCTCGACGCGGTCGTCGAGATCGTCCGGCCAAAACCGCCGGCGTGACTACTACCGCACGACGCCCTTCACATCGAGCACCACCGCCGACGCCAGATTGTCGCCGAACGTCTTGAAGTCCTTGAAAGTCCACACCACTTTCTTCTCGCGGGTCACTTCGATCAGTTGCGGGTTCTTGTCCGTGGCGTGACAGTTGCCGATGATCACGTTCCCGTTCGGTAGCACTTGTAGGGTGGTCACCCACGCCAGCGTGATGCCGTCCAGGTCTTTCTGATCGACCTGCCACACGATCTTCCCCTTCGGATCGACCTCCAGCACGCGGTTGTTGTTCCCGCCGGCGATGAGTGTGTTGCCGTTCTCCAAACGCACCGCCCCGTACACCGACACCCCGTGCCCCTCCGGCCCATGCCCGCCGCTCGCCTTCCGTCCGTTCAGGTCGAGCTTGTACTCCCACACCACCTCGCCTTTCGCGTCGTACTCCTTCACCGCCCCCTCGCTCTCGTGGCACACCAGGTAGTTCCCGGTCTTCAGCTTGCGCACCATGCGGGTGTCGCGGTGGGCATCCGGCTTGGCGACCTTCAGGGCGATCTCCTTCACGATCTTTCCGGCCTTGTCCACCTCCACGATGCGGGTGTTGCCGCTCTCGGCCACCATCGTGTTCCCGTCGGCGAGTCGCTGGAAGGCGTGGATTTCGATGCGGCCCTTGTACCCCTCCTTCGGCTTCGCTTCGTACTTCCACACCACCTGTTTCGTCTTCGGGTCGATCTCGACCACGTTGATCGGGGAGGTATGCGTGAGGATGTGGCCGTTTTCGAGCATGTGCAGGTCGTGAACGTCGTGCTTGTTGGCGAACTCCCACTCGACTTCGCCCTTGGCGTTCACGATGGCGAGTTTGCCGGTCGAGCGGTCGGCGGCGAGCACGCGGTAGGCGGGTTTGTCGGCGGCGAGAACGGGGAATGTGCAGAGCAGCAGTGCGAGCAGCGAACGCATGGGAGAGGCTCCGGGGGAGGGGAGGTGATGTATCGAAGACCTCGCCCGCTGGCCCCCCCCTCTCTGCCACACTGCCACCTGCCACACACATACCCCCCCTCGGTCACCGTCACCCTAAGTGTTGCGCCAATCAGCTTTTGGCTCAATTCCTCCCCTCGGCCACTCGGTGACCACCTCCGACCCTTGACAGGAGCAATCCCGTCTCACGCTTTTCTCATTGGTCCGCCGCCGGCGACCGGTTTACCATCAGCCTCCCAATCGTGCGTTCACGCACGATCCCCGCGATGGACCGCATGACCACCGGCCACGAACTCGCCCGCGGCCTCCGGGCCGCTTACCTCGCCCTTCACCGCCGGTCGGAGGCGGCGTTCGCCCGCCACGGGGTGACGGCCGACCAGTTCGTGCTGCTCGCGACCCTCGCCCGTGGGCACGCCCTCACCCAGCGCGAACTCGCCCGGCGGATGTCGTCCGACCCGAGTACGGTGCGGGCCATGCTGGTGCTGCTGGAACGGCGAGGATTGATCGAACGGGAGACCCACCCGACCGACGCCCGCGCCCGCACCGTGGCCCTCACCCCCGACGGCCACCGGACGTTCCGCACGCTGTGGGCGGCCGGCGACCCGGTGCGGGCGGAACTGCTCGACGCCCTTCAGCCCGGCGAGGCGGAAACGCTGCTTGCTCTGCTCGCCCGTGTGGCCGACGCGCTCGCCCCTCACCCCGCGCCGGCGACCCCTCACTCTCCCGAGGACGACTCATGAACGGACGCCTCCTGACCCTGGCCGCGTGGGCCGTGCTGGCCTGCGGGCCGGTGCTCGCCCAGCCGAAGGACGACAAGAAACCGGCGGAGAAGTTCCCCGACCCGCCGAAGGGGTACGACCAGAAGCGGGACGGGATCGACCGCGGCAAGGTGGAGGTGGTGGAGTACGACAGCACCACCGTCGGCAACAAACGGAAGGCGACGGTCTACACCCCACCGGGGTACAGCAAGGAGAAGAAGTACCCGGTGCTCTACCTGTTGCATGGCATCGGCGGCGACGAGAACGAGTGGCCGAGGGGCGGGGCCATCGCCGTGCTCGACAACCTGTACGCCGACAAGAAGCCGGTGCCGATGATCGTGGTCATGCCCAACGGCCGGGCGCAGCCGAACGACCGCGCCGAGGGCGACGTATTCCGCACCGCCCCGGCGTTCGCCAAGTTCGAGGGCGACCTGCTGAAAGACCTGATTCCGTTCGTCGAGAAGACGTACCCGGTGAAGGCCGACCGCGAGAACCGGGCGCTCGCCGGGCTGAGCATGGGCGGCGGGCAGTCGCTGAACTTCGGCCTGGGCCACCTCGACACCTTCGCCTGGGTCGGCGGGTTTTCGTCGGCCCCGAACACGAAGAAGCCGGACGACCTGATCAAGGATCACGCCGACGCCGCCAAGAAATTGAAGCTGCTCTACGTCGCGTGCGGAGACAAGGACAACCTGATGCGGATCAGCGAGGGCGTCCACAAGATGCTCGACGAGAAGAAGGTGCCGCACGAGTACCGCGTCATCCCCGGCGGGGCGCACGACTTCAAAGTGTGGAAGAGCGATCTGTACCACTTCGCGCAGCTCATCTTCAAGGACGGCGAGAAACCGGCGGAGAAGAAGGACGAGCCGAAGGTCGAGAAGAAGGAGCCAGCCAAACCGACCGATGAGGGCAAGCCCTCGGCCACCAACCTGCCAAACGCCCAGTATCCGCGGGTCCATGCCGACGGCCGGGCGACGTTCCGGCTGAAAGCTCCCGACGCCAAGAAAGTGCAGGTGTTCACCAACTACGGCCTCGGGCCGCGCGGCCACTGGGACATGACCAAAGGGAACGATGGCGTCTGGTCGTTCACCTCTCCACCGATCGTGCCCGGCTTCCATTACTACGGCTTTCTGGTCGATGGGGTGTTCATGAACGACCCCGGCACCGACACCTTCTTCGGCACCAGCAAGCCGACCAGCGGCATCGAGATTCCCGAGAAGGGGGTCGATTTCTTCCACGCCAAGGACGTGCCGCACGGCGAGGTGCGCTCGCGGTGGTACCAGTCGAAGACGACCGGCCAGACCCGGCACATTCAGGTCTACACCCCGCCGGGCTACGACGACGACCCGAAGAAGAAATACCCGGTGCTCTACCTCCAGCACGGCGGCGGGGAAGATGAAACCGGCTGGGCCAAGCAGGGGCACATGAACTTCATCCTCGACAACCTGCTCGCGGAGAAGAAGGCGGTGCCGATGATCGTGGTGATGGAGAAGGGGTACGCCACCCGTGCCGGCGAACCGCCGGCGGCACCGGGGCCGGGCCGCGGCTTCGGTGGCGGGGCGTTCGAGGATGTGGTGATGAAAGACCTCATCCCCATGATCGACGCCACCTACCGCACCATCGCCGACCGCGACCACCGGGCCATCGCCGGGCTGAGCATGGGGTCTGGGCAGGCGATGCAAATCGGCCTCACCCACACCGACACGTTCTCGGCGGTCGGGGCGTTCAGCGGGGTGTTCCGCCAGGGGGATGTGAAGACGGCGTTCGGTGGAGTGTTCGCCGACCCGGTCGCGTTCGACAAGAAGATGAGCCTGCTCTACCTGCACTCCGGCGACCAGGGGCTGGATGAGGGCATCCACAAGGCGGCGAGCGATCTGCACGACTACTTGCAGAAGGGCGGGTCGAAGAACGTCGTGTTCCGCGACTCGAAGGGCCTCGGCCACGAGTGGCAGACGTGGCGGATCGCGTTCCACGACTTCGCCCCGCGCCTGTTCCAGGCGAAGAAGTGAGCGGGTGGCCGTCACACGTGGGCGTGCTGCGCCCGGTACTGCCCCGGCGTCATGCCGAGTTCCCGCTTGAACACCGCACTCAGGTACTCGCCGTGACGGAACCCGGTTCGGCGGGCGATGGCATCGATGGTCCAGCCTGGCTGGTGGAGCAGTTGCCGTGCGCGGTCGAGCCGCACGCGGAGGATCTCTTCGTGTGGGCTGCGGCCGATCAGCCGGTGAAAGCGGGCCTCCAGCACCCGCCGGGAGAGCGGCACCCGCGTCACCACGTCGTGAACGGTAATGCCGCCGCACGCCCGCTCGCGGATGAACCGGACGGCGGCGGCGATGTCGGCGTCTTCCACGGCGAGTGTGTCGGTCGACCGCCGGGCCGTGACACCGAGCGGCGGGATGAGGTGCCCAGTCGGGGCGACACGCTTCCGACCCATCCGGGCGGCAAGCAGGTCGGCCGCCACCCACCCGGCCCGGCGGGGGTCGGTGGCGACACTGGAAAGCGGCGGGTCGGCCAGCTCGCACAGCAGTTCGTCGTCGTCCACCCCCAGCACGGCCACCTCGTCGGGCACCCGTACTCCGGCTTGCCGGCAGGCGTCGAGCACCTCCCGCCCGCGGACGTCGTAGCATGCCAACACCCCGGCCGGCTTGGGCAGTGCTCGCACCCACTCGGCGAGGTCGGTGGCCCGCCCGCGGTGGGCGGACGGCCCGTCGTCGCAGGTGAACCCCGCCTCGGCCAGGTAGCGGTGGAAGGCGTCTTGCCGCCACCGCGACCAGTTGAAGCGATCATCCCCACAGAACCCGAAGTGACGCAACCCACGACCGACGAGATGATCGGCCGCGACGCGTGCAATGGCCTGGTCGTCGGTTTCGACCCAGGGCAGGGCGGGGAGCAGGCGGGCAGCGCTCAGGTCGATGATCGGTCGATCGACCCCGCGGAGGGCGGCGGCTACCCGTCGGTTCTCGATGCGGGCGATCACGCCATCACCGGCCCACCCGGCCAACTCGCGGCGGCGGACCTCCCCCCGCCCATGTTCGGTCAGGCGAAACGCCCACGGTTCGTGCCCCCGAACATACGCCATCACCCCCCGCAACAGCCCGCGGGCGTAGGCGTTCGAGGTCTCGACCAGCAACGCGACCTGTTTGACCGTGGCCATGCCCGACCGCCGTGAGGTGAAAAATCTTAGCCCGCCCGCGCATTATCGCATTGTGAGGGGGGACGGAGGAGGGTTAAGTTTGGTCTAAAGTGTTGGGACAGACGCAGACTGGCTGCGTACCGGAACGGCCGCCCGTTCCCCCCGCCCTGGCGACAGACCCCTCTCCCTTCGAGGGACGTCGCGTCTTCCGCAGTGCCCGCCGGTTGGCGCGTCCTGGCCGCCGGCGGTTATGTCAACACAACCTGTTCGGCGTAAACTGAATCCCACCCGACCCACTCCCCTGGTCGTCCAATCCTGGAGTTCGACGTATGCCTCGCGCTCTGCTCGTCGCGGTGTGCGGCCTGCTCGCCGCCTCCCTCTCCGCCGCCGCTCCGCCGCCGCTCAAGGTGCTTTACCTGGGCGACCGGGGCCACCACCTGCCGAAAGCTCGGTTCGACCAACTCGAACCGGTGATGGCCAAGCGCGGCATCGCCCTGACGTACACCGAGTCGCTCGATGCGCTCACCCTCGACAACCTGAACAAGTACGACGGGCTGGCCATCTACGCCAACCACGCCGGCGGTAAGCCGGAGCACGTGAAGGCGATCCTCGACTACGTGGCGTCGGGCAAGGGGTTCATCCCGCTGCACTGCGCCAGCTTCTGCTTCACCAACGACGACGAGTACATCAAGCTCGTCGGGGCGCAGTTCCGCAGTCACACCACCGGGGTGTTCCGCACCAAGACGGTGAAGGCCGACCACCCCATCATGCAAGGGTGCGACAGCTTCGAGTGCTGGGATGAGACTTACGTCCACCACAAGCACAACGAGAAGGACCGGACGGTGCTGGAAGTGCGGACGGACCGCATGATCGATGAACCGTGGACGTGGGTGCGGACGCATGGCAAGGGGCGGGTGTTCTACACCGCCTGGGGGCACGACCACCGCACCTGGAGCCACGACGGGTTCCACACGCTGGTGGAGCGGGGCATTCGCTGGGCGTGCGGGCAAGACCTGAAAGGGGCCACGACCTACACCGACGCCCCGAAGATGACCACGCCGACCGGCGACAAGAAGGAGTTCGAGTACGCCGAGGCCAAGATCCCGTTCTACCCCAAGAGCGACCGCTGGGGGGTGATCGGCGAGCCGATCAACAAGATGCAGAAGCCACTGCCGACCGACAAGAGCATGAAGCACTACAGCCTGCCCGAGGGGTTCGAGCTGAAGCTCTTCGCCGACGAATCCCAGTTTGACGGCAAACCGCTGGCCATGACCTGGGACGAACGGGGGCGGCTGTGGGTGAGCCTGACCAAGGACTACCCGAACGAACTCAAGAAGGATGGCGAGGGCCGCGACACCATCGCCGTCCTCGAAGACACCGACGGCGACGGCAAGGCCGACAAGACGACCGTTTTCGCCGACAAGCTGAGCATCCCGACGAGTCTCCTCCGCGTTCACGGCGGGCTGCTCGTTCACCAGGCCCCGCACACCCTGTTCCTGAAAGACACCGACGGTGACGGCAAGGCCGACCTGCGGCAGGTGGTGATCGACGGGTGGGGCACGGGCGACACCCACGCCGGGCCGAGCAACCTCCGCTACGGCTTCGACAACTGGGTGTACGGCATCGTTGGGTACGCCGGCCTGCGGGGCACGGTGGCGGGTGAGACCTTCCGCTTCGGCCAGGCCCTGTATCGCTTCAAACTGGAGAAGGACGGCGAACACAAGCTGAAGGTGGCCAAGTTCGAGATGCTGCGGAACGTCACCAACAACGCCTGGGGCGTGGCGTTCAACGAAGACGGCGACCTGTTCGGTAGCACCGCCAACGGCTGCCCGCTCGTTCATATGCCGGTGCCCAACCGATACTACGAGATGGTCCGCGGGGCCAGCCCCGGCCCGCTCCAGAACATCGCCCTGAGCAACGCCTTCCACCCCATCACCGACAACGTGCGGCAGGTGGACTGGCACGGCGGGTTCACCGCCGCCAGCGGGTGCGCCATCTACACCGCCCGCACCTACCCCGAAGCGTACTGGAACCGCACCGCGTTCGTGTCCGAGCCAACCGGCCACCTGATCGCCAGCTTCGTGCTCCAGCCGAACGGCACCGACTACGTCGCTCGGTACGGGTGGAACCTGGCCGCCGGCGTCGATGAGTGGATCGCCCCGATTGATGCCCAGGTGGGGCCAGATGGGAACGTCTGGTTCGTCGACTGGTACAACTTCATCGTCCAGCACAACCCCACGCCGGCCGGGTTCACCACCGGCAAGGGAGCCGCCTACGAGACCCCCGCCCGCGACAAGACCCGCGGCCGAGTCTACCGGCTGGCGTACACCCCGGCGAAGGGCGGGAAGACGCTCGATCTGGGCCAGGCCAAGCCGGCCGACCTCGTGGAAGCGCTGAAGTCGGACAACATGTTCTGGCGGACGCACGCCCAGCGGCTCCTGGTGGAGAAGGGCGACAAGACGGCCGCGGAATCGCTGGCGAAGGTGATCGCCGACCCGAAGGCCACCCCGCAAGCGGTGCTGCACGCGATGTGGGCGCTCGACGGGTTGCAGGCGGCCGACAAGTCGTCCGCCGCGCTCCTCGATCACCCGTCGCCGGCCGTCCGCCGGGCGGCTTTGCAAACCCTGCCGAAGGACGCCAAGTCGGCCGATGCCATCCTGGCGAGCAAGTGCCTCGACGACGCCGACGCCCGCGTCCGCCTCGCCGCCCTGCTCGCGCTCGCCGACCAGCCGTCCAATGCGGCCGCCGGGCCGGTGCTGGCGAAGAAACTCGCCGCCATCGAACCGGGCAGCGACAAGGGGCTGAACGACGCCACCCTGGCCGCGTCCGTCGCCCACGCCGGGCCGGTGCTGTCCGAACTGGCGAAGGCGAAGGGCAACAACTGGACTCCGCAGGCCCTCGCCACGGTCGAGCGGATCGCCGCCAGCTACGCGGCCAAGTCGCCGGCTGGCCTGGGTGGGCTGCTCGCCGCCCTCGACACCTCCAACGTGAGTGATTCGGTCGTCGCTGGGTTGGCGAATGGCTGGCCGACCAGCAAGCCGGCCAAGCTCACTGCCGACGACGAGACGGCGTTCGTGAAGGCGATGACTGCCACCTCGCCAGCTAGCCGCGGGCGGCTGCTCAAGCTCGCCGGCGCCTGGGGCGTGAAAGGGCTAGACGCTCAACTCGCCGAAGTGGCCAAGGGCTTCCTGGTGGTCATCGCCGACGACAAGGCGACCGACGCCGCCCGCCTCGACGCCGCGAAACAGGTGGTGGAGGTGCTGCCAGCCGACGAGAAAGCAGCCGAGACGATCGCCAACGCCGTGACCGCCAAGACCTCCCCCGACCTCGCCCGCGGGCTGCTCGAAGCCCTGGCCGGTAGCCGGGCGAAAGGTGTCGGCCCGGCGGTGGTGGCGAAGCTCACGACACTTCCCGCCGTCGCCCGCCCCGCCGCCCTGCGGTTGGTGCTCGCTCGCCCCGACTCGGCCGCTGCCTTCCTCGACGCCGTGGAGAAAGGGGCCATCCGGTTCGACGTGCTCGACCTCGACCAGAAGACAGCGCTAGCCACCCACCCGAGCAAGGCCATCGCCGACCGGGCGAGCAAACTGCTGGCGATGGGCGGCGGCCTGCCCGACCCGAACCGCCAGAAGGTGATCGACGAGTACCACGAGGTGCTGACCAAGAAGGGCGATGTGGCGAACGGCAAGAAGGTGTTCGTCGCCCAGTGTGCCAAGTGTCACAAGCACAGCGGGGAGGGTGCCCAGATCGGCCCCGACCTGACCGGCTTCGCCGTCCACCCGAAGGAAGAGATCCTCATCCACGTGCTCGACCCGAGCCGGAGTGTGGAGGGGAACTACAAGGCGTACGTCGTGCGGTTGCTCGACGGCCGCACAGCCACCGGATTGCTCAGCGCCCAAACGCGGACGACGGTGGAGATCCTCGACGCCGAGAACAAGCGGCAGACGTTCAACCGCACCGACCTGGAAGAAGAGCCGGCCGAGTCGAAGAAGTCGCTCATGCCCGAAGGGTTCGAGAAGCAGATCAACAAGGCCGACTTCGCTGACCTGCTGGAGTTCATGACCCAGAAGGGCAAGTACGTGCCGATCCCGCTCGACAAGGTGGCCACGGTGGTGACCACCAAGGGGATGTTCTTCAAGGAGAACGGGCAGGCCGAGCGGCTGGTGTTCCGCGACTGGAAGCCGAAGGAGTTCGCCGGGGTGCCGTTCGTCCTGGTCGATCCGAACGGGGACACGACCAAGAACGCGGTCATGCTGCGGGGACCCAACGGCGACCTCCCGCCGACGATGCCGCGGAGCGTGACGCTGCCGTGCAACACCCCGGCCAAGGCCATCCACTTCCTGAGCGGGGTGGGCGGGTGGAGCTACCCGGCCACCGAGAAGGGGTCGGTGAGCATGGTGGTGGTGCTGCACTACGCTGACGGCAAGACGGAGGAGCACGAGTTGAAGAACGGCGTCCACTTCGCCGACTACATCCGCAAGGTGGATGTGCCCGAGTCGAAGCACGCCTTCGCTCTGCGGGGCCAGCAGATCCGCTACCTGGCGGTGACGCCGAAGCGGACGGACGCGGCGATCCTGAAGATCGACCTGGTGAAGGGCAAGGACGACTCCGCCCCGATCGTCATGGCCGTGACGGTCGAGACGCCGTGAGGTGGCAGTCACCCCAACACCCCGGCGGGAGGGTCTCCCCTCCCTCCGGGCGGTCACCGAGGCCGGTCGGGGGTAGCCACCCCCGACCGGCCTC
>JALOQR010000168.1 GCA_025459365.1 Fimbriiglobus sp.
AAATACTTCTTCGTCTACCGAGTCAGCAATGGCACTTATAACCAAGTCTACATGGAAGTCCTAAAAACAATGCACGAATCTCTTAAGTAATCGTCTTTTCCTCGGCTGTCGAAGGGGCCGTCGGAAAAATCGGCGGTTTTCATTTTCCCGCGATCATGGTCATAAGTTGGACTAGCAAAAATTGCTCGCTGTCACCGATGCTGTGAACAACGGGCGGTTTGCGTCTGACGCGGAGGAACTGGAACATGCAACTCGGAACGCTCTTCAGGTCGGTCGCCCCATCGCCCGCTGAACCACCGGGTGAATACAACTGGCTTACCCTCACACTCGGTGGATTTCACGTGGGCATCGACGTGCGCACAGGCGAGTTGAGCAGTCGGGGTGGTGAACAGGTTCCACACATTGAACGAAATGGCATCACTGCCAGCGTCTATTCCTTGATGGCCCGCTACGGCATGGCACCGAGCGACCCACTCGAACTCCGGGACCGACTCTTCGGCTAAACGCTACAGCCCGAGTGATTTCCCGAGTTGGAAAACCTGCTCGATGTCGAAGACCTGGTCGTTGCGCTTGAACAGTTCTGCCACTGCCGCCTTATGAATTTTCATCTTCGTTCCCCCGACACCGAGTGCGCCGTAGCACAGGCAGTCGTTGCGGTTGGACGCCTTGTCGTTTAGCTCGACCCCCTCGATACCGGCCGGCGGTACACCGTTCAGGTCGATCGTCACCAATAGCGATTTGCAGGCCGCGCGGTACTTGAGTGGTAGCATCATCGCACCCGGCGCTCCAGCAGCCACTACCAGTTCACGCCCATCGAGGGCTGTCGGGGCATCGGTACTACTGGAAGAGGCCACCCCTTCCACGTTGGCGGTCGGCACCGCCTTGCGGATTGCTGCCGCCACCACCTCGGCCTTCTCCTGACTCCGGCTACCAATCCGCACATGCCCACCGGCTGCGGCGAGGAGGCGAGCTACCCGCTGTCCCACGGGGCCGGTGCTGCCGAGTACCAGTGATTTGCACGTTTTCAGGTCGAGATGCCGGCTGGCGGCGATGACCGCGGCGGCGGCGGTCGTGTTCGCACCGTTACTGTCGAGCATCACCGAAACGCTCAGGCCGAATAGCGGAAGCAGATGCTTACGCACTTCGGCGAGAAGTGTTTCGCCGGCAGTCACATCCGACCCGCCGATGAAGATCGCCGTTTTCGCCAGGTCTTTCGGCCCACGGGTGAAGATGCAACCATGGACGAGTGGCATGACGGCGTCGGGTGTCACTCCGCCGTAGCTGAACAGGTGTTGTACCCCGGCATCGATGGCGACCACCCGATCAAACGCGCTCGGTTGTGGGTCGGTGTCGAGTTGGATGAGAATCGTCGGCTTGTCCATAGCGAAGAGGTGGGGTGTGGGTGTCGGGCGTGCTATCGTACGATGTGAGTTGTTATACCCGAAACCCCGAACCCCACACCCCAGACGGGTTACTTCGGGCTGAATGGGTGTTTTTCGCCGCGACGGGCGGTGATGTCGTCGATCTTCGGCAGGCCACCCATGGCGTGCTTGATGGCGAGCTTAGTGGCTTCGTAGTTGTACTGGTAGATCTTGTTGTCGTCAGCGGCGGCCGGGTGGATGAACACCCCGCACACGATCACGTATTCGTCCGCCTTGTCTTTTGGGATGACTCCCTCGGCCACGCTATCGGCCACCGCACGGGCCACGGCTGCCTGGGCCGGGCCGAACATTTGCACCGCCTGCTTCATCCCCTTGATGGTCACCTTGGTGATCATCACTGTCGCCGGCTTGCAGATGAGGTTCGGTGTGATGACGGCGAGTAGGCTGGTGTGCCCCTCGCTTTGGGTGGCCAGGGCGTTCGCGAACGCGTTCCCAACCGGACCGGCCTTGTCGCCAATAAGGAGATCGATGTGAGCGATCTCGTTTCCGTCGCCAACCAGACCTTCGCCGATGAACATGGACATACCGTCGCTCCGTCAGGGGGGGTGGGGCCGCGTTGCGCTTGCGGTGGCGATGGTGTACGGCGGGGAATGGGAATGGCAACCGACGCCCCGCCTGGATCGAGCGATTCTACCCAATCAGCTTGCGGTAGTCGGGCATCAGGTGAGCGTTCACGCGGGCCATCACCGCCCCCCAAACTCTCTCCTTGATGTCGAGCGACAACACTCCTTGCACCATGCTACCGGCCGCCTCGGCCAAGTAGCTGATGAGGTTCGCTGTCGCATCAACCGCTCCGGCCGGGAGTGGCTGACCGGGGTGAACGAAGTCGTTCGCCGCCAGGCTCATCATCGGGAGCAGGGGCACCGGGTCTGGGCCGTTGGCGAATCGGCTGATCTTCTTGCCGAACTCCCGCTCGAACGCCTCGGCCACAACCTTGTTCCCCACCATTGGAGCGCCGAAAGTGTAAGTCTGGTGCGGCTTCATCGTTTTGCGGAAGAACAGCCAGGAGGCGAGCATGGCCAGCGCTCCGCCCAGGCTGTGCCCGGTGATCCAAAAGCAGCGTTCCCGTTCTTGCTGAAGAGCCGACACTTCGGCATAGAGAGGGTCCCAGATCTCAGTGATGGCGTTCACAAATCCCTGGTGCCAGCGGGCACCCACTCCGGCCGCAACAAACTCCTCGGCCAGTCGTCCGGTGGGCTGGATGAGCAGATTGTCGGCATTGGTCAGAAACCAGTCTTTCAGCCCATCAACAGTGATCGGCGCTTCGCTCCCACGGAAAGCCACCACCAGGTTGTTGTCGTCGTAGCCCACATAAGCTTGGGTGTTATCCACGCTGATCAACTTAGCAGTGAGCCCCAGTTCCTGGTACTTCGGCCCACCCTGATCTTGCGGCAAGTACGCGAAGTCGCAAGCGTCGGCCAGGTACAGTGCGTTCTTTGCGTCGCCGTAGGCATCTTCGGTCAGCGGCATGGAGTGCCCTCGGTGGGGAATTGGGGTTATTGGTTCACCTTGCGGGTCTTGTCGGCGTTCTTCCAGTCACGCACAGCCCTAGATGGTACGTCGATCCCGGAGATGTCGAGTTCGTTCACCTTGAAGTCTGGGTTTTTGTTCTCCAGAACAAACTGCTTGATTCCATCGGGGGTCACCCGACTGCGTGCAATGTAGAGCTTGGTGAGTTTCGGGAGCTTCACAAGCCGTTCAAGCGTAGTGTCGGTCACTGGCTGGTCGTTCAGGTCGAGGAACTGCAATTCGTTCATACCGTCCAGTCCGGCCAACTCCTCGTCGGTCAAGGCAGGGGCGTCTTTTGCCTTGGCGGCCTGAATCGTCTTCCACCCCTTATGCCCGAAAACCAGGCCGAGTTGGTCCTTGTTCGCCCCGGTGATGGTGATGCTGTCTCCGAACACCTGGGCGGTGGTTTGGATCGGCGTTGGGTAAAGGCGGTTGTACACCGGAATGGCGATCGCCACCCCCGCGCCGACGAGAACAACCAGTAGAGGTAGCAACGCCCGTTTGATGAACCCGCATCGGAACGCCACGATGAGCAGCCAGAGTAGCCCGATAACCACCATTGCGGCACCGAGGGCGAGCATGGCGAGCGACAACTTCTCGAGCATGGGCAGAGTCCGGAGGATCACGATCGGTTGGGGGAATATATGCCTGGCTGGTGAGCGGGGGGTAGTGACGATCAGCCGATTTCCGCGCAACTCTGCGTCATTTCCCGGTTGACAGGATGTGGGCTGCTGGACATACACCACGGCTCACGTTGGGGGAGGTCTGCCATGAAACGGAAGTGGATGACACGGGCGGCGGTGCTGGCGGTGGGGGCCGCCGGCCTGCTCGGTACCGGGTGCGAGACGATGAACAACCAAGAGCGAGGCACCCTGGGTGGGGCCGGTGTCGGGTCGGTGGCCGGGGCACTGATCGGCGGGGCCACCGGCAACCCGAAGACCGGCGCGGTCGTCGGCGGGTTGGCCGGCGGATTGGCTGGCAACTTGATCGGCCGCGACGCCGACCGTAAGGAGGAGCGGGCGGACGCCGTCCGGCAGGCGACCGCCGAGCAGAGCTATCGCGACCACCAGCCGGCCCGCATCGCCGAGATCGTCCAACTCACTCAACAGGGGCAAGACGAAAACGTCATCCTCAATCACATCAAGGCGAACCGCATGACATTCAGCCTGAGTGTGGACGATCTGAACACTCTGAAGACGAATAACGTGTCGTCGAAGGTGATCACCGCCATGCAGAACAGCGGGGCAGGACCTACGGTGATCGCCCGTCCGAGTCGCCCGGTCGTTGTAAGGGAGGAAGTGATCGTCGAGCGGCCAGTGTACATCGCCCCGCCGCCACCGCCGCCAATCTTCTACGGCCCGCCAACCGGTGTCGTAATGATCGGGGGTAGAATTCGATAGCTCGCGCGCGAGAATCTTGAAAGCAAGCCGGTACAGACTTGATTTCCGCCGCCCCGTGCCGGAAGATATCCGCCCATCCTTTTGGCACACCCGCGGTCGTCTCTCCCGACCGCGGACCGAGGTACGCGGACACATTATGCACAGTCCTGAGTTGGTGGCCGGCGGCACACTTCTCTACTCCGACCTCATCGGCAAAGACGCCTGCGGTATCGGCGGCGTTGCTTCCACGCGGGGCACCGCCTCGCACGAAGTGCTCAAAAAAGCCCTGCTCGCTCTGGTGGCAATGGAACACCGGGGTGGAGTGTGTGGCGCGGCCGGTGATGGGGCAGGGGTGTCCTTCTCACTTCCCCAGCAGTTCCTCAGAGACGAAGCCCAGCGATTGAAGCTCGATGGCGCCCGCGACCTCCCACCAGGCACCTCACTCGGGGCTGGCGTACTGTTCTTCCACACCACCGACGGGGGCAAACTCGCTCAGGCACGCAAACTGGTATTCGACACTCTCGCCGGCGGGCCGGTGCGGCTTCTCGGATTCCGTCCGGTGCCGGTGAACCTCGATGCACTCCCTCCGCTCGCCCGCCAAAGCGTGCCCGCGGCCATCGAACAACTTCTGTTTGTTGCCCTGGCCGACGAAGCGACAGTCGAAAAGTGGCTCTACCGCCGCCGCCTCGAACTTCGTCAGGAGTTTGCCAGGCTCAATCTCGACGTCTACCTCCCGTCGCTCTCCCTCCGACTTATCAGCTATAAGGGACTGCTCACCTCGCCCCAGTTAGTGGATTTCTACCCCGACCTGACCAACTCCGCGGTCGAATCGGGGGTGGCCATCTTCCACCGCCGATACAGCACCAACACTTACCCCAACTGGAAACTCGCCCAGCCGTTCCGCTTGCTTTGCCACAATGGCGAGATCAACACTGTTCGCACCAACCGCAACGCTGTGCAGGCCTTCAGCCGTGGGTTGAACCCGCCGCTGCCAGGCAACGACTTGCTCACACCGGGAATGTCAGATAGTGGCAGCCTGGATGAATGGGTCGAGTATCTGACTTTGGAACAAGGCTGGAGCCTCGAACGCGCCCTCCGACTCAGCCTCCCACCGGTGTGGGACACCGAAGAAGACGTGTGGGGGAGCGAGGCCTTCCAACTCTTCACTTACTGTCGCCGTACCTACGGCAGCCTCTGCGCCTGGGATGGCCCGGCCGGAATCATCAGCACCGATGGCCGCACTCTCGTCGGGTTGGTCGATCGCATGGGCCTTCGCCCGGTGCGTTGGTGCTCGGATAAGAGGGGCTGGCTCTACATCGGTAGCGAGTCTGGCGTATTCGGCCTGGATCAGGCTGACATCACCGCAAGCGGGCAACTTCAACCCGGCCAGATGATCGCTCACGACACCACCACTGGCGATCGGCTCGACTCGCATCAGATTCTCAAGCGTGTGGTGGCCGAGGCGACCGCCGAGTTGGGCGACATTCACGAAGTGAACAAGCGGCACATCATCCAGACGGAAGGCTTCGACCTGAACCGTGTGACGGAAGACGTGGTCGGGGCGGTGCTGACCGAACAGAAATGGACGGTTGACCACTTGCTTCAGGCCGCCGGGTGGGACTTCGAGCGGGCGGTGTTCGTCAAGGACATGGCCAAGCTGAAAAAGGAACCGCTCAGCAGTATGGGACACGATCGTGTGCTGACCGTGTTCAGCCAGCATCACCCGACCCTGTTCAAGTATTGCCAGCAGACCTTCGCCGAGGTGACCAATCCGCCCATCGATCCGTACCGAGAGGGCGGGGCGATGTCACTCATGACGTATCTCGGCCGTGGCCCGTTGCGAGCTGGCCAACCTCTCCCGGCGACTGGCGAGGATAACCTCCCAGTCAAGCAGATGGAACTCCCGTCCCCCATCGTGAACGACGCGATGGTGGACGAACTCCAGCGGAATGAACTGTTCGCCTACGAAACTCTCGACGCCACTTTCCCCCTGAGTGGTGGGGTGGCGGCTCTCAAGGCGAACCTCGATAAACTCCGCGCGGACGCCGAGAAATTGATCCACGGTGGGCACCATGTGCTGTGCATCTCGGATCGGTTGTCGTGCAAGCGGGGTATCGACCCCATCCCGTCGCTGCTCGCTCTCGGAGCCGTCCACACTCATTTGTGTCGGCAGGGTTTGCGCGACCGGTGCTCGCTGGTGGTGCAGGCCGGCGACATACAAGAAGGGCACGACATCGCCGTACTGGTCGCCTTCGGGGCCGACGCTGTTCATCCGTACTTGATGCTCCGACTCATCCGCGACGGCATCACCTACAAGCACCCCGAGAGCAAGCAGGACATCACCCTGTCGGCTCGCGATTGCCTGGAGGGGCTGTTCGAGGCGCTGGAAGACTCGCTCAAAAAGATCATCTCCAAGATGGGCATCACGACCATCGAGGGGTACCGTGGGGCGATGCTGTTCGAAGCCGTCGGCTTCGGCCCGGAGTTGATGGAGTACCTCGGCGACTTCCCGAGCCGCGTCGGCGGATTGAACCTACAAGACCTGGTGGACGACTGTGAATGGCGGGTGAAGCAGGCGGAGAAGATGCAGGTACTCGGGCGAAACCGCGACTACCACGCCTACAACGCCAAAGTACGGATGGCCCTCCGCGATGCCGTCAAGGAGATCCACCCCGAGACGCATGTGAACGACAACGGCGGAGAGATGGCCTACACCATCCCACCTGTGACGGTCGATGCCGACGCCCCGCAAAAGCTCGGAGTCAAGTTCAGCAAGTTCAGCAAGATGGTGTCCGATCGCCCTCCCACAGTGCTCCGCGACCTCTTCCGCGTCGGCGATACCGGACGGCCGCCCGTGAGCGTCGACGAAGTCATGCCGGCGAGCGACCTCGTTCGGGAGCACTTTCGCGGGGCCGCCATGAGCCACGGTGCCCTTTCTGGCAACTCACACATGACTCTCGCGGCCGCGTTCAACGAACTCGGTGGCACCAGCAACAGCGGCGAGGGGGGCGAGTTTCGCTGGCGAAATGATGTGCCCCTGCGCTACTGGGCGAGCTACTGGGATGGCGTACTGGAGAAGCGCCGGCAGCAGCCGACGGTGTATGCCCTCGATGGTAATTTGCGAAAGAGCCGCTTCCGCAGCCGCATCCGGCAGGTGGCGAGCGGACGGTTTGGCGTGGACGCCGAATACCTGGTCAACGCCGACGAACTGCAGATCAAAATGGCCCAGGGGGCGAAGCCCGGCGAGGGCGGGCAACTCATGGGCAAGAAGGTGACGCGCGAGATCGCCGATATCCGCTTCGCCAAGCCGGGCACCGATCTGATCTCGCCCCCACCGCATCACGACATCTACAGCATCGAAGACCTCGCCCAGCTCATCTACGACCTCAAGACGGTCAAGCCGGGCGTGAAGGTGAGTGTGAAGTTGGTGGCGGTCGAGAACATCGGCACCATTGCCTGCGGGGTGGCCAAAGCCGGGGCCGATGTCATCGAAATCGACGGCATTGATGGTGGCACCGGGGCCGCCATGGTGAGCAGTAAGGAACACGCCGGCCTACCGAGTGAGATGGGACTGGCCGAGGCGCATCAAGCGCTCGTGCTGAACGGCCTCCGGACGACCGTGAAGCTGCGAGTGGGCGGCGGCATCAAGACCGGGGCCGACGTCATCAAATATGCTCTCTTCGGTGCCGATGAATTCGTCTTCGGTCAGGCACTGATGGTGTCGGTCGGGTGCATCGTATGCAAGAGTTGCCACATCCCAAATTGCCCGACGGGGATTACCAGCAACCAGGCCGAGTACAACGGCCACCCGGAGCACACGAAGGCGTACCTGCTCTCCGTTGCTGAAGAAGTCCGCGTGCAACTGGCGGCGATGGGTTTCACGCACATCTCGCAGGTCACCGGCATGAGCGGGCTGCTCGTGAAGCGGACCGACGACGGAATCAGTGGACGCATCAGCCGGGTCGAAGTATCACGGTTCATCCGCCCAGACATGGCGCTGGAGGGACTGGATGCTCGCTACAAACAGGTCAAGTTCGGCAACGCCGGAGTGTGCGACCTGGGCACCGCTCGCAGTACTCTCAACCACCGGGTGCTCGAAGCCGCCGAAGACGCGATCGACGCCGCCGCCGATGCCAGCCTTGTATTCAAAATCAAGAACTCCGACCGATCGGTTGGGTCAACCGTCGCCGGCCGTATCGCCCAACTATACGGCCGTGAAGGGCTGCCCCACGGTCGGAAGATCAAGGTCCGCTTCGACGGCGAGGCTGGTCAAAGCTTCGGGGCATGGTGCATCAATGGCCTCGATTTGGAACTTCGTGGCTTTGCACAGGATGGCGTAGCGAAGGGCATTTGCGGCGGGGTGGTCACCGTCACGCTGGACTACCGTGGGACCGACTACGGCACTGAACTGCTGAGCGTCGCTGGGAACAACGTGGCCTTCGGAGCGACCGACGGCAAGGTGTTCATCGGCGGGCGAGCGGGCCACCGGCTCGGCATCCGCAACAGCGGTGCCACCATCGTGGCCGAAGCGGCCGGCAAGTACGCCTGCGAGTACATGACTCGCGGGCGGGTGCTCATCCTCGGGCCGATCGAGAATGAGATTGGCAGTGGCATGACCGGCGGCGAACTGTTCGTGTACGACCCAGACAGCGAGGTACCGGGCAAGTTGCACAGCAAGAGCGTGACGTTTGGTGACGTGCCACACCACGACTACGAGTGGATTCACCCGATCGTCGATGAATACTACCGCCGCACGGGCAGTCGCCAGGCAGAATACATCCTGCGGAATTGGTCGGATATCCGCCGGAGCCGCCGGCTACGCAAGATCCTGCCGCTCGCGGTGGCTCGGGCGATGGAAGACTTCAAGACCGTCGGCACGAATGCGGGGTGACGGCTGACCGGAAGGCGAACCGGGAGCGTGGGTGTCGGAGCGGACTCCGGTTGCCCGCGCTCCCGGTTCGCCTTGTCGTTTGCTACAATCCCACACTACCGGGAAACAGGGGCTGCAATGGCGACCATCCTTGTGGCGGAACGCTCAGCTGAGCAGCGGGCCGAGATCGCCGACGCAGTCGCCGCAGTCGGGCACACCGCCGAATTCCTTGATGGCGTTGACGAGGTGTTTGAGGCCGTCCGTCGGTCGTCTCCGGAACTGCTGATCGCCGATGCCGAGTTGGGCGGCCCTGGAGCGATCGAACTCACACGCCGCATGCGTCAGGAGTACCCAACAGTACCCGTCTTGTTGCTCATCGATGTCGTCAACAAGGAAGCGGTGGC
>JALOQR010000169.1 GCA_025459365.1 Fimbriiglobus sp.
CCGGAAAGCGGCAACCACCGCCGGGTTCGTTTCCAATCGCGGGCCGCCGATCAAGTCGATGCAGTACGGGATGGCGGGTAGCACGGCTAGCAAGCACTCGCGGATCGCCGCTGGTTTTCCCGGTAGGTTCACGATCAACGACGATCCTCTCACACCGGCCGTTTGCCGCGACAAAATGGCCGTCGGCACGCTTCGCAACGACACTGCCCGCATCAACTCGCCGAACCCCGGAAGCAGCTTTTCGCACACGGATTCAGTCGCCTCGGGGGTAACGTCCCGCTTGGCCGGGCCGGTGCCACCGGTGGTCACGACCAGGCAGCACCCCTCGTCGTCGCACAGGGCGGCCAGGATAGATTCGATGTGTTCCTGCTCGTCTGGGATGACCCGGGCGACCACCTCGAACTCGCCGGCCAACGTCTCCCGCAGGCAATCTACCACTGCGGGCCCGCCGCGGTCCTCGTACACCCCGCGGCTAGCCCGATCGGACACCGTCACCACTCCGATGCGGATCGGTTGAGTCATGGCTCATTCCTCCTTCGGGTTGAGGTCTTTGTCTTTGCCTTTTTCCTTCACCTTCTCCTTGCTTGCGTCGTTCGGGTCGGCGGGCTGAAACGAGTTGAAGAACCGCTCTTTGTCCCGGTTCAGCTTCTTCTTGTCCTTGCCGGCGGCCATGAGGGTGAACACTCGATCGCCGACGATCATCACCCTCACGTAGGCATGGAGAAACCCCTGCTGCGGGTCGGTGTAGGTGCCCTCCACGTCCATTGCGTCGTAGGCTGCGACCTTCCGGTCGACAGCCGACAGGACAGTGAACTCGGGCGATTTTGTCTTCAGATCGTTCAGGCCGAGGGAGAGCAATTTCTTGTCGGTCGGGCGGATGGCCTTCATCGACTTCGGCAAGTCGGCGTAGTGGATCGCGAAGCCCTGAGTGTTGAGCCACTGAACGGCAGCGTACTCATGTGCCTTGCCACGGGTGTCGTTCTTGTCGTTCCACTGGAAGTCCTTCTCCTCGTGGACTGGCTTGCCGGGGAACTCCGCGGTGAATGCGCCGTTCTCCGCGGTGTAGCGCTCCCACTTGTTGGCGTTGGTCAGGCCCACCGCGACCAACCCGCCGCAGCAGCAAAGGCTCAACCCGCCGAATCCGAGGAGAAGCCAGAGCCAGACCAGCCCGCCCTTCCGACGTGGGGGGGCATCGTCGTCGCGCTCGGGTCGGTCGGGGAACCGTGGGCTGCGGGAGGTGGGGCGGTCGTCGTTGGGGTATCGGGGGGTCGGTGATCGAGGTGGGGCGTCGGCCCGCTCATGAGGTTGGATCACGCGCCCGCACGATCCGCACTTCACCGCTCGGTCGGCGAACTCGGGCGGCACCCCCAGCCACTCGCCACACTTCGGGCACTCGGTTTCCTGCACGGTCAGTCCTCATGGGGGTTGCGGACGCCCCTCTTAACAGGAAGGGTAGGGCAAGTAATCGGCGGGAACAACCGACCTCGGGCCGGGGCGTTTGGTTCGTTCCACTCCACTGAGGGTGCTGGGTATCAGCGTCGAAATTTCGGACAGGGTCCGTGGGTAAGCACGTGGGCAACTTGGGGATCTTGCCCGAGTAAGGCGTACGGTCGGCCGACACCGGCAGGGGAATTCGTGACCTTCTACCTGGTCGCGTTTTGCATTTGAACTCCGTAGCGGCCCTCGAACAGGGTTGGTCGGCCCGCCTTTTCGCCGTGACAGAACTCCCTTCGGCGGTACAATCACCCCTTCCTCCTATCCATACCGGAGCCGATCCCATGGGGATTCAGCACGCCCGTAAATCACTCCGCAACGCTTCAAAGAAGCGTCGCCGCCATCGCAAACACAAACTCCGCAGTACGAAGAAGTACAAGAAGTGAAGGCGGGCGGGCGGGTGATCCTGCCCGCTCGGTTGGCTCCACCTGCAATGCCGTACCTCCCTCTGGGGTTGGGTCGGCCCAGAGTTGGTGGTTTCCCCCGCCGCCGACGGTACACTGTGGTCATAGGTCCGCACTCATGAGGTGGGAACGCCCATGCCGATCAAGGTGACGTGTTCGAACTGCGGCGGTGTTCTGCACGCCCCAGACGACGCCGGCGGCAAACGCGGGCGCTGCCCGACGTGTGGGAATATTCTTCCGATCCCGGCCGCTGGGGGTGCCGACCTGCCCGAACCTCCCGCCGCGGCGGTCGGCCAACGGCCCCCGTCATTCGCCGACTTCGCCCTCGGGCCGAAGGTGGGTCCGCCACCGGGTGGCACGGAAGGATCACGCTCCTCGATCCCGTTCAACACCGGCGCGGCCAACCCCGCACCGCCGCAGCGGGCCAAAGCCCCACCCGAAGCGGCCGAAGACCGCCGAGCATCGGGTCCGTTCACCCGAAAAGGCCCCACTCCGATCCCCGCTGCCGCCGCCCCGCCCGCCGAGGGAGCCGCCAATGCGTGGAAGAAGAGCCGTGGCGGTCTCGGCTTGGTGCAAACGGCTAACTTCCTGCTCTTCATCCCGGCGGTGCTCCTCCCGGCCTTCTACCTGGCTCAGACCTTCAAGCCCGATCTGATCCCTGGCCTGGATGCCGATTTTCCGGGAGTCAAGGGGTTGGATGTCCGCACCGCTGTGCCGCTACTTGCGGTCGGGGCACCGCTGTTGCTAGCTCTGCTGTTGAACGTATTCGGTCGCCTGGGGTTCGCTGGCGCACCGAAGCGGTCGGCGGTCGGCGGGCCGGCTTTCCTGTCTGCTCTGGCCGCACTGCTCGCATTGTGCGGGGTGCTGGCTGTGATCGCGCCGAACGTGGTCGCGGTCATTCAGGGGGATCCTCTGTTTCCTCTTCCCGGTAATCCTCTGTTTGAAGCGGCGAGTGCCCCCGGCCTGTGCCAACGACTCGGATTGTTTGTCGGAGCCACAGCCGTGGTGGTGGGTGAGTTCTGGTTTGCCTCGGCGGTCGGGCGGGTAGGGTCGGCGCTGACCGACAGTCGCTCGGCGGCCCGATCGACCCGGTACCTCATGCTGCTTGGGCTGGCGATGATCGGGTTGGTGGGCACGGGAGCACTCATCCCTGGCCCGCAATTCGGGCTGTCGGCACCGGTGTACGAGGGGAAAACCGGCGCGGAGGAGTTCCCGCGCTTCGAGGCACGGAAGAAGGTGGCCGACAACCCGGCCTATGAAGTGGGTCGGGAAACGAACGAGTTGGTCGCCGGGCAGTGGGAACGGTTCGTCCCCCCTCTGTTCGACCAGGCTGGCACCTTTAAGCCGATGATCCCACCAGCAGTCTGTCTGCTCGTCGGGTTGATGGTTTGGGCAATGCATGTGCGGCTGGTCAGGGCGGCGCGGGGGGCGATGGCCGGGTGGCTGGACGCTCACGGCGGCACCGCCTGACCCAGCCAGGGGGCTGGGCATGAGCCTGTTGTTCTGCTGCCCGAGTTGTGGTGCCGACTTGCGGGTCAACCCGGCGTCGGCTTCGCTGGTTTCGTGCCCCGGCTGCGGCGAACCGATTCGTGTTCCTCGCTCCGCCCACCCGCGTGAAGCCGCCACCGACGGCCCAGCTCTGCCGCTCCCCGTTCGTGATCGTGTGACTCGAGGCCTTCAACTCCTCACTCTGAGCGCGTGGGTCTTTGTGTCGGCGGCGGCGTGTGTGGCCGCCTCGTTTCTTCTGCGGGTGTTCGTTGGCCCGCGGTTGATTGAGGAGTACCCCGCCTGGGTACCGCCGGTGCAGGTGGCTCTGGCTGGATGGTGGTTCGTGCTTGCCTGCGGGGGTTGTGGGCTACGTTGCCGGGGATACTTGCTTTGCCGACCGGCGGCGGCCCGTTATTCTCTTGCTCCCTGGGCGACGGCGGCTGCGGTCGGAGCTGGGTTGGCATCGGTCGGAGTGGCCACCATGGTGCCGGCGGTGGTTGGTCGGCCGCTTCTGGTACTGCCACCGGGTGGTGCGGCCCTGTTGCTTGTGGGCCTGTCGGCGGGGTCGGCGGGCGTGCTGCTGGAATTCGCCTTCCTCACCGTTCTCAACCGGCTCTTGTGGGAAACGGACGGCTGGAAGACGGCTGAACAAACTGGGCGGTATGCGATCGCCTTCGTTTGCGGGGTCCTGGCCGTAATGGGCACCCTCTGCCTGGGGGTGGTGGCCCTGGCGCTGACCACCGGCGGGCGCGATGCGAACACCGATCCGGCCGGAGTGTCCGCCCCGGCGAAACTGGTTGCTGCGGGAGTCATTCTGGCCGTCTGCGGTATTGGCGGTTGGCTGACTTGGCGGTTTGTCCGACTGTTGAACCTGACCCGCCACGCGGTCACCCAACCCGAGCCGTCGCCTCCGCCGGTGCCGAGCGGGTGAGCATGGCCGATCCGCGCTGGCCCCAGATCTCCGATCGGAGTGTGTGTTGTCTGCCCCGTCCCCGACGCAGTTTCGCAGCGGCCTGCTGTTTGGCGTCATCGCCTACATGTGCTGGGGGGCTGTGCCCCTCTACTTCGCACAGGTGAAGACCGTTCCGGCCCTGGAGATCCTGGCCCACCGGATTAGTTGGTCGATGCCGCTTATGCTCGGCGTGGTGGCCCTGACACCGGGCGGGTTCGCGAGCCTAAGGCGAGTTTTGCGCACCCGCAAACTGCTCTTGGGCCTACTGGCCTCCGCACTGCTCCTCTCGGGCAACTGGCTGCTGTACATCTACGCCACCGTCACTCAGCAGGTGGCGGAAGCCAGCCTCGGCTACTACATGATGCCGCTGGCCAACGCCTTCCTTGCCACGGTGTTCCTCGGCGAGAAACTCCGCCGCCTCCATTACCCCGCCCTCGCCCTGATCGCCATTGGGGTGGCCGTTCCGCTGTTCGCCGCCGGTCGGTTCTCGTGGCTGGCCCTCGCTCTCCCATTGACCTTCGGCCTCTATGGCCTGGTGCGGAAAAAACTGCCGGTGGACAGCGGCACCGGGTTGACAGTCGAAACCCTGCTGCTCAGCCTACCGTGCATCGCCTACATTGCGACGCACTCAGCGATTGGCGACGGCCTGTTCCTGAAGGACCTGCCGATGACCGGCTGGCTCCTCTTCGGCGGTGTAGTCACTGTTGTCCCGTTGCTGACCTTCACGCTGAGCGTGCGGCGGATTCCTCTCCTCACCCAGTCGTTCATCCAGTTCCTCTCCCCGACGGTGCAACTGCTATTGGCAGTGACGATCCTGGGCGAGTCGATGACCTGGGACCGCTGGGCGGCGATGGGCTGCGTGTGGGTGGCAGTGGCGGTATTCATCACCGACGCCGTAATCGTGGCTCGCCGCAATCGCACCCCCCGACCTCTCTCGGCGGTGGAAATACCACTTTCCGGCGGCGTCCGCTGACGTCGAGTTCAACACGCCTCTTCTCCATCGTTCCCCCCTCCAATATTCCCCCCGAAGGGCGACTCCACGAACGCGCCCGCCTTGACTTCCCCGGCACGGCCCGAACAACATCCGCTACCCATTCCCGCGAGGCCGCCCGTGGAACGCCATCAGCTTGAACAGGTTCTCCAGCGGGTCGATCCGGCGGTGCGGCTGGTGAACGAACGGCACCTGCGACGGGGGCTGAGGCGGATCGCCGACCTCGGGCACCGGGTGGCATTTGGCCTCGATCATGCCCACCGTCTGCCCGTTGACTGGCTCCAAGAGACCGACACCTTCCCCAACTCGGTGACCGATGGCGACGGCACCCGACGATTATTGATGATCGAGCCAGGGGATCGCATTTCGGGGAGGATGTCCGACGCCGATCTCCTGCGGGTGTACTGGGAATTGCTGTACGAGGCGGCGGTGGTCGAAACGGTGGCGGGGAAGGGGAGCGACCGCTGGGCCGAACTCGGCGAAGTCGCGACGGCGGAAGCGGTGTTTCGCCTGCGACCGGGGATCGTGACACCGTCCGACCCAACCCTGGCCGAGCAGTACGCGGCGTTCGTCGGTGAGTTCCTCACTCTCCGACGCTTCGCCCCGGAGGTGCTGGCCTTCACCTATCCCTCGATCGATGCCGCGGTGGTGGAGCGGTTGGCGGCGAAAGACTTGAACGCCGAGGAACTCTTTGTCCGCACACGCCCGGAAGGGGCCACCGAACCGGGTGAACTCGCCACCAGCCCAAATCTCAGCGAGCAGTGGTCTGCGACACCCGACTCGACGCCCGAGGTACTCCTCGATCGGGCGAACAAGGCGGCTGCCACCGGGAACCTCGTCCGGGCTGCAGTTTTACGAACACGGACTGGCCACCCGGACGCCATCACCGCCATCAGCGAGGGGCTGATTCCCAAGTTGGCCAAGCTATTCGCCTGGAGCCGCGACGAACGTAAGGCATGGGCCGACGCGCTCACGGCGGTGCTGCCAGCTGCGGCCCGGGGGTACTGGTCGCCGGCCGCGATGGGCCTGTACGACCTACAAAAGATACCCCTCGATTTGACTCGCGAGTTGTTTGCTGTTGATCCAGCCTCTTGGGTACGTAGCCTGTTCCGTCGTCCGCTTGTGCGGAAGCTCACCCTCGCCCGCCATGCCGTGTTGCTCAAGCATCTGCGGGCTGCCCGCGGGCACTTTGCACGCTTGTCGGCGGCTCTCGCCGAGCCAATACTGACGCCGTTGGACCATGAGATCGTCAAGGCCGATTTGGAACTTCGTGCGAAACTCCGCCCGGTGGTGCAGGGAGCGCTCGCCGCCCACCTCGCCCCACACCATCTGCCAGAGGCGGTCGCCCGCGACACCATCGCCGAAGAACTCATCGATACCATCTGCCACCGTGGGCACGCTCGCCTGGCCGACCTCCGCGACTCCATCGCTCGACACGCCTTGAAACTCGACGATCTTGCCGGGCCGGCCGAGTTCGTGCGGGGGGACGCTTTACTCCGTGCCGATGCTGCCCTCGGCCAGTCGCTGGATGGGTTGTACCACCCCGGGGAGGCGTACCTACGGGCGATCCAGCGAGGGAGTTCACTGGCGTTCGGCACGACGTTGGGCCGGTGGCTGACGAAGTTCGTCGTCATGCCGTTCGGCGGGGCGGTCATGACTGTCGAGTTCGCCCGTTATCTCTGGCACGAAATAGGGTTGCTGTACGGCTTCCTCACCCGGCTGATCGGCGACCTCGATGGACCCGACCCAACACCGGCATCCGAAGCAGTTGAGCACGTCGGAAAAAAGGCACATGCGGAGCTGTTCACCGCGCCCACGGTCGCCGCGATCGTCGCGCTGGGTTTCTTCTTTCTTGCCTTGCTCCACATTCCGCCCTTTCGGGCATCCATCGGCCGGTTGCTCGGGCGCCTCGGACAGGTGCTGAAGGCGGTCTTCGTGACTGCCCCCTTGTTGGTGTGGAACTGGGCACCGGTGCGGGCCGTCCGGACTCACCCCGTGCCGCGGTTGTTTGCCGACCGCCTTGGCTGGCCGCTGTTGGCAGGAGTGGCGGTGGCGGGCAGCCTATGGCTGTTTCAGGCCAACTGGCCGCGGGTGTTCGCCTGGGGCGGCGGGGTGTTCGCCTTTCTCGCCGTTTTGCTGAACACACCGTTCGGCCGGGTGTGGCAAGAGAACGTGGCGGAGGCCCTTTCCGACTGGTGGCGATGGGTCCGCCGCGACCTGCTGCCCAACCTCATCGGCTGGATGCTATGGCTGTTTCGTGAGGCGATCGCGACCCTGGACTGGTTCATCTACACCGTGGACGAGTGGCTTCGCTTTCGTGAGGGGCAGTCGCGGCCGGCGCTGGTTGCAAAGGTGACTTTGGCCCTCGTGTGGTTTCCGGTGGCCTACCTGTGGCGCTTCGCCTTCTATTTGCTCATCGAGCCGCAGGTGAACCCCGTCAAACACTTCCCGGTCGTCACCGTGTCGCACAAACTGCTGCTGCCAATGGTGGGGCCTATCGCCGATACCACTGGCCTCGGACTGGGCGTGGTTGGAGCAGTCATCTGGGGAATCCCTGGTATCTTCGGATTCATTGTGTGGGAGCTCAAAGAGAACTGGCGGCTGTACGCGGCCAATCGCCCACGGCGGCTTCGTCCGCTGGCCATCGGCCACCACGGGGAGACGGTCTACGGGTTGCTCACGCCGGGGTTTCACTCGGGCACCGTGCCAGCGGCATTCGAGAAGGTGCGGGCAGCCCTCCTCCGTGAGCGGCACACCGGCCGGGTGGCGAAGGTGCGAAAGCCGCTCGATGAACTGCACCACGCCGAGGAGTCTGTACGGAAGTTGATCGACCGCGAACTGCTTGCCCTGACCCGGGTATCGAGGGCGTGGGCCGGGTTGGCAGCGACTGCTGGGGAAGTCCGCCTGGGGTTGCAGCGGATCACCGCCGAGGTGCGGTTCGCCGGCCACGACGAGAAACCGACTGTGATCGAGTTTGCCCGGTTGAAAGGGGCTATCCACGGCCATGTGGTGGCTCGCGGGGTGTTGGACCGACTCAACACCGAACAACTCGCCGTCTGGAATCAGGCGGTGAGAGGGCTGCTGGCAAAGGCCTCGGCTGCCGACGGCCCGGAGTGGGCCGAATGGGTAGGGCTCTGGGACCGCCAGTCGAACTGACCCCTTGCTTTTCGCCCGCCCGCATCCGACCATACCCACGCCCCACACCATCCTGCCGGGGCGATCCGATCCAAGGAGTTCTGATGCGACTCTCCCGCCTGCTGCTCGCACTGCCTGCCGCCCTGCTCCTGTCTGCCCCGATCGTGCGGGCGGACGACACCGAAGAGTTCTTGAAGCCCGAAAACTGGGAAGGCCGCAAGGACCTGTGGACAGTGGAGAAGGGCAAGATCATCGGCGAGACGAAAGAAGATCCGAAGTACAACACGTTTTTGTGCAGCAAGAAGAAGTACAGCGACTTTGAGCTGAGCTTCAAGGTGACGCTGCACGAAGCGAAGGGGAACAGCGGAGTGCAAATCCGCAGCACCCGCACGGACAAGGACAGCCCAGAAAACAAGACGCCTTTCCGGGTGAGTGGCCCGCAGGCGGATATCGGCCAGCAGTATTGGGGAAGCCTGTACGGCGAAGGGGTGGGCGGGATGATCAAGGCGAGCCAGGCGGAGAAGGTCAAGGCCAAGGTGAAGGCGGATGGGGCGAACGACTACAAGATCGTGGCGAAGGGAACGAAGGTGACGATCACCATTAACGGCGAGGCGATGGTCGACGGCGATTTCCCGAAACTTCCGGGCAAGGAGATGAAGGACTTCCCGCTAGAGGGGATCATCGCTTTCCAACTCCACGGCGGACATCCGAAGATGAAGGTGGAGTACGCCGACATCAAGTTCACCGACCTATCGAAGAAGAAGTGAGCCGCGGCAGCCAAGGAGGGCATCCGGCGGGAGGTGGTGAAGCACACCGAGGCGAAGAGGGGGTCGTCCTGCTGCCCCGCCGATGCGTGGCGGGGCGGATGTTCGCCTGGCTGGGCCGGTTCCGCCGCCTGGCCCGCGACTACGAACGGTGGAGCGAGACGTTGGCCGGCTGGCACTGGCTGGCCATGCCCACCCTCTTCGCTCAAGTCGGCTGCTCACCAAGTGCATCACTGGCTCTGGCCAAGTTTAAAACGACGGCGGACGGCTAGGGGGAGCGTGTCCTGTCCCTATCCGGGTCGGGGGCCATGGCCAAATGGAGCCAAAAGCTGATTGGCGCAACACTTAGGGTGACGGTGGCTGAGGGG
>JALOQR010000170.1 GCA_025459365.1 Fimbriiglobus sp.
ACCCACCCTACCTGAGGTGAACCTCTGAGTCGCCCTGTAGGGGGGCGTACTCCTCTCGTCGGCGAGGGGCGGCGCGAGCGAGACGCTCGCTGGACCCACCCTACCTGAGGTGAACCTCTGAGTCGCCCTGTTAGGGGGCGTACTCCTCTCGTCAGCCGTCGGCAGGGTGGGATAAGAGGATATGACCAATACCGGAGGTAACGCATGCCAGCCATCCCGACGACTCCGAGCCGGCATGAGGCGGACGAATTGCTACGACTACGGGCGGAGGTGGCCGCCCTTCGCGCGCAAGTGGGAACGCTCACCCGCCAACGGGACCACTACGCCGAGCAGTTGAAGGAGCAGTGGCTGGCGTTCGCCCCGGCCCACCGGCTGTACGAGGGGTTCGGGTTCGCCGACTGCGGGCCGTTCGCTGACTACACCCCAGACCCGAACAGCCGGTTCTTCACGCTCAGCCTGCTGTAGCCGGGGTCACCCCACCAGGCTCAGAAATTTCGGCCCGGCGGGCCGGGCCTCCTCGGTTGTCTTGCCGCCCTGCATTCGCACCACGCGATCGGTGCCGCGGGCCAGTTCCAGGTTGTGCGTCACCATCACCACCGTCACTTTCTCGTCGCGGTTGAGGGTGCGGAGGAGCTTCACGATGGTGTCGCCGGTTTCGCTGTCCAGGTTGCCGGTCGGTTCGTCGGCCAGCAAGAACCGCGGGTTCATGAGCAGCGATCGGGCGATGGCTGCCCGCTGCATCTCCCCGCCACTCATCTCCCGCGGCTTGTGCCGCCACCGCTGGCCGAGGCCGACCCGTTCGAGCAGCCCCATCGCCCGCTTCCGCCATGCCGCCCGCTTGCCCCACCAGCTCAGCACGCCCTCGGCGATGTACGCCGGCATCAGCACGTTGTCGAGCGCCGAGAGTTCGGGCAGCAGGTGGTAGAACTGGAAGACGTAACCAAAGGTGGTGTTCCGCAGGCGGTCGCGGTCGCGGCCGGTGAGGTGGTCGATCCGCTGGCCGTCGAGCGACACGATGCCAGCGTCGGGCACATCGAGGCAGCCGAGCAGGTGCAGGAAGGTACTCTTCCCCGACCCGCTCGCCCCGACCACACTGACGAACTCGCCAGGGTGAACGGCCAGCGATGCCCCGGTGAGCACCGGCACGGCCACCCGGTGCTTGCGGTACGTCTTGTGGATGGTGTCGGCGATGAGCATGGCTGTTCGGGGCCGCCGGCCCCTCCGGGGCGGGGTGGTGGGGTGATCTTCACTCCCAGGGCTTCCACCCTGGGCTACAACCGAGGGCCGCTTCGCGGCGTGGGCGACCGGCCGGCCTTCCGTCCCGAAGCGACCGGCGACCCTAGCCCAGGGCGGAAACCCTGGGATCGGGCCGAAGTCGCTACTCGAACCGCAGCGCCCGCACGGGTTGGAGGCGCGCCGCCCGCAGTGCCGGCAGCACCGCCGACATCACCGCGATGCCCACCGCTCCGAGGTTCACCAGCGCCACGCTCAGGGCGTCGAGGTGGGTCGGGATGCTGTCGAACGAGTACACCTTGCGGTCGAAGATCGCGCGGCCGGTGGTCGCCGCCAGCCACTTCTCGATGTCGTTGATGTTCAGGGTGATCCACACCCCCAGCCCGGTGCCGAGCAGCCCACCCACCAGCCCGAGGAGCAGCCCGTACCCAAGGAAGATGCCCATCACCCCGCCGCCGCTCGCCCCCAGCGACTTGAGCACGCCGATGTCGCGGTACTTCTCCGACACGATCATGCTGAAGATGGCCAGCACACCGAACCCCGCCACCCCGATGATGAGGAACAGGAGGATGTTCAGCAGGTTCCGCTCGATCTCGATGGCGCTCAACAGGGAGCCTTGCTGCTGCCACCACGTTTCGGCGTGCGACTCCGGCCGGGGCATGATGGCCTGGGCGGCTGGTAAGACGGTGTCGTGCACGAACTTCGGGCTTTCTCGCACGTCCGGCGTCAGGCGAACTTGCAGGCAGTTCGCCCGGTCGTCCATGCCGCGGAGCTTTTGCAGATCTTCGAGCGGAACGTACACCACGTTCGCGTCGATCTCGCCGTACCGTGAACGAAAGTAGTCGGTCACAACGAACGACGCCGACACCGGGCGGGTGCCGCTCGAACCGACGGTGGCCAGAAACACATCGTCGCCCGGCTTGAGCAGTTGCAGCTCGTACCGCTCGCCCGTTTTCGGGTCGGTCGGGTAGGCGTAGGCGATGTCCCACCCGAGGATGATGGTGGGCGGGGGCACATCGGCGGCCGGGTCGGCGGGCAGTTGCGGCTTCAGGTTCCGCAAGTCGGCGGGCAGGTCGCCCCCGTCCACCTTCGGAGTCGGTTGGCCGAAGATGTTTTTCCCTGGCTCGACGGCTGGTTGCGGGGTCGGGGCGAATTCTTCCCACTGTCGGCGCTGGTCGGCGTCGCGGGCCTCACGCCCTCGCAGTAGGTCGAACCATTCCTTCGCCGCCGGGGTCATGCGGAAACAACTCGCCGGGTCGTCCTTGCTGTTCACCAGGTAGTCGCCGAACTTGCCTACCTTGGCGTGCCGGGCTGGGTCGATGGCCATGACCTTCACGTGCTTCACGAACGGGATCTCGCGGCCGTTCGGAGTACGGTAGGTGAACTGCAACAGGGCGAACGTCTCGACCGTCGGCGAGGTGGCCTCGATGTACTGCCCGGCGGCAGACGCCTTCAACTGCTGTTCGATGTCGGGTGTGGAGAGCGGGAAGCCGGCGGGCGCTTCGGTGCGGATGGTGAGGTCGGACCCCAGCCCGTTCAGGTGCGACTTCAGCTTGTCGCTGAACCCGGCCATGACGCTGTTCACCACGATGAGGGTGGCAACACCGAGCATGACGCTGACGATGCAGATGAACGCCAGGTAGCGGGTGCGGAGGTACCGCAGGCAGAGCAACAGCTTGTACACGGCGCACCCCGGCGGAATCGGTCGGACAATCGGCTTGTACCGTGCGGCGGGGGTTTGGGGAAGACGAAGTGCGTGCCGGGGAACCCAGGGGTGCGCCGTGGTTCTGGCAAAGGAGAGGAGGTGAACATGTGTCCAAATTCCGGACGGGGTATGTGTGTGGCAGGTGGCAGTGTGGCAGAGCGGGTGCTTTTGCTCGGGTGGGTGTCTGATACCCTGACGAAGTCGGGAAAATTTTGGCCATTTTCTCTGGACATGCCTCCATTGACTGCAAGACCCCACCGGGAGTACGTTTCTTGTGCAGACCGCCCGGCTTCCGCCCCGAGGACCGCCATGCTCCCGCAACTGTTGCTCGCCTCCGCCCTGGTCGTGTCGCCGTCTCAGGGGCCGATCCGCGACAAGCTGAAGGAACTGAAGCCCCAACCGCCCGAACCGGCGAAGACGCTCCGTCAGGCGGCCGAGGTGATCGAGGAAATGCAGGCCTGGCCGAAGAGCCGCATCCCCGAACACCTGCTGGCGAAGGCCGAAGCTGTGGTGATCGTGCCCGACGCGGTGAAAGGCGGGCTGGTGTTCGCCGGCCGCGGTGGGCACGGGGTGGCGCTGGTGCGGACGAAAGAGGGCTGGGGCGACCCGGTGTTCGTCAACCTGGGCGGGGCAAGCATCGGCCCGCAGATCGGCGTTGAGGTGTCCGAGTTGGTGCTGGTGTTCAAGGACAAGAAACACTTCGAGCGGATTCTGGAGGGGAAAAGCAAACTCAAACTGGGAGTCGATGCGGCGGTGGCGGCCGGGCCACTCGGCCGGCGGGCGGAAGCGGCGACGGACGGGGCGTTCAAGGCGGAGGTGCTGTCGTACAGCCGTAGCCGCGGGGTGTTCGCCGGGGTGTCGCTCGACGGCGGAGTGTTGTGGAACGCCGAGGAGGCGAACAAGGAGTTCACCAAGAACCCGACGAAGGAGCGGTTGCAGGCGGCCGAAGACCTGAAAGGCCGACTGCTCGGCCACCTGCTCGAACGCGAGTTGCCGAAGGCGGTCGAGCCGAAGGCCGCCGACCCGCTCATCCCGCCGGCGAGCGTGCCGGACTCGCCCCCGATCAAAAAGTAGGGGCACCATGCTGATCGACCTGAACGCCGACCTGGGCGAGGGCGCCGGCACCGACGCCGAGTTGATGCCGCTCATCACCTCGGCGAACGTGAGCTGCGGGTTCCACGCGGGAGACGCCGATACCATCGCCGCGGCGTTGGAACTGGCGAAGAAGTATGGCGTGCGGGTGGGGGCACATCCGGGGTATCCCGACCGGGAGCACTTCGGCCGACGGGAAATGGAGTTAGGAGAGCCAGAGGTCTGCAGGATGTGCTTGCAACAAATCGGTGGGTTACGGACGCTCGCCGAATGGTGCCAGGTGACCCTGACCTACGTCAAGCCGCACGGTGCCTTCTACCACCAAGCGAGTCGAGAACAGGGTTATGCCTACGGGCTGTTGAACGCACTGGGGTTCGTGTTCCGACCGGATCAATTGTTGCCAGTGGTCGGCTTACCCGGGTCGCATCTGCAAACGCTGGCGATCCAGGAAATGCACGACTTCATCCCTGAAGGATTCGCCGACCGCCGCTACCGGCCCGACGGCACCCTCGTCCCCCGCACCGAACCCGATGCCATCTTGCACGACGTGAAGGAAGTGGTGGAACAGGTCGAATGGCTGGTCCGCGAGAAGGGCGTCCGCACGATCTGTGTCCACGGAGATACACCAGGGGCGGTGGAGTTCGTGCGGGCGGTGCGGGCGGCGCTGCTGGATGCGGGCCACGAGTTGAAGGCGTTCGCGTAGTTCGGGCGAGCGTGGGCCTGATGGCCCACGCTCACAGTCGCTCACTTCACCCGCCACACCGCGTGCTCGGCGATGCCCAGCCGTTCCATCGCCGGGCGAATGTCGTCGAGGAACCGTTTGGCGTCCACCGGGTAGCCGGCCGTCTCCTTCAGCCCCGGAACGTGCCTCGCCCAGAACGCGTTGAACTGGGCCATGCACACCTCCCGCAGGTACTTGCACACCATGCTGGCGGCGGCCACCGCCACGCTGTCGCCGTCCGCCCGCGGGCGGAACGCCACGCTCACCACCCGCCCCAGCCCGTCGATCGCGTACCGGCTCTCGGCGCTTGTTTCCAATAGCGGGAGCACCGCCGCGTCCGGGAACGCCTCCTGGAGCAGCGGGGCGTAGAAGTTCCGCCCGCCCTGTTTGTCGCACAGCACGACGACGCTCTCGTCGCCGGGCAGTGTGGCGAGCGTGACGCGGAGCAGGTCAATCAGCCCGTGGGCGAGGAGGGTGGCCTTGGTGCCGCTAGCCTCCACCACCCGGTTGAAGCGAGTGGCGGAGGTAAGCACGGCGTGCGGGAGTGGAACGAATACGTCTTTGGGCACCAGCCCGGCGAAGTGTTCGGCGTGCTTGCGGATCGCGTCGACGGTGGTCGCCACCGGTGACGGACTGGCGGGGTCGTACCACCCCTCGGCCGTCAACTCCTCGACGCACCACCCGAGGGCGAGGCGGGTGAGCAGGTCGCCGGCGGTCGCCTCGGTGAGGTTGAACAGACCCCGCACTCCGCGTTCGAGCTTTTCCAGGGCGTTCACCCCCAGATACACCCGTTTGGAGTCGTCCACTACCAGCCGTGGGTCGTTGGCCAACCGCCCAGCCCGGCGGATCACCGGTCGGAGAGTGTCCCACCCGGATGGGTCGTCGTCCGGCAGGCGGACGGCGGCGGCCGCCTGAACCAGTGGGCCGAGGTTCGGTCCATACCCGGCTTCATCGATGCCCACCACCCAGCGCATCTGAATATTCCCTTCTGGCGATGCCCGCCGTTCGTGCTCCGGTGCTCATTTTCCGTCTGCCAGATTACATCCGACGGCCCAGTTTTCGGCCAGACCGGAATCCCCACCCGTTGGTTGACTGTGCGTGAATCGGTCGCATGGTTCAACGCTGCCCTCAACCGCCCACCCGGTTCGCCTACTGTGAGTACCGCTACCGTCATCCTGCCGCCGCCTGGCCGCAGTTCCGCCCGCGACATTGCCCTCGCCCGTGTTCTTCAGGCTGGGCCACTGCCCACCCCGCCGGCCGTAGCGATGCAGATCGTGCGGGCGACGAGTAACCCGGACTGCGAGGTGAAGGAGATCGTGAATCTCCTCGCACACGACCCGGCGATCTGTGGTCAGTTGCTCAAGGTCATCAACTCTTGCGTCTACGCGCTCTCCTCACCGATCACATCGGTTGAACGCGCGGTGCTGCTGCTCGGCTTGAACACCGTGCGCTCGCTCGTCCTGGCCCTGTCGCTGCCGGCCATGCAGAGCGGGCGGGTGCCAGCAGGTGATCTACGGGATTACTGGGTGAACTCGGTCAGCGGGGCGATCATGGCCCGAGAACTGGCCGCTCGCCTGCGACGGCCGATGCCCGAGGACGATCTGGTTTGCGGGCTGCTTCGCGATATTGGTGGGCTGCTGATCCGCCAGACATTCCCAGTGGAGTACGCCGACTTCGCCGTCGGCGGGCGGCAGCGGTTGCCGCAGGAGGTGTGCGGGTTGGAGCGGGCGGTGTTCGGCATCGATCACGCTGATGTGTCCGCCGCCCTGTTGAGCGAGTGGCGGCTACCCGCCCTCATGGTCGAGCCGATCCGCGGGCACCACCACCCAGAGGTCCTCGTCAACCCGACCAAGACGATCGCCGACCGTGCCGCCTTGCTGGCCTTCACCGAGCAACTGACCCAACTCGATGCGATCGCCCAGTACCCCGATCGATTAGCCGAGTTGCTCGCCACCGCCGAAGGGAAGTACCAGCTTTCACGCCCGCAACTGATCGAGTTCTTGCAGGGTTTGGTGCCGAAGGTGAGTGCGTTCGCCGAGATGCTCAGCCTGGATGTGGGCAACAGCCCGGAATACCTGGGTACGCTTACCCGGGGATGTGCTGCACTGGTCGAGTTGACTCATACCGGCGTGTCCGTTGGGTCGGCCACCGTCCGTAACCCCACGCCAGGCGGCACTCATCGAGGGATCGATACTCCCCTACCCGTGCCCATCTGTGAAATGTCCGCGGATCACTTCCGCCCCGAGTACCTGACTCGCCTTCCCGAGGGTGGGAGCCTGCTCGACGGATACCGCCTGACGCGTGTGCTGGGCCGTGGAGCGATGGGGGTGGTCTTCCACGGTCACGACACAGGCCTCGACCGGCCGGTGGCCGTCAAGTTGATGGACCCAGAGGTGAGCCGCGATCCGTCGAGCCGTGAGCGTTTCGCACGTGAAGCGCGCAGCGTAGCCGCTGTACGCCACGAGAACGTGGTGCAGATTTATGCCGTCCGAGAGGTCGATGGGTTGCTCTATTTGGTGATGGAGTACGTCGATGGGCGGTCGCTCGATGAGGCAGTGAGAAGCGGCAAGATGCCGGTCGCCGATTTGATGTCGGTCGCCGGGCAGGTCGCCGCGGGTCTGGGGGCCGCCCACGCCCGCGGCATCATCCACCGCGACCTGAAGCCGGCGAACGTCTTGCAGGGGGCCGATGGACGAGTGCGGATCGTCGATTTCGGCCTCGCCCGCTCCGATAAAGACGCGAGCTTGTCGGTGAGCGGGAGCATTGTCGGCACTCCGCTGTTCATGTCGCCCGAGCAGGTGTACGGCGAGCCGCTCGATGCCCGCACCGATCTTTTCAGCCTGGGTACCACTCTGTACACCTTGGCCACCGGTGCCAATCCCTTCGACGCCAACAGCACCGTGGCGGTGATGAAGCGGGTGGCCGACCTCGACCCGCCCCGTCTGCGAACTGTCCGCCCGGACCTGCCCGAATGGTTTGAAGCAGTGGTTACCCGACTGCTGGCCAAGAAACTGGCAGACCGCTTCGCCTCGGCCGACGAGGTACTGGAGGCGCTACGAGCGGGCGACGGCGGGGTGAAGGACCGCGATGCCGGCAAGCGGAACGGCTGGCGGGGCTGGCTCGGGTGGTAACCGGCCGATCCGGCGGTACCCTGAAGCCATTGGCTTTCTCGGTGGGGCGATCATGGTGAAGCGTGTGTTGGTGACGGGGTCGGCCGGACGCATTGGGCGGGCAGTGGTGGCGGAACTACTCGTCCGCGGTCACATGGTGGTCGGGTACGATCTACGCCCGACACCGGGTCTGCCCGACGCGAACAACATCGTCGGCTCTCTGTTGAACGCCGACCTGCTGGCAAGAGCAATGGCCGGTGTCGACTCCCTGGTTCACCTTGCCGCCGCCCCGGACGACTCTCACTTTCCCCCGGCCGACGACAACAACTTCGAGAGTGAACTCCTGCCGAGCAACGTGCTGGGCAGCTATCGGGTGATGGACGCCGCCCGTCGAGTCGGTGTCCGAAACATCATCCTCGCCAGTACCGGGCAAGTGATCGACGGCCACCTCGACGACCGCAACACTCCCATCACCGCAGGCATGCCTTACCGACCCCGGTACCTGTACGCCTGCACCAAAGTATTCCTCGAAATGCTGGGGCGGGTGTATGCCGAGCAGCACGCCATGAGGGTGCTGGCGGTGCGGTTGGGGTGGTGCCCACGGGATGCGAAGCAGATTGCGGAGATCGCAGCCGATCCCGAGTCGCAGGATGTGTACCTGAGTCCTGGCGATGCAGGGCGGTTCTTTGCGGCAGCGGTGGAGGCCGACCCGGCCGCCCGCCCGCGGTGGGCGGTGGTGTATTGCACGAGCCTTCCGCGACAGCAATTGCTCTACGACCTCGAACCGGCCCAGAAGTGGCTCGGCTGGCGACCGGCCGAGCAGTGGCCGACCGGAGCGGAGTGACCACCGCGATCACCGCCCCCGCTTGCTCGCTTTCAGCATCTCAGCGGCTTCCTTCAGTGTGGTTTCCGTCTTGGCGTCGCCCCGCATCATCAGGGCGAGTTCCTCCACGCGGGCATCATCCGAAGTGAGTGGTGTGATGGTGGTACTCGTCTTCTTCGCCGTGCTTGCCTTGCGGATGGTCCACTGGTAGGCGGCGAAGCTGGCCACCTGTGGTAGGTGAGTCACACACAACACCTGGTGAGATTCGCCCAGTTTCGACAGTTTCTGCCCGAGCATGTCGCCGAGCCGCCCTCCGACGTTGGCGTCGATCTCGTCGAACACTACCAGTGTCCGCACGGGGTCGTGCGCGGCCAGTACCGTCTTTAGTGCCAGCATCGTGCGGCTCATCTCGCCGCCGCTGGCCACCTTTCGTAGTGGGCGGGCCGGCTCGCCGGGGTTCGCCGTCAGCATCAGTTCGAGGTGATCGGCCCCGGTGGCGGGAACGTCGTCGGTGTCGTTCAGCGGTAATGGCGTCAGTTCGGCGTCGAGTTTGGCCTTCGGCATTCCCAGGTCGGCGAGGTGTTTCTGGGCTTCGCTGGCCAGTTTCTTCGCGACCTTCGCTCGCCCCCGGCTCAGCACTGCCGCCAGTTCCTTTAATTCTCCCATCGCCGCTTTCAGGCGGCCATCAATGCCGCTCAGGTCGTCTTCCTGTTGTTGAAGTTCCTTCTCCTTCGCTGCGAGGGTGGCGTGGTACGTGATCAGGTCGTCGATCCGCTTCGCATACTTCGCTTCGAGCTTCTTCAACTGTTGTAACCGTCGCTCGATCTCGTCGAGCCGTTGCGGGTCGGCTTCGAAGTTTTCGCTCAGATCCCGGCACGTCTCGGCCAGATCGATCACCTCCGGCTTGAG
>JALOQR010000171.1 GCA_025459365.1 Fimbriiglobus sp.
CGAGAAGGATTTCGCCATCGATCAGCTCGTTCCGGCGGGTTCGGCTGTGGTTCCCGAGTTGGTGTCGGCACTTCGGGCCACCAAAGATGCGACCCTGAAAGCCGGCATCTACGACGCGGTGCCCCGCTTGCCCCGGAGTGTGGTGCCCGGCCTGATCGCTGCCGCCGATCCCGCTGGCGACCTGACCGAAGATGCCCGCCTCGGCCTGCTCCGAGCCGTGGTGGCCCGCCGCGATATCGCTCAACTGATCGAGAAGGCCGACACCGATCCCACGCCGACTCTCTGGTACTACGTGGTGTTCGGCAATCCGCAGTTGGCCGAGGCCGTTGGTACGCTGCTGGAATCGGTCAGCGGTGGGCTGAGCCGGCGGCGGACGGCCGATGCCGAACTGGTGCGGCTGGCCCAGCCGATTGCGGCCCGCAAGGCCGCCTTCGACACGCTCGACCCCGTGACCGGGAAAGTCGCCCTGTGGGCCTGGGACAACCCGCCGACCGTTCTGCGGCCGGCCTCGCTCTCGCAGACCGACGCCGAAGAGTACCTGGCACTGAAATACCTGCGGTGGGCGGTGCGGGTGAACCCGAAAAGCGAGCCGGCACAACTGGCGTTTTTGGCGGTGGCGACGGAACGGGCGACCGAACGGGCCGGGTTTGGCGACCTGAAAGCCGGCGAGCCGGAGGTCTATCGGTTGCTCGCCGCCGCCCCGGATGCAACCCTGACTGCCCTGCTCGAACAGGCGTTGGCCGAGAATCGCACCGCCCTGGCGGTCGGTGTGCTGCGTGCGATGAGCGATCGCGGGCAGCGCGACGAACCGGGCACCGGTGGGCGCCCGTCGCCGTATGTGCAAGCACTCTCCGATAAGGACGTGCGGGTGCAGTTCGCCGCTGCGGTGGCCCTCTTGCGGAACCCCTTGCCCCCTGGCCCCGGCGCTGCCGCCCGCGTGGTGGATGTGCTACGTCGGGCACTCGATGCTACCGCCGACCCGAACGCGGTCGGCCGGGCGATCATCGTCGATCCGATGACGGCTCGCGGCGACCGGCTTGCCGGCCAACTTCGCACGGTGGGGTACGCCGTCGAGAAGGTGGTTTCCGGCCGCGATCTGCTTCGCCGGGTCGCCAAGTCGTCCGATCTCGACCTGATCGTTCTCGATCGGCACGTCGCCGATCCGCTGTTGAACGATGTGCTCAGCCATCTCGCGGCCGATCCGAACGCCGGCCGACGCCCGGTGCTGGTGGTCGCTTCCACCGACAAGCCGACCGCTCCGACGCTGGAAACACAACTCTTCCGTCTGGCCGTGCTGGTGGCCGCCACCGAGACACCCCAGGCGGAGGTTCCCGCGGCGTACTTCTACGACCCCAAGTTCCCGCCCCCGCAAAGCCCACGACAGACCCTGACCACCGCCATCGAGGCGGCCCGGTGGCGGCGAATCGACGAACGGAATAGCGCCTTCGCCACCATCGCCGACGCCCGCCTGAAGCGGCTTCAGCGGCTCGTGGAGTCGGCCGACCTCCCCATCACCCCAGATGTGGCCGAGCGGTTGGCCGTGCGGTTACCTCAGTTCACCTACGCTGTGCTCCTCGCCCAACACGACGTGAACGGGCCGAACCCCACCCGCCCACCACTGACCGAGATCGACCCCGAGGCCGCCGAGCAACTGCTTCAGACTCCCCAGTTGCGTAAAGCCCCACCCGCAGACGCCTACCGGACCTTCTCCAACCTGACCGACGCCATTCGTGGGCAGGCCCGGTTGAACGAGGCGGTGGCCAAGGTGGCAGACACCGCCAGGATCGGGCGGTTGATCGAACAGATCGAAGGCCAACTCGATGCGGTCGGTCGTCAGGAAGTCGCCCGGCTCGTGCCGACCCCCAGCGGCGACCGCGTGGCCGAACCAATCGCCGCGTCGGATGTGAAAAGCCTTCCTCCCACCACTCACCCCGCGACCCTGCTGCTCGATGTCGTCGAGAACCGTGACCGCGAGTTGGAGGCGAAGCTCGCACGGCAAGTGCGAGGCTTCAAGGGCGTGACGGTCATCCCCGAGCCGTTCGGAGCCGGCGCTCTGGCCGACGATCTGCGGCGAGCCGTGGCCGATCCGGCTGCTCGCCCACGGTCGGACAAGGAGAAACAGGCCACGGCGAAAGTCGCCGCCCAGTGGCTGAATCAGATCGCCATCGGGGCGGTGCCGGGCTACTCGATCGCGGAGGCGGCCCAGGCCGACATGCGGAAGGCGCTGGCGTCCGACGATCTCGCCCCGGAGTTGATCGACGGGCTGGCCAAGCTGGGTTCGGGCGACACGCAACTGGCACTGGTGCAACTGGCGACGGCGGCGGGCCGGCCGGTGGCGGTGCGGGTACAAGCGGCCGACGCCGCGGCCCGGCACATTCAGGCCTTCGGGCGGAGCGTGCCGGTGGCCGCCGCCCAGACGGTGCCACAGGCAGTGGAGGGCGAGAAGGACGCCATCCTCCAGGGCAAGCTGGCGGTGCTGGCCCGCCTGGTGTCGGATAAGCCGGGCGACTTCGGGGCGGCGGTGAGTGGGTTCACCCCGCCGCTGCGGACCCCTGCCCCGCCACCGATGCCGCCGATGGGTGAACAGCCGAAGCCCGAGGAGAAGAAGTGACCTTGTGACCTGACCCCGCGAGGGGTCGGGTTGTTTTTGGGCCGACCCCGCGCGGGGTCGGCTCGATCCGTCTTCCGATTCCGTCCATGTCCGTCGATCTGCGTGGCGTGAGCAAGTCGTACCCCGGCCGGGTGGTCGGGTTGCATTCCACGGATTTGAGAGTGGAGGCTGGCGAACGGCTGGCCCTGCTTGGCCCGAGTGGGTCGGGTAAGTCGACGTTGCTGCGGCTCGTCGCTGGCCTGGAAGCCCCGGACGCCGGCGAGGTGTGGATCGATGGGCAACGGGTGGATCGCCTCCCGCCGCACCAGCGGGGCGTGAGCCTGCTCCCACAGCGGGTGGCGTTGTACCCGCAGATGACCGTGGCGCAGAACCTCGACACGAGCCGCCACTCCGAGGAAGCGGGTTCGGATCTTTGGTCGCCGCTCATCGATCCACTCCGCCTCACTCCGCTGCTTGCCCGCCGCCCGCACGAGCTTTCCGGCGGCGAGCGGCAACGGGTCGGATTGGCGAAATTGCTCCTGGCGAATCGGCCGGTGTGGTTGCTGGATGAACCGTTCGCCGGGCTGGATCCGATGTTCCGGGACGAATTCCGGACGGAATTCCTCTTGTTCGCAGCGAAGGCGTCGCCCACAATATTGATCGTCACCCACGACCCGATCGACGCCCTGGCCCTCGGCCACCGCATCGGGGTGCTGGGGGACGGGAAGTTGCAGCAGATCGGCACGGCCGACGAACTGCGATCCCGCCCCGGCAACCGGTTCGTCGCGTATTGTGTCGGGGCGTTCAGCCTGATCGACGGAATCGTCGAACGGCCGAACAGCACGGGTGACGGCGACCCCACCATCTTCGTGACCGAAGATGGGTCGGTTCGTGTGCCGTTGCCGGCTCGCCTCTGCGCGAACCTGGCGACCACCGGCCCGATGCCTCGTCTGACGCTCGGCCTCAGGCCTGAAGACGTCCAGCCCGGCCCCCCGCACGAACGCGGGTACGGCCTTCGCGGGTGGACGCTCCTCTCGGCCGAACCGGACGGCGACGGGCGGCTACTCACTGTGGCTCGGGGGCGCTCCCGGGTCCGCGTGCGGTGGTCGTCCGGCTCACCCCCCCCGGTCGGCACACTCACCGATTGGACCGTGATCCCGGACCGCGGCGTGTGGTTTGACGCCACCGGAAACGTCGTTTGAAACTTGGAGTCTCTCGCTCACCCCGGCCCTGCCCGCAAACTGTGGCAAGTGGAGAAAAAAGGCTGATTTTCGCGACTTTTCGCGTGGCGGTGGTGGGGGGGATATGTGTGTGGCAGGTGGCAGTGTGGCAGAGAGGGGGGGGCCGACCCCGGAGCGGAGTGGTCCACCCGCATCGGCGAAGGATCGACCGCGAGACGAACACAACACACCGTGACCCCCTCGTACACCCCCTTCCATTCGGAAAGGGAACCGGGGGGTGAGGTCCGAGAACAACCGCCGAAGCTGGAGTTGCATCATGGCCGTCCGCCGCAAGAAAGCCGAACCTGAAGCCCCGCCGAAGAAAGACCCGGTGGCGATCGGCAAGGAGGTCATGAAACTCATCGACACCGTCGCGGACGAAAAACGGATCAACCGCGAGGTACTCCTTACCGGGTTGGAGCAGGGAATTACTCAGGCGGCGCTGAAGCACTTCGGCATCGAAGAGGGGATTCACGTCGTCATCGATCGGGCGACCGGCGAAATCTCGGCCAAGCACGGCGACAAGGAACTCGAACCGGATGCCCTCGGGCGGATCGCGGCACAATCCGCCAAGCAGGTGATCATCCAGAAGTTCCGCGAAGCGGAATCGGATATGGTGTTCAGCGAGTTCAGCGGGAAGAAAGGCGACCTGGTGCAAGGGAACGCCACCCGCGTGGACGCCGGCACCGCGATTGTGTCGCTCGGCAAAACGGAAGCCCTGCTTCCCCGCAGCGAGCAGATTCCGGGGGAATCGCACAGCGTCGGCGACCGCATCAAAGCAGTGGTGTTCGAGGTGCGGAAGAACGGCAACCGGGTGAAGATCGTGCTGAGCCGGGCGCACCCGGACTTCGTGCGCTGCCTCTTTGAAGAAGAAATCCCCGAGATCGCCGACCGTACCATCGACATCCGCGCCATCGCCCGCGAGGCGGGATACCGGTCGAAACTGGCCGTATCCAGCATCGACATGAAAGTGGACGCCGTCGGGGCGTGTGTGGGCGTACGCGGGAGCCGCATCAAGACGATCATCGAGGAACTGAACGGCGAGCGGATCGACATCGTGCGGTGGAACGACTCGCTTCAGGTGCTCATCCCGAACGCCCTCCAACCGGCAGCGATTTCTGAGGTTTTCACCTACCCGCGGCTCGGGCGGGCGCTGGTGCTGGTGGAAGAAGACCAACTGTCGCTGGCTATCGGCCGTCGCGGGCAGAACGTGCGGCTGGCGAGCAAGTTGGTTGGCCTCGACCTGGAAATCATGACCGCCGACGAACTGGCCGAAACGCTCGACCGGGCCGAACGGTGGTTCGGCCAACTGCCGCATGCCAGCGAAGAGGTGGTGCAGGCGTTGATCGGTGAGGGGTTCCTGTCATACAACGACCTGAGCAGCGTCGACGGCAAGACGCTGACCGAGTTCACCAGCCTGACCGAAGAACAAGGCGACGAAGTGATCGCCTACGCCGAAGATTACGCGGATACAATGGAGGAAGCCGTTCAGGAAGAACAGCGGCAAGCACGGGAGGCCGCCGACGCCGCCCGCCGCGAGGCCGACGAACAGGCACGCCAGGAGGCCGAAGCCGCTGCCGCGAACCCACCGGCCGAGGATGTGTCCGAGAATACAAACGCGGTGCCGGTCGTTCACGAACCGGGCACCAGCACCCTGACCAGCCCGGCGCACCCCCTCGCCTACCACGAGGGTCCGCCAACCGATACCGCCAGCGTGGAGCACGCCGTGGAACAAGAAGAACTGCGAACCGGTGAGGACGGGGAGTTGACCACTCCGCCCCCCGGTCAAGACGAACAGGAAGGAGCAACGGCATGACCACCGCCGTTGCCCTTTCCACTGCCGGAATCATCGTTAGAATCCTACTCACCCCCGCCCCCGGCCGCGCCGAGGGCTAACGGGAGCGCATCCGGCGCTCCCCACAGGAGCGCCGCTTGTCGAAGACCACCGAGAAGCCTGCCGAGACGACGATCCGGGTGTTCAACCTGGCCAAAGAGCTGAAGCTGGAAAACAAGGCCCTGATCGACGTGTGTCAGGAGCTAGGCTTCGAGAAGGTGAAGAACCAGCTCAATAGCCTTAGCTCCGAACAGGCCGATCAAGTCCGCAAACGGGTCGCTGAAGGCCCGCTCAAGCCTGCCGGCAATGCCCCTGCCCCCGCACGGCCCGCCCCCGCGGCGCCGCCTGTTCTGCCCACGAAAAACCTCGACCAGAAAGTGCGTACCCTCACCGCGCCCAAGCCCAAGGCGGCCCCCGCCCCGGTTGTTGAGTCGCCCGCCGAGACGGTCGAACTCCCTGCGGAGATCGTGGCCGAACCCGCCGTGGTCGAGCCGGTCGTCTCGGAAGTCGTGGCCGAGCCGACTCCGGAACCAGCATCGCCGCCGGCCCCCGTTGCTCCGCCCGCACTTGGCCGTGGGGTGGCCGATCTCCTCAACCCGAACCGCATGCCCACCCTCGGCGCACGCCCGGTGGGTCAAGTTCGCAACCTGAACCAGCGGCCAAAGCCCCCCGCACAGGCTCAAGCTCCGGCCCCAACAGCGGCAGTGCCGCCGACACCCGCGGTGCCACCGACGCCCCCCGTTCCGGTGGCCCACGCCCCTGCGCCGCCACCGCCGGTCCAGCCGCAAGCCGTCGTGGCTCCGCCGGCTCCGGTGCCTCCGCCCGCGGCTCCGGCTGCGGCTCCCGTACCTCCACCTGCTGCTCCGGCCCCAAGCCTGTCCGCTCCGCAACGGCCGTCGTTGCCGCCCAACCTCGGCGGGCGTCCGATGAATCTGCCATCTAGCCCGCGGCAAGCGAGCGGATCGCCCGGTCAGCGAAGTGGCCCGCAGCAAGGCCCCCCGCAAGGTGGTAGCCCGCAAGGCTCGCGCCCCCCGGTGGGTGGAGCCACTGGCCCACAGGCTCCACGTACCAGTTTCGCCCCGCCGAACCCAGGACCGCCCCGCAGCTTCGGCGTATCGACCCCCCAGCGGCCTGGCCCCCAGCAAGGCCCGCCGCAAGGTGGCGGACCCCGACCGCCGGCACCAGGCCCCAAGCCGGCCACGACCTCCGGCTCGGTCAAGCTCACCCCGGATCAGATCAAGAAGCTCCGCGAGATGGAGCAGAAACGGGGCGGGAAAGTGACCACCGATCAGGTGGCCAAGCAGATCATCGACGCCCCGCCGCCGGGCGACAAACCGGCCGGGCCAGACCGCGCCGCACCGGGTGCCCGCGTTGGCGACCGTGGGCCGGCTCGCCCCGGCATCGGCCGGCCAGGGGAGAGCGAGGAAGACAAGAAGAAAGGTGCTGGCGGCGCCGCGGTGAGCGGCCGTAGCGGTCGGCACGCTGGCCGGCAGATGCGAGACCGTGCCACCGACAAGGGATCGGTCATCATCTCCGGTGGGCAGGTGGAGATGAGCGAGCAGCAGTTCGGCTCCCGGAAGGGGCCGCGGGCTGCACTGCTCGCCAAGATGAAGCGACGGGGTCAAGTGACCACGGTGAAGAAAGAGGGGCCGGTCGAGGTGACGCTGCCCATCACCGTCCGGGCACTGTCCGAGGCGATTGGTGAGAAGGTGGGTGCCCTGCTGAAGCAATTGCTGAACGAAACCAAGCAGTTGTACACCATCAACTCGAACATCGAGTTCGAGGTGGCCGAGCTGATCGCCATTAACAAGGGGATCACCCTCGTCCAGAAGAAGGTGAAGTCGGCCAAGGAACTGCTGCTCGAAGAGTTCGAGAAGCAGGCGAACGAGGTCGATATCGAGAAGTTGCGTCCGCGTCCGCCGATCGTGGTCATCATGGGCCACGTCGACCACGGCAAGACTACCCTGCTCGACCGCATCCGCGAGGAGTACGGGCTGACGTCCGACGTGGTGAGCACCGAGGCCGGCGGCATCACCCAGGTGCTGCGGGCGTGGCGAGTGGAGAAGGACGGCAAGCCCGTCACCTTCCTCGACACTCCCGGCCACGAGGCGTTCACCAAGATGCGGGCCCGCGGGGCGAACGTGACGGACATCGCGGTGATCGTGGTCGCCGCCACCGACGGCGTGTACCCACAGACGGAAGAGGCGATCGCCCACGCTCGCGCTGCCGAGGTGGATATCATCGTCGCCATCAACAAAGTGGACATGCCGAACGCCAACGTCGATAAGACACGTCGGCAACTCTACCAGTTGAACCTGCTGCCCGACGACATGGGCGGCGACGTGCAGTTCATTGAGACGAGCGCCGTCACTGGCCAGGGGATCGGCGCACTCATCGATGCCATCGCTCTCCAGGCCGAACTGGCCGATCCACCGCTCGTGGCCGACCCCGAGCACCGGCCCAGCGGTACCTGCCTCGAAGCCTACCTCGATGGCGAGCGGGGGGTCATGGCGACTCTGCTCGTTCAACAAGGAACGCTCCGCAAGGGCGACGTCATTCTGTGCGGGGCCAGCCACGGCCGCGTGCGGGCGATGTTCGACGACCTCGGTCGGGCGGTCACCGAGGCCGGCCCGAGCACGCCGGTCAAGGTGTATGGCCTCGATGCCGTCCCCGACGCCGACGACCCGTTCTACTTCGTCGAGAACATCGGTAAAGCCGCCGAGATCGCCGAGCAGGAGCGAAAGCTCATCCGCGAGGCCGAGTTGGTCAAGTTCAGCCCGGTGTCGCTCGACCGTCTCCGCGAGCAAAACGCCAAGGTCAAGATCACCGAGTTGAAGGTGATCCTCAAGGCCGAGGCCCGCGGGTCGGTGGAAGCCATCAAGAAAGAACTGGAGAAGCTCGTTCACGAGGAGGTACGGTGCCGGGTGCTGAGCGCCGGCATCGGGGCGATCAGCGAATCGGACGTGACGCTGGCCCTCACCAGCCCGGCCGACACGCTCGTCATCGGGTTCAACGTGACCGCCGACGACGACGCTCTGCGACTGGCCGAGAGCCGCGGCATCAGCCTGAACGAGTACCAGATCATCTACAACCTGGTGGACGACGTGAAGGCGGCCCTGGAAGGGCGGCTCAAGCCGATCGAGGAGGTGGTTCACCTCGGCCGGGCGGTCATCCGCGAGACGTTCAAGGTGTCGAAGGTGGGCACCATCGCCGGGTGCTACGTCACCAGCGGGGTCATCGAGCGGTCGGCCCGGGTGCGGGTCATCCGCGAGGGCACGGTCATCTACCCGCCGCCCGAGAAGACCCTCGGCCTGGACAGCCTGAAGCGGTTCAAGGACGACGCCAAGGAGGTCCGCGAAGGCTTCGAGTGCGGGATGAAGATCACCGGGTTCGACGACGTGAAGGTGGGCGACGTAATCGAAGCCTACCGCATCGACATCAAGCAGCGCACGCTGTGAGCAGCGCGGAATGCGGAGCGCGGAGTGCGAAATGGTTGGTTCTGCCTTCCATTCCGCACTCCGTGCTCCGCATTCCGCGTTTACAATGGTGCCAGATCGCGGCGAACCGGATGGAGTTCGAGCGTGTCGTGTCGGATGTAGTCGCGGAGTTGCAGAGTTCGCCACGGCCACTCGTTCGCACGGTGCGCAAGCGAGTGGCGAACCACTCTGAGGCGAAGTCAACCACCCGCCGCGGAGCGGCGACAGTCGGTAGCCAGGGGTGAAGTGAGCATCGCAGATGCTCACTTCACCCCTGGACCGTCAGCCAAAAAGGACCAAGCCCCGGAGGGGCGACAGACCGTCCCCTTCACACCTAACCCCTCTCCCTCAAGGGGAGAGGGGAATCTGAAATGAAAACTCACCGACTGGCTCGTATCGCGGAAGTGGTCCGCGAGGTGGCCGCCAACACCATCCTGTTCGAGATCCGCGACCCGCGGGTGAAAGGCGTC
>JALOQR010000172.1 GCA_025459365.1 Fimbriiglobus sp.
GATGAAGGCCGGCCCGCCGAACAACGTGCAAAAGGGCTACCTGTACCGCATCACGCACCGCGGGTGACATCGGCGATACCTCTCATCACTTGTTCAGACTTCCCATGTGCTCACCTCGTAACAATGAGAGCACTTCCACCGTCACCTTTTCCCATCCGATCATGAAACGACTCCGCGCGCTCGCCTTCCTCGCCCTGTTCCCGCTCGCCGCCCCGGCACAGGACCCCAAGTCGACCGAACCCAAGAAGGACGAGGCCAAGAAGCCCGAGAAGCTTCCGCCCATCCCCGGTTACAAGACAGTCGCCGAACTGACAAAGGCCGACCCGAAACAATTCAAGGAGAACGCCCCCACCAGGGCATTCACCCCCGGGTTTTTCGGCGTCGAGGTGGCCAACGGGGGCAAGCCGACGGTCGGTGATGTGGCCCCGAAGTCGCCCGCTGAGGTCGGCGGCCTGAAGGTCGGCGATGTCATTACCAAGATCGGCGACGAGGCAGTCACCTCCTCCGCCGCGGTGAAGGAGCGGCTCCGCGGGCTGCCAGCCGACGAGAAGGTGGCCCTCACCCTCGAGCGTGATGGCAAGCCGATGGTGCTCACCGTGACCCCGCGGCCAACGAGCAAGCCGCTCACCCCGACGACCGTTCAGCCGCAGTTGGGCACGCGGGCGCTACTCGGCGTCCGCATTGGCGACATACAGAAAGATGGCGGGGTGCCGGTGGACACGCTGACGACCGGCGGGGCGGCCGACAAGGCTGGCATCAAGGAGAAGGACGTCCTCTTGCAGATCGACGGCAAAAAGATCGACGCCGCCAATAGCCTCACCGAACTGCTGGCCGGCAAGCGGCCCGGCGACGTGGTGACGGTGAAGTTCGCCCGCGACGGCAAGGAACAGGAGGCGAAAGCCACCCTACAAGGCGACCAACCGACGGGCGGTCCGGGCGGCGGTCGCGGGTTCGGGCAGGTGGGGGGGTGGAACGACGCGATTCCGAGCGCGTGGAAGCGGAAAGACTACAAGCTCGCCGTCATCGGCATCGACTACCCCGACGTGAAACACAACGAGAAGATCGGGGAGAAAGACTGGGAGGCGTCGCTGTTCAGCGTCGGCAAGTACACCGAGAAGAGCGCCACCGGTCAGACGGTGTACGGCAGCATGGCCGACTACTACAAGGAAATCTCCTACGGCGACCTGAAGGTCGAGGGAAAGTTCGCCGGGTGGGTGGAAGTCAGCAAGAAGCGGCTGGAGTACAGCACCGGTAGCGGCACCAGCACCCGCGAGAAGTCCGCCCTGCTCACCGAGGCGGTCGATAAACTGCTAGCCAAGGACAAGGACGCCCTCAAGGACACCGACGGGGTGTTCTTCCTGTTCGCCGGCCCGCCGGTGACGAACGTCACTCGCGGCAGCCTGTACTGGCCGCACCGGGCCAACTTCCGGCACAGCAACAAGTCGTGGCCGTACTTCATCGTGTCCGAGTTGAACCGCTCGGAGAAGATGACCGATATCAGCGTGTTCTGCCACGAATTCGGTCACATGCTCGGGCTGCCCGATCTGTACGCCCGGCCGGAGGAACCTGGGATGGAGGGCGTCGGCCCGTGGTGCGCCATGAGCCAGCAGTTGCCCAACGGCCGCCCGCAGCACTTCTCGGCGTGGAGCAAGATGCAACTCGGGTGGGTGAAGCCGACCATGATCGACCCGCGGGTGAAACAGAAGGTGGTGCTCTCGCCCATCGAGGACGATCCAACGCAGTGTGTGAAGGTGCCCCTCCGCACCGACGGGAGCGAGTACCTGCTGCTGGAGAACCGGCGGAAGAAGGGCTGGGACACTGAACTGCCGGCCGAGGGGCTGCTGATCTGGCGGGTGATGCCCGGCAACCGCCCGCAGCCGGTGTACATCGAGGAGTCGCACGGCATCGAAGGGGCCCGGGGTCCGAACCAGTCGCTCGGCGCGGTGCCGTTCCCCAGCCCGTCGAACGACAGCTTCACACCGTTCACCACCCCGAGTAGTCGGGCCAAACGGGGCGGCGGGATGGACGTGTTCGTCACCAACATCACGCGTCACCCGGACGGGCGGGTGACGTTCCACATCGGGTACGAGTACCAGTGATGTCCGCCGACCCGTTTGACCTTGCCCGATTCGTGTCCGCACAGGCGGTTAACTACGCGGACGCACTCGCCGAGATTCGGGCCGGCCACAAGGTGTCGCACTGGATGTGGTACGTCTTCCCGCAGTTCGCCGGGCTTGGGCAGAGCGAAATGGCCCGGCGGTACGCCATCACGGCCGCCGCCGAAGCCGAGGCGTACCTCGCCCACCCGGTGCTCGGGCCGCGGCTGGCGGAGTGCTGCGAGGCGTTGCTGGCGGTGGAGGGGAAGTCGGCCCACGCCATCTTCGACACGCCCGACGACCTGAAACTGCGGTCGAGCGTGACGCTGTTCGCGGCGGTGGCGAAGGGTGGCGTGTTCGGCTGGGTACTCGACAAGTACTTCGGCGGCGACCCCGACCCACGAACCCTGAAACTGCTTGGTGTGTCGTAAGTGCGGGTGCAAGATCGGCCCGGACCTGTTATCATTCCCACCTCCCCGCCCCCGTAGCTCAGGGGATAGAGCATCGGTTTCCTAAACCGAGGGTCATAGGTTCGAATCCTATCGGGGGCAATGGTTTAGGGCGGTCGAGGTCTGTCGGATACACCCGGATTCGCACGGCCGGGGATAACCCCCGGCCGTCGTCATTTCTGGCACCTCCGGTTGAGTTGGAACTCACACACTGTTGTAAATTGGCCAGCTGCACCCTCACCCCATTTCCGCCTCACGCCTGATCGCCACCTCCCCCCACAAGCGAACGCGAGTTCCGTTCGAACGTTGATCGTCCCACACCCCTGCCCCCAGATGTGTTCGGGCCAAAATGTCGGTGCGGTTGATTTTCCTGTTGCGTCCGGCGGCCGGGCCGCCTTTTCCCATGCAGGAGCTTCGTGATGACCGCCTCCCAACGCAACCCAGGCCGACTGGCCGGCCTGGTTCGCACCGCCGCTGGCACGCTCGCGCCATCGACCGACGCCCCGCTATGGGAGCGGGTGCGGACCAGGCCGGTCGATGAAGACGCGTTCGCGGCACTCTACGGTCGATGGAAGTCGTCCCTGACGATGTGCGCCCGCTTAGGCGGGGCGACTGCGGAGGACGCCGAGGAAGTGGTGAACGATGCCTTCGTGCGGTTGCTGCGACGACAGGCTGCGATACCGACGGCCGGGCAGGCGTACCGCTACGCCTTGCGAACGGTCCGCCGTGGGGCGTGGCGAGCGGCCGCACTGACGCTCCGTCGACGCCGGCGAGAACGATCGGACACCGCCCGTTCCCTCCCTCAGCTTGGGTCGGTCGACCCGATGGCGGCGGAGCAGCGGCGGGAGCAGTTGGCCGCCATCACCGCTGCCTTGCCCCGGCTACCAGAACGCGAGCAGGACGTCATCCTGCACACCCTCCGCGGGGAGGGCACGGCCGAGATCGCCCGCCGGCTCGGCTTGGAAGAGAACGTGGTGCGGGTGTACCTCTCCCGGGCTAGGAAACGCCTTGCCGACTTGCTGACGGGGTGGGCACCGGCAGCGGGCGGGCTGGCTGTCGTGGTAGCGGCCGAGCCGGTATCGGCCGAGGTGGTGCGGGATATTCTTCACCGGGCGGCGGCCGGAGGCTGGGGCAAGACCTCCCTGCTCGCGGCCATCGGGCTGGTGCTCGCCGGCGGGGCAGCCGGCGGATGGGCGTGGGCGGCCAGAGACTCGTCACCCGCACCCCTTCCAACACCCCCAGTGCGAGTATTCACGTCGCTCGAGCGGGGGAACTGGCGGGCGTTCGACGAGCACGTCCGCGACCGTCTGCAGGAGGCTCTGGACGACATGGCCGAGGGCGACGGTGGGCGCGGGATGATCGACTCCGTCGAGGTGTTCGCTTCGCGAGTGATCGTGACTGCGACGGTGACCCACGGCAGAAGGGACCGCTCGCCTACCCGTCTGTGGCTGGCGGTTGAGACGGCTACCCTGAACACCTTCCTGCTCGCCGACGTCGATGGGTCGGGGTTCTACTGGCCGGTGCAGTTCCAAGATCAACCGGTGCGGTGGAAACAGGGGTTCCCGAACCACCGTCTGCGGCTTGGGGCGTTCGACCGGGCACGGCGGGCGCTGCTCGCTATGCCTCCGACCCCCCAGGTGACGGCGGACGAACGCCGGCTCCGGCAGGAGATCCGCCCAGTTCTGGAGGCAGTGGCGGGCGACTGGGAGCGGGCCGGGCAGCGCTATCGAATCGCACAGGCCGACAACGGGTTCGCCCTCGAGTTGTACCGCACTCACCCCCATCGCGAGGCAGTGGCCATCACCTGGAACGTCGTCTGGCGGCTGCCCGACGGCCGGGTCATGGCCAACCTGATCTACGACTGCGGGGTCGTGACCATCTCGCCCGACGGCCGGCGGATCACCGGCCCGACTGGCGAGGAGTGGCGGCGGGTGCCGCCGCCCGACTGACCGCGGCAGCGGTCCAAACATCCCGGACGCGATCCGGCGACTTGGATGACCCCAGGAGAACGCAAATGCGCAAGATGGTTCTGGCCCTTCTCGCGTCGGCCCCCGGCATGACGCTGACCGCGCAGGAGTGCCCGACAGTGGTCACCTGCCCGACAGTGGTCGCCTGCCCGACAGTGGTCACCTGCCCGCCGGTCGTGGCTCTGCCCGCGTGCGACGGCGGTGCGACATACGTCCAGAACCCGGACGGCACTCTGACGCTCGTTCATGGTGGCGGTGCCAGCGGATATGCGACCTACTCGACCGGAGGTGGTTTCGGGTCGGGATCAGGCCTTTTCGGGCTGGGGCGTTTCCGACTCGGCGGCTCTGGCGGCGGGTTCTCTGGTGGCGGTTTCTCTGGCGGTGGGTTCTCTGGCGGTGGGTTCTCGGGCGGCGGGGGAACGACCGCCCGACGCTCGTCGGGTGGTGGCAGCAACCCCTTCGGCCTGCCCCGCACACTGTCCGAGTACAGGGCCTACGCCGAACGGAGCAACGCCGAGATGAACAACCGCATCGCCGGCCTCTCCGCCGGCCGGAGTTCCCTGCCTGCCCCCTCCGCCCCGAACATTCCATTCCCGACCGGGTTCGCTCCGCTGAACATTGCACGCCCTAATAGCAGCCCGTACGACACCGTACCGTTCAATGCCACCTACCGGCCGAACACCGGGACGTTCCCGGCGGCCCGCGAGCAACTGCGGATCGTCGAGGGTACGAACCCACGCATCACCCCGACCGCCGTGGTTCCGAAGTGATCTCGCCCGACCGAAACGACGACACCTGCGACATTTACGGTAGATGTCGCAGGTGTCGTCGTTTCGGTCATCGGTGCGGCTTACCCCAGATGGAACGTGCTTACTTCGCCCGTTAGGGCGGATACGCTTATCCTTCTCCTCCTTCGGTTTCTTGTCCTTCACCTTCTTCGCTGGCGGGTCGGGATCGTCCTCGGCCAGCAATGCCCCATCCGAGTGCCGACCGACAGATCAACATCCGCATTCATTATCCGTAGGGCGATGACCATCAACTGCCAGCCCCAACCGAAGCCACCCATCGCACTCGCACAGTCGGTTGACTGGCATCCCCCGTCCGACGATGGTAAGCTGGGTCCATCACTTGGAGCTGGGCCATGCGTGCTATTCTCGCCGTCTTCGCCACCGGCCTGCTCACCACCATCGCCCTTGCCGCTGATCAGAAGGCGGTGAACGATGCCATCAAGCGAGGCGGCGAGTTCCTCCGCCAGCAATACGCCAAAGGTGTTCCGCAGCAGCAGGGCGGCTCGGAGTATGGCCTCGGGGCCACTGCCCTGAGCGGGTTGGCCATGCTCGAAGCCGGCGTGAAGGCCGACGACCCAGCCGTGAAGAACGTGGCCGACACCGTCCGGAAGGAGTCGCTTCGCCAGACAAATACCTATCACATCGCCCTTGCCATCATCTTTCTCGACCGTCACGGCGACCGCGGCGACATCCCCCTGATTCAGATGCTCGGCGTGCGACTGTACGCCGGGATGAACGCCGCTGGCGGCTGGACCTACCAGTGCTGGGAAAACGTGCAAGACGCCGAGACACTGCTGAAGTCGCTCCAGAACCCCGAACTCACGAACAGACCGACGCCCCCTCCCAAGGGAGGGAAGGACGACGGTTTCCTGAAGCCGGAGGCCGGCGGCAAGGCGGGTAGCCTTCATCCGGAAGTGGCGAAGGTGGCGGCAGTGGTGCAACAAGCGATTCGGGCCACCGGTCGGGGCGGACGGGGCGGCGTCGCGGGTGACGACAACTCGAACACGCAGTTCGGTATCGTCGGGCTGTGGGTAGCTTCCCGCCACGGTGTCCCGGTGAGGGACGCCTTTGCACTGATCGAAGCGCGGTTTGTTCAGTCGCAAGGGCGAGACGGCGGCTGGGGGTACACAGGTGGGGCAGCGAGCGGTGGATCGACCCCGGCCATGACCTGCGCCGGCCTCCTCGGGTTGGCCGTTGGTCGTGCGGCCCGCGATACCCCGGTGAAAAAAGACCCCCCCAAGAACCTGCCCGAAGATGACCCCTTCTTCAACCCGAAGAAAAGCGATGGCGAGAAGGCCGACACACTCAACCTGCCGAAGGCGGTCGCCAACGGACGTGATCGCTCCACCGAAGCCGGCTTGACCGTGCTGGCCGCGTTCGTTGGTTCTCAGCAGCAAGCCACCGGAAATGGGCTAAGGAACTTCGTCGGGGCGGGAAACTCGCTCTACACCTTGTGGTCGCTCGAACGGGTAGGCGTCGCCTACGGGCTGGAGACGCTCGGCGGGGTGAACTGGTACGACTGGGGGGTGTCGCTCATCCTGCCGATGCAGCAGGCGGATGGATCGTTCCTCGATGGCTCGTACCAGGCCGACGTGAATACTTCGTTCGCCATTCTGTTCCTGGCCAAGTCGAACTTCACCCGCGATCTGAACCACAAGAAGACGGCCGACCCTGGTAAAGGCGAGTTGCGCGGTGGTGGCGCCGCCCCGCTTCAGGCTCCCCCACCAAAACAACCGCAGAAGCAAGGCGGTCCGCCGCAAGGAGCCGACCCCGATCTGCCCACCGGCGGGTTCGCCCTCCCGAAAGTGGCCGAGCCGACGGTGGTTGGCGAAGCCGAGAAGGTCGCCAAAACCCTCCTGTCGGCCGGCGACGCCGAGTGGCTGGGGAAGGTCACCGAGGCCCGCGACACGAAGGGCGCGAAATGGACGCACGGGCTGGTGTTGGCCATCGCCAAACTCGACGGCGACAAGCGTCACCAGGCACGGGAAGCACTGGCCGAACGGCTGGTGCGGATGACTCCGCGCACACTGCGGGAGATGCTCAAAGACCCGGAGATTGAGTTGCGGCGAGCGGCGTGCCTCGCGTGTGGAATGCGGGACGAACGGGCGTTTGCCCCGGCCTTGATTGAGCGGTTGACCGACCCATCTGAGTTTGTTGTGCGGGCCGCGCGGGCCTCGCTCAAGAGCCTCACGGGGAACACCACCGATTTTGGGCCCGCCAACGGATCAGACGAAGAGGCCCGCGTCAAGGCGGCGAGCCAGTGGGCGGCATGGTTCGATCAGAACAAATAACCGCGGCTGGGTTCGGCTCGGTCCCGGCCGCGGCGGGGTGTTACTTGTCTTTCTTCTCGGCCTTGGCGCGGGTGAACACGAAGCTGAGCACTTTGCTGTCCTTGCCGCTCTCAAACTTGGTCGGCCGCTCAGCCCCCGGTTCGGAGTTGTAGGTGAGCTTCAGCGTGTCGCCATCGAGCTTTAGGATCCCCTTCGCCTTGGTGCCCTTGAACTGCTCCGATGTGATTTCGAGGTCCAGCCCCATCGGGTCGGTCTTCGGATCGACGGCATACTTGAAGGTGAACTCACCCAGGCCGGTTTTCATCTTGATCGTGTCCTTCGTGAACTCCGCCGGGTCTTTCATCTCCTTCGTGTCCGCCTTCTCACCGTACTTGGTCAGTTCAGTCACCATCCACTTTCCTTCCACCTTTGCGGGGTCGAACTTCGCCGCCTCTTTTTTGTCCTCCGCAAACACCCCGCCAACGAACACCATCATCGCCAGCGCCGCGTAGAACCGTGTCATGACATGCCTTCCTGGTGTGAACAGACGTGCGGAAGGTCGGGACGTTCCCAACCCGCCCGCTCTGACGATATGTTCACTGCCCGACCTGGCAAGGGTCGCGGCGTTCCAGGAGGTGAACCCGCCGGGATGAATGGGGCTTTGCGGAAGGTTCCCAAGGCGATCGAGCCGAGAGTGGCTGGCAAGAGCCGTCGTGATGCCGACAGGGCGAATGGGTCAACCCTAACGAAAACGATCAATGTCCCGCGGTGGCCACCCTCTTCGGACTGATTTCGGGTTGGGCCAGCGGTCGATATTGGGTATAGAGTAAGGTGTAGGATCTCCCTTCGAGTAGGGTGCCTCGGGCTGTGCGATTGCTTCTGACCATCGTGATGACTCTTGCCCAACTCGCCGGGCCGTGGCTGTGCTGCTGCGGGTCGATGCGGGTGGCGAAGTTCATCGCGCCGGCGCAACCTGCACAACCAAGTTCTGCCGATCACTGCCCCCACTGTCGCAAACACTCAGCACCGGCCGACACACCCCCCTCCAAACCCACCAAGACGCCCGACCGCTGCCCCTGTGGTGGCGTGCTGACGGTTCTGGTGCCGGCCGACAAGCCGACCCCTGCCGACCCAATCGGGATGCTTGTGGTGCTGGCCATCGAGCCGCTCCAGGTAATCCCATTCGATGCCTGTTCCCCGCGGATGCCGGAGGGCTTGAGGGAATTACCTCATCTCACCACGGCCGACCGCCTGTTCGCACACCACGTCTTGCGCTGTTAGCCCTGTCCTGTGGACAAGAGTCGGAAGCCGTACCCAACGGCGGGACACGTTCCCGCACGGACGATTCATTCCAATCCCACAGTTCGGAGACACGAAAATGATGACGAAAATTCTGGCTGGCGTGGTGGCGGTGCTGGGCATCGGGCTGACCGGTGGCGGGATGTACCTGGCCGGCGCTCAGCCGACGGCCAAGGGCGGCTGCTGCACGGCCGGCCTCCCCTGCTGCGAGTCCGGCACCCCGGGCGAGTGCTGCTACCCTGGCTCGCCCTGCTGCGTGGCCGGCGCGGCGTGCTGCTCGGCGGCGACTGCCAAGGCCGCTGACTGCTGCGTTCCCGGTGCGGCCTGCTGCGTCGCCGGTGCGGCCTGCTGCGAGCCGGCCGTGAAAGATGTGATGGTGAAGGCGAAGAAGTCGGCCTGCTGTGAGCCGGGCGCGACCTGCTGCGAAGCGGGCGCTCCGTGCTGCGAGAAGTAAGTCATTCGGCGTGCCGCCCACCACGGGCGGCACGCCCTCACTTCGGCCGGAAAGCGGCGACCACCGCCGGGTTCGTTTCCAATCGCGGGCCGCCGATCAAGTCGATGCAATAAGGGATCGAGGGGAGTACGGCTAACAAGCACTCGCGGATCGCCGCAGGTTTTCCCGGTAGGTTTACGATCAACGACGATCCTCTCACACCGGCCGTTTGCCGCGACAAAATGGCCGTCGGCACGCTTCGCAACGACACTGCCCGCATCAACTCGC
>JALOQR010000173.1 GCA_025459365.1 Fimbriiglobus sp.
CTTGTAGACGCCGGTTTTCGGGGCCGTGAAGGTAGCATCGATCGGTCCGTCGAGCTTGGCCGGTTCGGCCTTCAACAGTTGTTTGCCGTCGGCATCGGTCACCCGCAGCACCGGCGTGAGCGACAGCCCGAGCGTGGCCGACTCCAACCGTAGCGACAGCGGTTTACCTGCCTCGGCGGCGACCGATACCACCGTCGGGGTGTTCTGCTTCACGACATAACCCGTCACCGTGAACGGCGGTGACAGCGGCTTGTCCGTTGGGGTGGTCTGATCGAAGCACGGGTGCGGCTCACGAGCGATGGGGAAGGGGAGGGCGGTGCCGGCGGAAGTGCTGTTCTTCCCGAGGGCGATCGACTTGGCCGTCAGGTTCCAGCCGTGCGGGGTCAGCGCCGCCTCTTTTCCATGTTCGACCGCCAACGGGGTGGCGAAGTCGATGAACTCATCGGTGGTGAGGGTGAGACGGTAGACACAGGCGGGCGAGCCGAAGTGGCGGATGCTGCTGTCGGGGGCGGAGGGGAAGGCGAACACTCGGGCCACGAAGATGCCATCGGCTTGGGCGGTGAACGTCAGTTCGGGGTCGAGCCCGCGAGCGTCGTGGTTCTGGGCGACAACGGTGCCGTCGGCGGCACAAAGTTGTAGCACGGGATCGATAGGCGACCGCAGCCGACGGTGGGCATCGAGCGAGGCGACGAGGGTTTGGCCTTTCCTCAGCTTCACCGTGAAGCAGTCCACATCGCCGCCCTTCACCAGCACGCCGTTCACCACCTTCGGCGTGGTGACCACCGGCGCGGACTTGGCGTCGTCGTTCGGCTCGGTTTCAGCCTGCTCCGGCAGCCCCCCAACAACGAACGGCCGCGGTTGACTCGCCCCGCTGTCGTCGTGGAATCGCAGCCACGCCAGCCCCATCGGGGCGTCGTTGGCCAGCGTCACCGCGAATTTGCCTTTCTCTTTTTCGGCGATGGCACTCACACCGGCGGTGTCGCACCACACCTTTGCTGGCCAGTGGTCGAACGTGCCGGCCGCGGTCACGGTCACTGTGGTCCCGCGCTGCCCCCCGGCCGGGGTGAGGGTAGAGACGCTCGGTGGGGCGGCGAAGAGCGGCGCGGCGAAAAACAACCCGGCGAACAGGTGCGTCCGTTTCACCCCATGAGCTCCTTGATCGGCGTGCCATCCGAAACAATGTGCGTCGGCCGGCCCTGCGGGGTGTACAGGATCTTGTCCGGGTCGATGCCGAGCTTGCGGTAGATGGTGCTGGCGAAGTTCTCTGGCGACAGCACCCGCTCGACGGCCGCGAACCCTTTGCGGTCGGTCGCCCCGACCACCTGCCCGCCCGGCGTGCCGCCACCGGCGAAGAGCACGCTCATCGCGTTCGCCCAGTGGTCGCGGCCCGGCTTGGTCTGCCCGGAGAGGGTCGAAATCTTGGGAGTGCGGCCGAACTCGCCGAGGGCGATGACCAGGGTGTCGTCGAGTATTCCGCGCTCGTCGAGGTCGGTGATGAGCGCCGCGACCGACTGATCCCAGTTCGGTAGTCGTTTGGCCAGCGCTCCAAACAAGTCGGAGTGGTGGTCCCAGCCACCGTCGTTGATGGTCACGAACGGCACACCGGCTTCCACCAATCGGCGGGCGAGCAGCAACCGCTGGCCGAAGCTATTGCGGCCGTAGCGGTCTCGCACCTTCGCCGGCTCGTCGCCGATCCGAAATGCCGCCTGCGCCTCTTTCGATCGCATCAACTCCGCTGCTTGCTGATAGTGGTCGTCGAGCGCCACTACTGGGTCGGCGGAGGCTTTGTCGAGGTATCGCTGGAAGCGGTCCACGTCGCTACGGAGGGAACTGCGATCGGCGAACCGCCCTTCGGTGATGCCGGTCGGCAGGGCCACATCACGGATCTTGAAGCTCGGGCTGTTCGGGTCGCCGTCCGACACGAACGGGGCGTACTTCGCACCGAGGAAGTTTGGCCCACCGGACCGGGTCATGCTCGGCAGGCTGAAGTAGGCCGGCAGACCAACGGGGGCCGGCTTCTCGTGGGCGACGACCGACCCGAGGCTGGGGTGGAAGCTGACGAACGCCCCGCACCCAACCGGGATTCGCGGCGGAGCGCCCGTCATCATGTAGTGGTTGCCGGCCCCGTGGTTGCCCTGATCGTGCCGGATGGAGCGTACCAGGGCGAGCTTGGAGAAATTCTTGGCCAACTCCTTCATGTGCTCGGAGAAGAACACGCCGCTGGTCGAGGTGGGCGTGGGCTTGAACTCGCCGCGATACTCCTCGGGGGCGTCGGGCTTGGGGTCGAACGTCTCGAAGTGGGTCGGCCCACCATCCATCCAGATGAGAATGCAGGCTTTGGCCGGTGCGTTCGCCACCTTTCCTGGGTCGCGGGCACGCAAGGCCGATACCAGCCCGCCGCCGAGCAACGAGCCGAGGCCGACCTGGAGGAAGTCGCGTCGGGAACTGGTGGGCATGGCGTCACCCTCGGGAGAGCGAGCGGCGGAAGCGGGGCCGCCGGTCGTGGGATCGCTGTCCATGATATCCGATGGATCTTCCCTCCGCCGGGCGAAATCCAGCGAGTGTATCGCTCAAGATATCTGGAGCGCGAACCTGTTCGCCGCTGGTTCCTATCCTTGCGGTATGACACCGCTGCCCACTGCCGTTTATCAAGCCGACTTCCACGCCCTACTCCGGGCTGCGGCCGACGCTGCTGGCATCGCCGATCCGGTCGCCATCGATGCGGAGGAGTTCGAGGAAGCATTGCTCGAAACGGCCATCCCTGGCCCGGTGCGGCCGATCGACGGAGTGCTCCTCCGACGCTGGGAAATGAACCGCGGGAAGACCAGCAGTCCGGTCCACTACGGTTGCCGGGCATACCGCCTCGACGGCATCCGGTTCGCCCGTGTGTGGTCGTCGCTGCCGCTCGATCGCATGACGTGGGGGTACAACTTCGCAGTGGTCGACCGGGCCGACTACCCGGCTCTGTTTCGGGCGGCGGTGCGGCTGAGGCGGGCGAAGACGGCCAACCCGATCGAGCCGGTGATGGGCGAGGCGGAGCGGCGGGCATTGTGGCAAAACACCGTTGCCTTCCTGGAACCGGCCAACCTCCACCGGGTGAAGGAGTACGGCGGGCGGGCCAAGCGGGGGTTGCTGCTCACCGGGCCGCCGGGGAACGGAAAAACCTCGGCCTGCCGGTGGATCCGGGCCGAGGTGGAGCGCCGCGGCTGGCAAGCAAAAACCGTCTCGCCCGACGACTACCAGGCCGCCCGCCGCGACTGCAACCCGGCCAAGGCCGTGAAGGAATTGTTTCAGGCGAATGGCCGCGGTGTGGTGTTCTTCGACGACCTCGACATCGCCATCCGCGACCGCGACACGGTGAAGGAGACCGACGACCAGGCGGTGTTCCTCTCCGCCCTCGATGGGATCGACGTGACCGAAGGCGTGGTGTACGTGTTCACCACCAACTGCCCGGTGGAACTGATCGACCCGGCGTTCCGCCGGCCGGGGCGGATCGACCTGACCCTCCATTTCCCCAAGCCCGATGCCGCCCTGCGTGCCGAACTGGTCGGTCGCTGGCACGCCGACATCCGGGCCGCCGTCGGCGTCGAGCAGATCAGCACCGATACCAACGGCCTGAGCTTCGCCGAAATCGAAGAACTGAAGAACCTGCTCGTGCTGCGGTTCCTCGATGCCGGTGGGTGGGACTGGAACTGGGCGAAGGGGCAGTTCCACGACAACCGCGATGGATTGGCCGACCGCAAGGCCGATCGCCCGTTTGGTTTCGTCGCGCCGGCCAATGGCAAACACTGAAAGGGAGATGAGAGGGCGTTGACGACCAGGGCGGGCAGTTCGCACAATTCCTACAGCCATCGCACTTTCTATCCCCACACCGACTCGACCCCATGACCCACCGCCTGCTTTTCGCCGCGGTCGCACTGGCCGCAGCTCCGCTCGCCGCGCTTGCTCAGAATCCACCCGCCACCCGTGTGACCGGGGCCAACTACCCGCTCGCCCAGAAGTTCAACGCCGACTTCGTGCGTCAGCACGTTCAGACGGTGAACGTCACCCCACGTTGGGTCGGCACCACCGACGTGTTCTGGTACGCCGCCGAGTCGCCCACCGGCACTCGCTACTGGAAGGTTGATCCGGCGAAAAAGGAGAAGTCGCCGCTCTTCGATCACGTCGCGCTCGCCGCCAAGCTCTCGGAGGCGTCCAAGAAGCCAATCGATGGCGAAACCTTGCGGTTAAGTAACAGCGCCCTCTCCGACGACGGCAAGAAGCTCACCTTCGTGTTCGGCGACTTCCGCTACGAGTACGACCTGACCGCCGATGCCCTGAAACAAACGGGCAAGGCGGGCGGGTTCGGTGGGCCGCTGACGCCCGAGCGTATCGAGCAGATGCGGCAACAGTTCGGCAACGAGCGGGTGGAGGAGATGCTGCGGCAGACGCGTGGGGGCGGCGGCGGTGGTGGTCAACGCCGCGACGACCAACAGCAGCAAGACCAGCAACAGCAACAACAGCAGGAGGGCACGCCACCGCCGACCGGCACGCCGGGCGGGACCCGCGAGGGCGGCTACAAGAACCTGTCGCCGGACAAGAAGTGGTACGTGTATGCCTTCAAGCACAACCTGTACCTCGGCGAAGAAGGCCAGCCGGAAGATAAAGCCGTGCAACTCACCACCGATGGGGCCGAAGAGTATTCGTTTGGGGGGGTTAGCGGCCGTGGGGCTGGCACCCAGAACACGAACACCCAGAACACCACCGGCACCCAGGGAACGGGGACGCAGACCACCGGCAGCACCGGGTTGCAGACCACCACCCCGCCCGCCGAACGGAAAACCCGCCCGAACGTGACGTGGTCGGCCGACTCGAAGTTCTTCCACGTCAGCCGCACCGATAGCCGCGGGCTGAAGGAACTGTGGCTAGTCGATTCCATTGCCCAGCCGCGGCCGGCCCTGGAGAAGTACCCGTACCCGATGCCAGGTGAGGACGCTGTGCGGAAGTCAGAACTTTGGTACGGCGACGTGGCGAAAAAGGCCGTCACGCGGGTGAAGCCAAAGTGGAAGGACGAGCGGTACTCGGACGTGCGGTGGACGAAGACGCCGAACGAACTGCAACTCATCCGCCGCGACCGCCTCCAGCGGAACATGGAGATCTGCAAGATCGACGTGAGCACCGGCAAGGCCGATTGCCTGCTCACCGAAGGGTTCGACTCCGCCTTCCTCGACTTCCAGACGCCGCGGTACATCGAAGAGACGGATGAACTCCTGTGGTGGTCGGAGCGGAGCGGGTGGGGCCACTTCTACCGCTACGGCCGGGATGGCAAATTCAAGAACGCCATCACTTCCGGCGACTGGCGGGCCAGCCGCATCGTGGACGTGGATGCCAAGAACCAGACGCTCTACCTGATCGGCAACGCCCGCGAGAAGGGGGAGAACGTCTACTTCCAGCACCTGTACCGGGTGAAGTTCGACGGCACCGGCCTGACGCTCCTCGACCCGAGCGTGACGCCCGACGGCAAACCGATGCCCGGCGGGTTCAACCAGATTTCGTCAACCGCGCCAGGCTTCGGCGGAGGGTTTGGCCAGGGCCAGGGCCAACGTCCGCAGGGCTACCAGTACCTGTCGCCGAGCAAAAAGTTCCTGGTGGTGAATAGCACTCGCACCGATCACGCCCCGTTCGCCACCGTGCGAGACGAAAAAGGGCAGTTGGTGATGACGCTGGAGGAGACCGACCTGACCCGGCTGGAGAAGACCGGCTGGAAGCACACCGAGACGTTCGTGGTGAAGGCGGCCGACGGTGTCACCGACCTGTTTGGCAACCTGTGGAAACCGTTCGACTTCGACCCGGCGAAGAAGTACCCGATCATTGCTTATGTGTACCCCGGCCCGCAGCAGGAAGGGGTGACACACCGCTTCACCGCCTACAGTTCGTACATGCAACTCGCCCAGCTCGGGTTCATCGTGATTCAGGTCGGTCACCGTGGTGGTAGCCCGGAGCGGAGCAAGGCGTACCACAGCTTCGGGTACTACAACCTCCGCGACTACGGGCTGGTGGACAAGAAAGCAGCGATCGAGGCGCTGGCCGCCCGGCACCCGTTCATCGACGTGTCGCGGGTGGGCATCTATGGGCACAGCGGTGGCGGGTTCATGTCGGCCGCGGCGCTCCTGCAGAAGCCGTACAACGACTTCTTCAAGGCGGCGGTGGCGAGCGCCGGCAACCACGACAACAACATCTACAACGACAACTGGTCGGAGCGCTACCACGGGCTGAAAGAGGTGCCTGTGGGTGAAGAGAAGAAGGATGTCACCACTTCTGGCACCGGCACCGGTACCGGTGGCACTGGTCGCCGTCGCCCGCCGGCCGAAGAGATCGAGGCGGATCTGCTCGATCTGCTCGAAGCGACCGACCCAGACGCTGCCGGCCAGCAGTCGGCCGAGGATTTGAAGCGGAAGCTCGAAGAAGTACGGCAAAAAATGGCGGCTCTGGAGAAGGAACTCGCCGACGACAAGAAGAAGGCGACCGACGCCAAGACGACGGACACGAAGGCGACCGACACGAAAGCGACCGAGGCGAAGACGCCGCCGGCCACCAAGTTTGAGATCAAGGTGCCGACGAACGCCGAACTGGCCGCCAACCTGAAGGGCCACCTGATGCTCGTGCATGGCGAGGTGGACAACAACGTCCACCCGGCGAATACGATGCGGCTGGTGGACGCGCTCATCAAGGCGAACAAACGCTTCGACCTACTCATCATCCCCGGTGCCCGCCACTCCTTCGGAGCAGCCAACCCGTACTTCACCCAGAAGATGTGGGACTTCTTCGCCGAGCACCTGCTCGACGACCGCCAGACCGGGGCGGACATCAACGACAAGGACGTGAAACGGAAGTGACGCTACCCGCCCGGCCCGGTGATCCAAACCGGGCCGGCAGCTACTGCGGCGGGGCTACGCGGCTGGGGGCATGCGGGGGAGTCGCACGACGAAGGTCATGCCACTGGGGCGTACATTATCCGGATGAAGCCGCTGCCGCTGGTGTACGCCGTCCTGTTCGCCGTCGCCCATACCCAATCGCCGCTCTACTACTCGAACCAGAACCAGTACTTCCTGAAGGGAGTCGCAGCCGGCACCGACACGCCGCTGTCCGCCGACTGGCTCGTCACCACCGCCGACCCGGTGCCGGTGTTCAGCGGGTTCGTCGCCCTGTGTGTGCGGTTCGTCGGCGAATGGCCGTTCCAGGCCGTGTTCTTCCTCGCCCTCATCGGCTACTTCCTCGCAGTCTGGAAACTGGTGCAGGCGGTGCGTCCGTTGCCGCCGGGCGGCGGGGGTCTGTTCGCGTTCCTGTTCACGCTGGTCCACGCCGGTGCACTGCGGTGGGCGTCCGATCGCCTGCTCGGGGCGGACTACCCGTGGTTCTTTCAGTGCGGTCTGGCGAACCAGTACCTGCTCGGGCCGGGGTTGCAGCCGTCGGTGGTCGGCGTGTTGCTGCTGTGGGCGGTAGCGGAGTTCGCGGGCGGGAAGCCGGTGCGTGCCACGGCGCTGGCAACCGGGGCGACGCTGGTTCACAGCACCTACCTGCTGCCGGCGGCGATGCTGGTCGGCGGGTTCCTTGTGCAACTCCTACGTGAGAAGAACTGGAAAGCGGCGGGGTGGTCGGCGGTGGTCGCGGTCCTCTTCGTAGCGCCGGCGGTGGCGTACATCCTGATCGTGTTCGCCCCGACCGATGCCGCCACCTTCACCGAGTCGCAACGCATCCTCGCCGAGATCCGCATCCCCCACCACTGCCGCCCGGCCCGCTGGTTCGACTGGGCGGGCGGGGTGCAGGTCGCCTGGATGGTGCTGGGGTTAGTGCTGCTTCGCAAAACACGGCTGTTCGTCCCGCTGGCGGTGGTGTCGGGGTTGGTACTCGTCGGCACCGTTGCGGTGATCGTGACCGCGAACCCGACACTGTCACTGCTGTTCCCGTGGCGGGTGACGGCGGTGCTCGTGCCGGTGAGCACAACAATCGTGTTGGCGACGGCAACGACTCAGGCTGACAAACTGAGTTGGCGTTTCACGGCGCAGGGACTCGATGAGATGGGCGGTTCCCCCATCGTCACGGGTGTGATGATGGCCATTGCGTTCGCCGTTTTGGTGTTCGCTTCTGTCGGAGGGGTGTATGGTGGTGAACTTGGCTACCGTGAGCCGGAGAACGAAACCCCATTGCTTGCCCACGTCGGGGGCACCCGCACGGCGGACCACGTCTACCTCATCCCGGCGAAGTTCCCCGCGCCATCGAAGAACTTCACCGGCGTCTACTCGAAAACGTTCAGCACGCCCGACCCGACCTTCTCCGACCTCGCCCGCTTCCGGCTGAAAACGCACGCCCGCCTGTACGTCGACTTCAAGGCGATCCCGTACCACGACATCGATGTGATCGAGTGGCACCGCCGCGTGAGCCATTGCCAGCGGTGGTATGCGTCTGCCGACTGGGATGCGACCGGGATCATCAACGAAGTCGCCGCCGAGGGGGTCACGCATGTGATTGCCCCGGCGGGCAAGCCGATCCGCAGTTCACGGTTGGAAGTCGAGTTCGAGACGCCGACACACCGCTTGTACCGGGTGCGGTGAACCCTGCCGCCGTCGCGTCCCTCCTCTAGCATGTCGGTTCCGTCTCCCGAAGGTGCGTCATGCTCGTCCCGCTGAACTGGCTGAAAGACTACGTCGCCCTGCCGGCCAACCCGGCCGAGTTGGTGGACCGGCTGACCCTCGCCGGGCTTGAGTCGGCGGGCGTGAAATTGTTCGGCGTGCCGGTGCCGGATGGCCTGCGGGTAAAGCCGGACGACGCCGGCCTGCCGTGGGACGTGGACAAAGTGGTAGTGGCGAAGGTGCTCAAAATCGAGAAGCACCCGGACGCCGACAAGCTGAAACTGGTGACGGTCGACTACGGCGCCGCCGAGCCGAAAACGGTGGTGACGGGCGCGCCTAACATCGCCCCCGGCCAGAGCGGGATGAAGGTCATCCTTGGGCTGAAGGGCACGCGATACTACTACCAGGACAAGGACGGCAAGAAGGGCGTGTTCACCCTGGAGCCGAAGGCGCTCCGCGGCATCATGAACGACGCCATGTGCATGTCGAACTACGAGCTTGGCATCTCCGAAGACCACGAAGGCATCATCATTCTGGACGACGCCGACCCTGCCCCCGGCACGCCGGCCACGGCCCTGCTCGGCGAAATCGTGGTCGAACTCGACGTGCTGCCGAACATGGCCCGCTGCCTGAGCCTGCTCGGCATCGCCCGCGAGGTGTCGGCCCTCACCGGCTCTGCGGTCTGTGAACCGGAGCCAAAGTACCCGACCGCCGGTAGCGTCGCCGGCCTGGTGAACGTGCAGATCGAGAACTCCTCCCTGTGCCGGCGGTACACGGCCACGGTCATCAAGAACGTCACCGTAGGCCCCGCTCCGCGGTGGATGCGGACGCGCCTGAACTACGCCGGCATGCGGCCGATCACCAACGCCGTCGACGTGACCAACTACGTCATGCTGGAATATGGCCAACCGCTGCACGCCTTCGATTACGACGTACTGGTGAAGCGGGCTGGCGGGAAAGCCCCCACGGTCCGCCCTCGCTGGCGTCATGGGCGGGCTGGAAACCGAAGTGACGGAGAGCACGAAAACCATCCTGCTCGAATCGGCCCACTTCGACCCGGTGAGTGTGCGTAAGACGGCCCGCCAGTTCAACCTGTTCAGCGAGGCGAGCACGCGGTTCAGCAAAGGGGTTCACCCGGAAACGGCCGTCCCGGCGGCGAAGCGGGCGGCAGAGTTGTTCCACCGCCACGCGGGTGGTGAGGTGGTTGGCGGCATCGTGGATGAATACCCCGCCCCCATCCCGCCTCAGACGATCACCCTGAACCGCTCCGAGATCGAGCGCGTTCTCGGCTTCGGGTTGCCCGACGGTGAGGTCGAGCGGGTACTCACCGCCCTGCAATTCCGCCTCGAAAACACCCCGTGGGGGTGGAGCGTCGTCACTCCGCCGACGCGGCTCGATATCCAGGCCGGTGCCGCCGACCTGATCGAAGAACTGGCCCGCGTCTCGGGGTACGACCGCCTGCCCGATCGCCTGCTACCGCTCGAAATGCCCACGCCGAAGGGCAACCGCAGCCTGCAGATTGAGCAAAAGATTCAGGACACGCTCGCCGACCTCGGGCTGAGTGAGTGCATCACCTACGCCCTGAGCAGCAAGGAGGCGGAACGCAAACTCGTGCCCGGCGCGGGCGAGTTGTCGGTGATGGGCGGGCCGGATTACGTCACGCTGGTCAACCCGGTGTCGCCCGAGCGGGCGGTCATGCGGCGGACGCTGCTGCCGGGGCTGCTGGAAGTGGCCGCCCGCAACCTGCAATCGGCCGAGGGCGTCGCCCTGTTCGAGTTCGGGTTCGTGTACCTGCTCGCCGGTGGCGAGTTGCCCGACGAACCTCGCCGGGTGGCGGTGGTGCTGTGCGGGCGGCGGTCGGCCGGGGCGTGGGACGACCCGCTGGGGGTGAAGCCAAAGGCGTTCGACTTCTTCGACCTGAAAGGCGTGGTGGAATCGCTGGCCGCGGCGCTGCACCTGGGCGGCATGACCTTCGAGCCGACCACCGCCGGCCCGCACCTGCACCCCGGCAAGGCGGCCGTGCTGAAGGTCAACGGCGCCGAGGTCGGCACACTCGGTGAACTGCACCCGAAGGTCGCTGCCGTGTTCGGGTTGGCCGACCGTGCTGTGCAGGTGGCCGAACTCGACGCCGAGGCGCTGATCGCAGCCACCCCGGAGCGGTACCCGTACCGACCATTCAGTACGCTGCCGGCGGCCAAACGGGATGTGGCGGTGATCGTGCCGGACGACATGCCGGCCGAAAAAGTCCTCGGCGAGTTGCGCGCGGGCGGCGGGGAGTTGCTGACCGAGGTGAGCCTGTTCGACGTGTACCGCGGGGAAAGCATCCCGGCGGGCACCAAGAGCCTCGCCTTCGCACTGACCTACCAGCCGAAGGAGAAGACGCTCACCGACAAGGAGATCGATAAGGCCCATGAGAAGATCGAGGGCCGCCTGCGGAACGTGCTGAAGGCGAAGATCCGCGGGAAGGACGCGTAACGGCGAGCCGGGCGGTCAGTAGTCCGCCGGCAGCACCCCGCCGTCGTTTCGCACGCTCAGCATCCACTGCACGGCGGGGCTGGCGGTGTTCTTGATCGACCGCACGTGCCCGTCGCAGAACACGAAGTTGACGTGCCCGCCGTCGTGCCGGCTGCCGAACTTCCACCCGCTCTCGTTCGGGCTTCGGGCGATGGGGAAGTACGGACCCATCGGGCGGGCGCACCCGTGGAAGTACTGGCCGTTGTAAATCGAGTTGTCGTACCCCACCTGGGCGGAGGCCGAACCGCCGTTCAGGGCCTGGGCGGAGAACACTCCCCGCCCCTCGGTGCCGTTCTGCACATGCTTTTCGCCGGCGAGCACGGTGTTGCTGGTGCCGTCGGTGATGCCCAGGATGCTAATCCCACGGCCATCGATTGCCCCGTTTCCGGATGGCCCGCCCATCATCGTTTGCGAGGGGGACGGCGACAGGTCGTAGCCACCGACGTTGTGGAACGGGGGCATGCCGTCGATGTCCCCGCCGATGAGCGCCCATACCTCCCGTTTGTTCCCGTCGGAGTCGTTACCGAACCGCTGGGCGCACAAGGCAGCGAAGGCCATGTCGTCCGACCGCCCGAACCGCCCGCTGTCCCCCAGGCAGACGGCGTAGTCGCCGGTCGCGCCACGGACCACGTTGAACCGGTTCCCGCCGCTCCCCCCCCCGAGTGTCCACTCGGCCGAGTCCCACAAATCGCCGTCCTCGGATCGGGTGCCCGGCCGGCTCGCGCGAGCGGTAGGGCACTGATACAACTTCACTGGGAAATCCACCGCCGCCGCGTTCATCACGTAAGCGTCGTTCACGTCGAACCGCAAGAACAGGTTGTTCTGCTCAATCATCGGCAGGATCGTGACGGCCCAACTGGTGCCGACGCTGTTCGCTCGGAGCGGTGGCAAGGATCCGCTACCGCTCTCGTAGTTCAGGAAGGCGAGGCCGATCTGCTTCAGGTTGTTCTGGCACTGGAGGCGGGCGGCCGCCTCGCGGGCCTTTTGCACGGCTGGCAAGAGCATGCCAATGAGTGTGGCGATGATGGCAATCACCACCAGCAACTCGATCAGCGTGAACCCGGTACGACGAGTCGTCATCGCCCCCCTCCCGGTTTGAATTCGGTTCGGTTGAACCCGGAATATGGCACCATGAACCGCACCGGCTCGCCCGACCCACCGAACGCAGTCGGCGGCAGGGAGAGCAGACCGCCGCCGCCAACCCCGGCCGGCGGCGTGTCGAAGTACAGCGTCTGGCGGCCGACCCCGCCGACCCCCAGCGATTGCGGCCTGGCTGGTGGCTCGCCTGGAACTGACCCATCGAACTTGCGGCGAGTCATCTCCGTGTCGTCCGCCGTACGGAATACCGGCGGGGCAGCGTCGGTCCAGCCGGCGAATAGCACTGCCATCGGGCTGCCCTCGTTCGACACCTCGATCACCACCTGAAGCACCTCACCCGACTTCTTCACCGTCGGCTTCTTCCCCTTCGGTGCTGGGGTCGTCACGTCCACCGGGCCGCGGGCGACGCTCACCACCGCCACCCGCACCCCGTCCTTGAACCACACCGCCCGGGTCGCGTCGATCGGCTTCCGCCCGTCGGTCTGTTCGCCTTTCTCCCCGACGGCCACCGCCTCCTCGGCGTTGTAGCCCCGCTCTGGCCACCAGCCCTCGCCGAGTGCCCAGGGGAGCAGAAGGCAGAGCAGCAGCGACCCGCCCGCCGCCCCCAGGCCGATCCTGGCGAATAACCGCTGGCGGTCGGCGGTGAGGTGCGCCCACCCGGCGACGGCCACGGCTGCCATTGCCACGCACACCCACACCAGCCGGCCGAAGTCGGGGATCAGCCATGCCACCACACCGGCCAGGGCGACGGCCACGGCGATCAACCCGGGCAGGCGGGCTGGATCGGTGATGTCGTGGGAGTCGTCGGCCTCCTCCGGCTTCGCCGCCGGTTCGATGCTGACCTCGGGTAGGGTTTCGGCAGCCGGCGGTTCGGGGGTAGGTGCGGGCGGGGGAACCGGGGGGCGGATAGGTCGCTCATCGGCTACCACGGCGGGCAGTTTCTTCGACGACACAGAGCCGAGTGATCCGCTCGCCGCCACCGCTGGTTCGTCGGTCGGGATGACGGTGAACCCGGCCCCGCACGCCGGACATTTGGCGGACGTGCCGATGGCGTCTTCGGTGGTGCGGACCCGTCCGCGGGAGCAGTACGGGCAAACAGACACGATGAGCATGGTCGATCCGGCGAGGCAGGCTGTGCGGCACGGTGACATTACCATCGTAACCCAGATGGCGACATTCCGGACCCAATCGGCCCCCGACTTCGACGCAGAATTGAATACATGCCGAACATTCCGACAGATCGGAAACTCCCACCGGGAACTCACCACCGCTACTCTTTCGGTGAGTGGGCAAGAAGGTCGGTTTCCTCCTTGAGCATTCCGCAACCGCGCCGACAATAAACGCTCATGCGTGTTCTCCTTTTTCCCCTGATCGCTCTCCTGGGTTGCACCCTCACGGCCGTCGCCCAGCCGCCGAGCGCTCGCCTCCGCAACGAAACGGAGAGCAATCGCACCCGCAAGCGGCTCACCGAGGTGCAGCAAAAGCTCGCCGATGGCAAGCCCGTTGCCGACGAACTGCAAGACATCCTCGATCAGTCCGGCGACGACCTCGTACTGGTGAAGGACAACCAGTATCAGCCGGCCCGTCGGCTGGTGCAGCAGTACCTTGCCGCACTTCCCGACAAACAACTTGAGACGTTCCGCGACCGTATCGATGAACCGGCGAAACGCCTGCTCGATCAGGGAAAAAAACGGCGAGACCCGAGGCCGCTCCGCGAACTGGCTGACCGGTACTTTGTCAGCCGCCCGGCGGAGGAAGGGCTGTTGCTGCTGGGCGAACTGGCGTTCGAGCGGGGCGACTTCGTGGCGGCCGTTCGGCACTGGCGGGCGCTGCTGCCGGACGCCGACGAGGGAGCGCTGACCTACCCCAAACCCAAGATCGACCCGGCCGCAGTGAAGGCGAGGTTGATTCTGGCGAAGAGCCTGGGTGGCGACCGCGACGGGGCCACCCTCGACCTGGAGCAACTCCGCAAGGACCACCCCAAGGCCACCGGCCCCCTTGCTGGCACCACCGGTGTGTACGCCGACACGCTCGCGAAACTGGTGGCCGCCCCGCCGTTGCCGCCGCTGGCGTCGGGCGGGTGGACTAGCTTTGCTGGCGGGCCGGCCCGCGATGGTAAGCCCGATTCGCCCCTCCCGCGTTTCCTTGCCGGCGAACGACCGCACCGCCGTGTCGCCATCCCCCGCGACCCGACCGACCGTGGGGGGAAGGATCGTCCACCGGTCTCGGTGCCGCCGGCGAAGGCACTCGTGTTTCACCCCGTCGTCGTCAACCGCATGGCCTACCTCGCCGATGCCGGGCGGGTGATTCAGTTCGACCTTGTCGCTGGTACGGCCCGTGTCGCCTTCCACGCCGCCGCCCTCGAACTCGACTTCGACGCCACCGATCTCGCCTTGCCCTGCCCGCACGACGCCGACTTCACCCTGTCCGCCGCCAACGGCGAACTGTTTGCTCGGTTCGGCAAGCCTGCCCTGCCCACCAACGGCGACACCGTCCGCCCACGCACCCTCATCGCGTGCCTGGAACCGAAGGAGGGCGGCGAGTTCCCGCTGTCGGCGAAGTGGTCTGCCGCCCCCCCCGTAGGCAAGGACACCCCAGCCGCCTGGGAGGGCGCTCCGGTGGTCGCCGATGGGCGGGTGTACGCCAGTTTCGTGCGGGCCGACAATAACCGGCTCGTGCATGCCATCGCGTGCTACCGCCCCTGTGGGTGACCGACGTACTCGACGCCGACCCGCGACCAGCCATCAGGCACCGGCACGAACTGCTCACCCTGGCCGGTGGGAACGTGGTGTACTGCTCGCACGCCGGGCTGACGGTGGCGGTGAACGCGGCCACTGGCAAGCTGGCGTGGGCGTTTCGCAACCCGCCGGCTGATCGCCCGCCGGTGGTGCCGTTCCGCGATCTGTGCCCGGCGGTGTACGCCGACGGGAGAGTGTTCGTCGCCCCGGCCGACGGCGATGGGGTGTTCGCCCTCGACGCCGACACCGGCCGCAAGTTATGGGCCACCGTGGCCCCAGTGTATCCCGAGCAACTGCTCGGCGTGGCCCGCGGGCGGTTGGTGGTCACCACCCACGCGACTCGCATCAGTGCGGCAGTGGTGGCCCAGGGCGGGGTGCGGGGGTACGACGCCGCCACGGGTGTGGACAAGCCACCGCTCGGCTGGCAAAACCACGACGACCCCATCCTGAACGGGTACGGCCGTGGGGTGGCCGCCGACAACCTGGTGTTCTGGCCAACCCCCGCCGGCACCATGATGCTCGACCCGGCGACCGGCCGCCGCGCCCGCCCGACCAACACCCGATTGCCCGGTAACGTCGCCGTGGCCGATGGTTTCCTGGTCGTCGCCACTGCCACCGAACTCTGGTGGTATCGCTTCGACGGCGACGTGATGGAGCCGCCCCCGCCGCCGCCCCCAGTGGTTGGAGTGAAAGACCCGCCGCCGTTCGACCCGAAGCCGCGGGTGACTGTGGCCGCTCCGGGCTTCACCCTGCCCGCCCCGACCGTGGAGAAGAAAGCGGTAGAACTCCCCCCGCTCGCCCGCCCCCTCGTGCCACTGCAACCGGAACGCGACCGGCCGGTGCTGCTGTGCGACGGCCAGACGCTCTTCGCCCACTCGCCCGACGACGGTAAAACACTCTGGCAGACCAAACTCGGAGTGAGCACACCCCTCGAACGGGTCGCGTTCACCCCGGGCCGTCTATTCGCCTGGGGCCGCACCGCCGTCGTCGCTGCCGAACTGGTGGCCGGCACCATCGCCTGGGAGTTCCGGCCGGCGGAGGGGGAGCTTTCGGCCGTCACATTCCTCGGCAACCGGCTGGTGGCCAAGCTCGGCGAGCGGGGGATCATCGCCCTCGACCTGAACACGGGGAAGGTGGCGTGGGTACGCAGTGCGGCCGACGAAAACGCCCTGTACCCCTACAGCATCGACGCCGCTCCGAAGTTCGGCCCGCACCTCGCGGCGGTCGGTGAGCGGCTGTTTGTGCAGCGGGAGGGGGAGTGCTGGGCGCTCGACATGGCCACCGGCGTGCGGCGAGAGAGGTTCGACACGACCGTGCAAGAGTGGACATCGCCCCCAGCAGTGCAGGACGGCCGACCGCTCGTTCCGACTCCGCAGGGGCTGGCCGAGTGGACAGATCCGGTGGCCGTGGAAGTATTCGATGCCGGGCGAGAAGCGAGCCGCACCGGAGCGCCGACGGCAGCTCGGGCGTTTGACCAGACCCTGCTCGCGGTGGTGCCGCGGAACATCGGCGACGAACTGCACCTCCTCGGCGGCGGGCGGAACCCGACGCCGAAGCTGCTGCCGCCTGGTGTCGCCTTACCCTTCGCCGACGCCGACGATGATCGACTGTTCGTGCCGGCGGACGGGAAACTGTTCGGGCTGAACAAGGCGACGCTGCGGGAGAGCTGGCGGCTGACGCTGCCCGATGTGGGGGCGGTGGCGTGGCGGGTGATCGCCGGGCGGACGACGCTGATCGTCTGCCCGACCGAAGCCGTGCCGGCGGAGCGGTGGGACGCGGCGGAGGAGGGGACCAAACTGGCGACCCGGCCGACGGCCCTGCGGCTGATCGGCACCACACTCGGGGCGGTGGAG
>JALOQR010000463.1 GCA_025459365.1 Fimbriiglobus sp.
TACGAACGCGAAACCCTCACCGCCATCACCCTCACCCAGGTGGGGTTCGCCGACCACGACCAACCGGCCGCGAGCCTGTCGGGCGGGTGGAAGAAACGGTTGGCACTGGCGCGCGAGTTGGTGAAGAAACCCGACCTGCTCCTCATGGACGAACCGACCAACCACCTCGACCTCCCCGGTGTGGTGTGGCTGGAAAAGCTCCTCCGCGGGTCGCCGTTCGCCTACCTCGTGTCGACCCACGACCGGGCGTTCCTGCGGGCGATCGCCGACGAGATCCTCGAAATCAGCCGCATCTATCCAGACGGGGCGTTCCGCGCCAGCGGCGGGTACGACGGCTTCGCCGACCGCCGCGACGAGTTCCGGTGGCCAACCAGGTGCGGCGCGAAACGGAATGGCTCGGTCGGAAGGAGTCGGCCCAGCGGCGGAAATCCCGGTCGCGGATCGGCGAGGCGGCCGACCGGCGGGCGGAACTGGCCGAACTGAACTACCGCACGCAAGCGGCCAACGCCGCCGGCATCGACTTCGCTGCCACCGGTCGGCAGTCGAAGAAACTGCTCACCGCCACCGGCCTCGCCAAGTCGCTCGGCGGGCGCAACCTGTTTAGTCACCTCGACATCCCACTCAGCCCCGGTACCAAGCTCGGCCTGCTCGGGCCGAACGGCGGCGGCAAGAGCACATTGCTGCGGGTGCTGGCCGGCCAACTCGCCCCGGACGCCGGTACGGTGGTGCGGGCCGAAGGCTTGCGAACCGTCGTGTTCGAGCAGGGGCGGGCGGCCCTCGATTTATCCCTCCCCCTCCGCCGGGCGCTCAGCCCGAACGGCGACACGGTGGTGTTCAACGGCCAGCCGATGCACGTGGCGGCTTGGGCGCAGCGGTTCCTGTTCAAGGCCGAGATGCTGAACCTGGAGATGTCGGCCCTCTCCGGGGGCGAGCAGGCCCGCGTGCGAATCGCCCAACTCATGCTCCAACCGGCGGACGTACTGTTCCTCGACGAACCGACCAACGACCTCGACATCGCCAGCCTGGAGGTGCTCGAAGACAGCCTCGCCGACTTCCCCGGCGCGGTGGTGCTCGTCACTCACGACCGCGACCTGATGGACCGGCTGTGTACGGAGGTGATCGGCCTCGACGGCAAGGGCGGGGCGGCGCCGTACGGCAGCGTGAGCCAGTGGCTGACGGCCTACGAGCGGGCGAACCAGCCGGGGGAGGAGAAGTCGGCGAAGAAGGCCGAAAAGGCGTCCGGCCCGGCGCCGAAGCCGAAGAAGCTGAGCTTTAAGGAGCAGCAGGAGTGGGACGGGATCGAGGCGGCGATTCTGGCGGCCGAGCAGGCGGTGGAGGCCCGGCAGGCCGACGTGGAGGCGGCGTCGACGGCGGGCCACGCAAAGCTCACCGCCGCCTGCCAGGCGCTCGATGAAGCGCGGGCGAAGGTGGAGACACTTTTCGCCCGCTGGGAGGAACTGGCCGCGAAGCGGGGCGGCTAAAACTGTCCGACATTTTCCGCCTTTTTTCGCTTAGTTGCCATTGCAGGAGGTGGGGGGGGGGGCAGCTATACTCCCCACTCGGCGGCCAAAAGCTCACCGTCGCACAACTGTCAGCAAGAGATTTTGCAATGACGTTCAATCTCGCCCGACTGAACCTCGAATCCCTCGACCGCCGCGACGTTCCCAGCGTGGTCGCGGTCGAGAAACCGCCGGAGTACGCCACGGCGTCGGTGGAATACCAGCAGGCCTACGACCAGAGTTACGCGGACGGTGTCGGGCAGGTCGACGCCGTCAACCTCGGGTCCACGCCGGACGAGCAACTCGACAACGCGGACAAACCGAACCCGAGCCTCCTCCCGCCCCCAGGCGCGCAGCGGGATTACACGCCCGAAGAACTGGCCGAAATCGAAAAACTGACCAAGTTGCTCGAAGGAATCAAGGAGCAGAAGAAGCTCATCTCCGCGGCCAAGTCGACCTACGACGCGGCCCTCACCGGCGCGGTCAGCGTGGGCGCGTCGCTTCTGAACGACCTGAAGGCGGCGAAAGCGGCGGCAACGGCCGTGCAGAAGGCGCTGGATGACTGGGATGCCGGGTACAAAGCATTTAAGGCGATGAACCCGCCCCTACTGACTATCGACGGCCTGGAAGCGGTAGCCGCGTACCAGAAATTGGCAGAAATATACGGCAACCCGAAGAACCGGGATGCGCTGGTCAAGTTACGCGACGAGGCCAACGGCAAGGTGGCGGGGTTGGAGACCGCGGTGGTGACCGCCGCCGCGAAGGTGAAGCTCATCCAGCAGAGGCTCGACTACCTCGCCATTTGGTCGACGTACTACGACGATTGGGCAACCGCCGTCAACGCCCGTCTCGATGCGATCCGCCAGGCTGTGATCAACAACGTCGCCTCGGGGACGCCTCTCGACGTCACAACCAACCCGATCAAGGCGATCAGCTTCCCGGCGTCCTTCAAGAACATCGACAAGCCCTTGTTCGACCCCGCCCTGCCGACCGACCCGTCGGGTGGTTTGAAAGCCCCGGTTCCGGGCAAGTGACATCCCTCCGCCAACCGACAGGAGTACCATGCTCGTAAACACCCTCCTTATCGCTGCCCTCGGTACACTTGGACCGCCTACCAAGGCCACCGAAGACATCCTCCGGAGCGCCGACCGCACCATCGCGGAGGCCCAAGCGATCTTTCGGTCGGCCGAAGAATCGCTGCGTCTGTCGCGGGAGCAGGAGGAGCGGGGGCG
>JALOQR010000174.1 GCA_025459365.1 Fimbriiglobus sp.
CCACAAGCCGAAGGCCAAGCGAGTCATCTTCCTGTTCATGCAGGGGGGCGTGAGCCACGTCGATTCGTTCGACCACAAGCCACGGCTCGACAAAGACGATGGAAAGATGCTCGCCTTCAACGACGCCCGCGTGCTTGCGAACACTGGCATGAAGGGAACGTCGCAGCGGGTGATGAAACCGTTGTGGAAATTCGCCAAGCACGGCCAGAGCGGGCGGTGGGGGTCCGACCTGTTCCCCGAGATGTGCAAGAAGGTCGACGACATGACCTTCATCCACAGCCTGCATACGGAGGGTGTCGCCCACGGCCCGGCCACGCTGTTCCTGCACTGCGGCAGCACCACCTTCGTGCGGCCAAGTTTCGGCAGTTGGGTGCTGTACGGCCTCGGTGCAGCCAACGCCAACCTGCCGGGGTTCGTGAGCATCGCCCCGAGCAGCGGCAACGGCGGGGCGAGAAACTACGGCAACGCCTTCCTGCCGGCCGTGTACCAGGGCACACCGGTCGGCAAGGCGGGCGGACCAGTGAGTGAAGCCACAATCCGGAACCTGATGAGCGGGCTGAGCGAGAAAGCCAAAGAAGACCGCTTCGGCCTGCTCCGCGAACTGCACGCCGAACAACTCAAGCAGCGCCCCGGCGACACCGAGTTGGAAGCCGTGGCGAACAGCTACGAACTGGCCTGGCGGATGCAGAACTATGCCCCGGACGCCCTCGACCTGAGCAAAGAGACGAAGGAAACGAAGACCCTGTACGGCATCGGCGAGAAAGCGACCGACACCTTCGGTCAGCAATGCCTGATGGCCCGCCGGCTATGCGAGGCCGGAGTGCGGTTCGTGCAGGTGACCTACGGCGACAACAGCGCTAATCCGGCGTGGGACCAGCACTCCGACCTACCCAAGCACGGCACCCACGCAAAGGCGGTGGACAAGCCAATTGCCGGCCTACTCGAAGACCTGAAGACGCGGGGTCTGCTCGAAGACACCATCGTGTGGTGGGGCGGGGAGTTCGGCCGCACGCCGTACGCCGAGAAGAACGGCACCGGCCGTGACCACAACCCCGGCGGGTTCACCGTGTGGGTGGCCGGCGGCGGGTTCAAGCCAGGGTTCGCGTTCGGGGCGACGGACGAGTTCGGCGCCACGGCGGTGGAGAATAAGGTCCACATGCACGACTTGCACGCCACCATCCTGCACCAACTCGGCCTCGACCACGAGAAACTGACCTACAAGTACGCTGGCCGCGACTTCCGCCTGACCGACGTTCACGGCAATGTGGTGAAGGAAGTACTGGGCTGATGAACCGGTGAGTCAGAACCCCGCACGCTGGAGTTGCCCGAGTAGTGCCGCATAGTCGCCCGTGCGGTCGGGCCACTCGCCGGCCTTCCGCATCCGCCGGTTCGGCCAGTTCACCAGGTTCAGGTGATCGCCGCGCCAGATGGCGGTACACTCGCCCCACGTGGCGCTGGCTACGCTCACCACGCCGTCGTTCGGCCCCTCGGCATTCCGCACGATCCGGCTTGGCAACTCCCACCCTCGCGTCAGCCAGGGCCGCTCGACCACCCCTGCGACGCTGAAATATCGCACCCCCAACGCGTCTGGTGTCTCCGCATTGAACCGCTCGCAACTCTCGGTGGTCAGGTCGTAGAAAGCAGCGTCCGGAATACCCGCGGCGCGGAACAGGGGGCGGGTGAGCCGACCGAACCGCCGCACACCCCAGTCGGCGAACGCCGTCCCGCGGTGCGGGCAGCCGATAGTCGTGACCGACAATACCTGCGAATCCAACCCGAGCCGGCTGACAGCGTAGCGAGCATCCAGCCCGCCCATGCTGTGCCCGATGAGGTGAACCTTGGTCGCGCCCACCTCTCGGCGGATAAACGCGGCCAGTTCAGCGGCACGGGTGGCAACGGCGGCAGTAGCACTCACCCGCGGCAGAAGCACGCGGTTCCCGGCTGCTTCGAGGTGTGTTCGCACGCCGGGGAAGAACTCCTTGCCTGGGCGCTTCACCCCCAACACCCGGTCGAACCCACTGAGACCGTGGACGAGCACCACCGGAGCGGCGAGATGGGGGGTGGGTGGGTCCTGCTGGCTGTTCATCGGGGCGGGCGTAGCATGGGGAAGGTGGCCGACCGACCCGGCCGGTTGTGCTTCACTGGTTCTACACGAGTTCTGAATCGGCCCACCGTATTCCCACCGCGAGACCTTCGCAATGGAAATCTCCACCGTCACCCCCGGAACCACCCGCATCGGCTGGATCGGCACCGGAGTCATGGGCCGTTGGATGTGCGAACACGCCATGAACAAGGGGTACGCCGCCACGGTGTACAACCGCAGCCGCGACAAGGCTCAGCCACTTGTGGAGAAAGGGGCAAAGCTGGCCGACACCCCGAAGGCGGTGGCCGAACAATCCGATGTGGTGTTTGCCATCGTCGGTTTCCCACGAGACGTGCGCGAGGTGTTCCTGGGGGCCGAGGGTGCGCTCGCCGGGAGCAAGCCGGGGACGATCCTGGTCGACATGACCACCAGCGAACCGGGCTTGGCCGGCGAGATCTATGCCGCGGCCCAGGCGAAAGGGGTGCACTCACTCGACGCGCCGGTGACAGGCGGCGACGTGGGGGCGAAAAACGCCACCCTGAGCATCATGATCGGTGGCGACAAGGCGGCAGCCGATGCCGTCACGCCGATTTTCGAGGCGATGGGTAAGACGATCGTTCACCAGGGTGGGCCGGGCACCGGGCAGCACGCCAAGATGGTGAACCAGATCCTGATTTCGAGCACGATGATCGCCGTATGCGAGGGGCTGATGTACGGGTACAAGTCGGGCCTCGACATGGAAAAGGTGTTCAAGAGTGTCAGTGTCGGGGCGGCCGGCAGTAAGGCGCTGGAGGTTCTCGGCCCGCGGATGCTGCGGCGAGACTTCGAGCCGGGATTCTACGTCGAGCACTTCATCAAAGACCTCGGGATCGCCCTGGCCGAAGCCGAGAAGATGAACCTGAGCCTGCCGGGGGTGGGGCTGGCCAAGCAACTCTACGAAGCAGTGCGTGCCCAGGGGTTCGGGCGCAAGGGGACGCAAGCGCTGCTGCTCGCACTGGAGAGCTTGAGCGGAGTGAAGCGGTGAGCCGCAGCGGGGCGGTACAATGCCTGTGCTGCCCCACCCTTTGGAACCGCCACTTGGACAATGCCACCTCGCGGGGCAACTCCCGCACCACCGACCGCCGCCGCACCTTCCGCCCAGATTACGTCTCATTCGCCGGCACGTACCAGTGCAACCTGAGTTGCCCACACTGCTGCGTGCCGATCGAGTGGACCGACTACCTGCCTATCCCCGTCGCTGTGCGCTTCCTCGAAGAGTGCCACGCCGCCGGCCTCCGCACACTCGGATTCACCGGTGGTGAACCATTCCTTTACCCCGACTTCCTGGTGGCGGTCACGAAACGCGCCGCCGAACTCGGCTTCCGGTTCGACAAACTGATGACCAACGGCCTGTGGCACAAGGATGCGGCGCACGCCGCAGTCGTGTTGGCGGACGTCCGCGACGCCGGCTTCACCGGGAAGATCGGGCTGAGCGTCGACAAGTTTCACGGCATGGAGACGACCCGACTCGTCGAATTCGCAAAGGCCGTGCGCCAGGTGTTCGCCGACGACACCGCGTTGTCACTGAGCTATGCCAGCAGTGCTCCCGACAAGGGGCTGGAACCGATTCGTCGGCTCGCGGCGGCAGTGGATGGCGTCATCGAGTGGTCAGATCTGCTGCACCGCTATTTGCTGGTGTCCAACGACTTCACCATGACGCTGAACTGGAACCACCTGGCGCCGGTGGAGCGGGCGGAAAAACTCCCTACCGAGCGGTGGGATGGGACATGGTTCACCGAGGACTACTGCGAGGGGCCGGGGCAAGCGCTGATTGTGAATCCGCGAGGCGAGGTGAAGCCGTGCTGCGGGTTCGCGAGCGACCTCGACCAACTGACCATCGGTAACATCCACACACAGAGCGCAGAGGAGATCATCCGGGCGGGGCGGGAGCACCCATATGTGGGGAAGGTGTTCCGTGAGGGATTGACGGCCATCCGCGACGAGATCCTGGCCCGAGACCCCGCCGCTCTACCCGGCGTGACGAGCAACCACTGCTACTTCTGCTGGTACGTACTGACGCGGGGATTAGCAAACGGCGTGAACGGCGGTGGGGGGAAGATCGGGGCATGGACCGACACGACGGCCAACTTCACCGGGCAGTTGGTGCAACTCGGGGTGAAGCGGTAGAGCGGGCCGTTGTGGCCTCCGCCCACGTTGCCATCCGCCGTGCCTTTACCATTCACAGCACTCCACACATTCGCAGGGCAATCACCACCGCCAACCCGGCCAGCAGCGGCACCGCCACCCGTCCCGCCAGCGCCCACGGCGTTGTGTCGGTCAGTCGCCCGCACATGACCGCCACCGCCGCCACCGGCGACATCGTGCGCCCGGCGGCCGACCCGATGCTCACCAGGGCCCCTACATCTTCGTTCACCCCTGGCGGGGCGTCCGGTTGGTGGAAAAAACCGTAAAGGCTCGCGGTGCTGGCCATGCCCGACCCACACGCCGCCGCGAACGCCCCCGGCAACACCACCGCCAAGGGTACCCGTAACCATGGGGCAGTGGCCACCACCTGTTTCACCAGATCGCCAAAGCCGGCCAGTTCGACTGCCTTCCCGAAGCTTACCGCGATCACAATCAGGCTGACGACATTGGCGAACCCATAGCCAGCCCCCTCGAAGAACGCTTTCGCGGAGTCGCCGGCTTTCCTGGGCGAAACCGCCGCCGCTACTGCTGCCCCGAGCACCATCGCCAGCCCCACCATCCGCCCGCCAGCCGCCTTCTCGGCCGCTGCCACCGCCTTCGCCCGCTGGTTCTCCGTGGCCCCGTCGGGCACCTTCACCTCGACCAGCCAGTGCGGCGGGATGGCCAACATCTTGAGCGGCGGGCCGGACAGCACCAGCAGCACGAGCGGCAACAGGGGCACGGCAGCCTTGAGCCAGTTGACGCGGGTCGCCCCATCGTCGCCCCGGGCTTGCGAGGGGGTGAGTTCTGGCTGGCCACTAGCCCCCAGCGATGCCGTCTCCCTGTCCTTCCACCACCACCGGCACAGCCCCCAGAACACTAGCGTGCTGACCACCAGTTGCGGCACCACCACCCACGGCAAATGCACGCGGGCCAATGTCAGTACGTCGGTGCCGGTGGCATCTTTCACTGTGTTCAGTTCCGGGGCGCCGGGGTTGAATAACTCCCCGCCGACGCTCGCTCCGAGCAGAAGGGCCGCGCCAATCACCATTGGCGGGAAACCTGCCGCCCGCATCACCGGCACCACCACCGCCCCCAGGCAAACGGCCACGCTCGTCTGCGACAACACCGGGATGTTCACCACGAAACCGGCCAGCACCACGCCAGGGATGATGAGCGGTCGCACTCTCCGCACCGGGGCCACCAGCACCCGCACCAGATGTTGGTCGCACTCGGTCAGTTTGAGCACGTAAGCAAACCCCATTGCCGAGCAAATCGGGATGATGTAGGTCTCGCCGCTGAATGTGTCGAAGAACTTACGGGACACGTCTGGCAGGTAGCCGCCGGCCATGCCAAGAACGACGGCGGCAGCGAGGAGCACCAGCCGCACATCCCACCCACGAGCGGTGAGCACAGCAGCGGCAACGATCAGCACCACTGCAAGAGCGAGGAGCATGGGAAGCTCGGGGGAGGCGGGCAAGGGCGGGCGATTCGGCGGAACGCCGGGATTGGTACGTTTGTACCGAACGATGGGAACGATGAGGACATATTCCGTGAGGTTACTCTCAAGTCGTGGTTGCGACTTCTCCCGGGTGCGCCAGAGTGGAAGAGTAACAGCGACAGAGGGCGGGCCATGCCCAAAGACTCCATGCTCGGATTGCTGGCGGGGGTGGCGGCGGTCGTGCTGATCGCCGTTGTGTACTACCAGAAGAACCCGACCCCGGCGGGAGCGGGCACGCCGGCTACCACCCCAGGCAAACCGGCCCCCCAATACTCCACCCCGGCCGTCACGCCGGTCGTCCCACGGTAGGTGCGGCAGTTCTGGAGCCGGCGACGCCAGTCGCCGGGTGCCCCCCCCGCCCGACGATGCCATTCGCCGGCCGGTCTACTTCAGGTGCTTCTCCAGGAACTCCATCGTTCCCTTCAAGAAGATCTGGTGCCCGCCGGGCTGGTAGTCGATGGCGGTGCGGTCGGACAGTTTCAGCCGGTTGGCGTACAGGTATCGCACCTTCGCGTACTCGCTGCTCACCATCTCGTCGGTGCCGACTGGGTCTTCGTGCCCGCGTTCCACCATGAACGGCCGCGGGGCGATGAGGTACGCCATCTCCGCGTAGTTGAACGTGTGCCCCAGGTCGAACTCGTACATCTCGTACTCGCCCGTCCACATGTAGCTGCGGTCGAGGTCCACGCTCACGTTCTTGCCGACCCACTCGTTGAAGTCACCGCTGCAGATGCTCAGGCAGTACCGCTTCTCCACCGCCGGCACCCGCATTGCCGTCTTGCCGCCGTAACTCAGCCCGTAGAACGCGATTCGCTTCGGATCGATGCCGGGTAGCGTCTCGATCCAGTCGAGCGTCCGCTGGTGCTGGCGGATGATGAAGCTGAACAGGCTGAGCTTGAGCGGGTTGGCCTTCCGCTGAATCTGCCGGAAGGTGTTGCCGCCGTAGTACGGGTTCTGCGGGCAGTAGACGACGTACCCTTTCTCCACCAGCTTGCGGGCGAACTCGAAGTACGTCGGCCCCTTCTCGGCGTCGATGCACTTCCGCGGGGTGCCCTCCAACCCGTGCTGGCAGACGACGACGGGCCGCTTGTCGGTCGGCTTCAGGTCTTTAGGCAGTAGCACGATGCCGTAGGCGAACACATCGTCGTACACGTCGAGCTTCACCTCGTAGCCGGTCCACGTCTTCTCGTCGTACACCTGGCGCGACCGCGGGTTCAGCGGTACAGTCGGCTCGGGCAACTTGCCGATCACCTCGGAGTGGAAGTACTCGCGGTGCCAGTCGCAACTCTGCTCCCACTTCTCGGGTGAACTGGCGTCGACCTTCTTCCAAAACTCCTTGCGGACGCCCTCCGAATCCCGCCACAGCTTCTGGGTGAAAGAAACAAGCTGATCGAACTGCCGCTTGTGCCGGGCCGCGGGGTCGGGAAGAGTAGCCTTTGGGATAGCCACCTTGTCGAACGTGGCGTGTTCAAGTCCGAGTTTCGGCAGGATCGTAAACAACTGGACCTGATCCATCATCAATCCCGGCCCCGTCAGTACCACGTCATCCGTATTGTTGGTCGGCTTTCGACCCTTGATGTCCTCATTCCGCCGTCGCTCGACGAGGGTGGCGTTGCCGGTCAACTTGTCGAGTTTCCCCAGCGCGGCGGCTCCACTTCCCGCCGGGCCAGCCCATTCTGGCGCGAAGGTATTGATCTCCGGGAAGAACCCACCGGGCCGGACCATCGCACCGAGTTCGGCGTCACCGAATTCCTTCAACAAGCCCCAAACGTTCCGGTCGATAGGCTCGGAATGCAAACGTTCTCGTTCCGCAAAGCAGCCCACTGCATCGACGACATGAATTCGCTCGTCGAGTGACCCGGCGTACAGGGCGATCATCCCGCCGTCCCCGTAACCGATGACGCCGGTCTTGAGTTCCGCTCCCTTGCGGTCGCGGCTCGTAAACCAATCGACGGCCGCCAGCACCTTCTGCACTTCGTAGCCGCTGAGCGTGCGGCCCATCTCGTAGGCCATGCGGTAGACGAACTCGCGGTGGGGGATGTTGGTCTGCCGCTTCAGCTTGGCGTTGCCAGACAGTTCATCCTGGCGGTTGATGAGCGTCGGCACCAGCACCCGGCAGCCGTGGCGGGCGAGGTTCAATGCGAACGAGTCGCCCTTCGTCAGCCCCGCCAACTCCTCCGGCAACTGGTCCGCGTGCGAGATGGCCACCACGTTCGCCTTCGGCGTGCCCTTCGGCTCGATGAGCAGCCCTTCGGCATCCACGCCCGGCAGCACTGCCCACCGCACCGCGTGGACCTGGCACCCATCGATCTCGGCGAGCAGGCTCGGCTTGCCCGGCCCGCTGACGTACTCCAGGTTCGGCTTCACTCGCTCGTCCACCACGCCGAGCAGTTTCCGCAGGCGTTCCCGCTTCGCCGGCAGGCTCTTCGCCAGCGCCTCCTTGCTCGCCAGGTCCGGCTTCCACAGTTCATCCCGCTTCGCCGGTGCCGCCTTCAACTCGCGGTCGAGGTACTTGTGAATGCCGGCTACCATCGCCGCGGCCAGGTCGCCGTCGTCGTTCAGTGGTTTGGTGTAGGGTAATGGTTCAGAAGATTTCACCGCAGAGGGCGCGGAGAGCGCAGAGAGAAGAAGGACGAGAGGAAGCATTCTGTTCATGGTCTTTTCTCCGCGATCTCCGCGCCCTCTGCGGTGAAACTCCGGTTCAAAACAATTCGACCACAGGTCGGCCGGTGTACGCTGGCACAGGTTGTCCGTCTGGGCCGGGGATGGCGGCGTCGGGGCCGATGCCGAGGGCGTGGAAGATGGTGGCGGGAATGTCGGCCGCATGCACCGGGCGTTCCTTCGGCTCGCTCGCAATAGCATCCGATGCGCCGACCACCCGGCCGCCCTTCACCCCGCCGCCGGCGAACACCGTCGTCCACACGCCCGGCCAGTGGTCCCGCCCACCGTTGCAGTTGAACTTGGGCGTGCGGCCGAACTCGCCCGTCGCCACCACCAGCGTGCGATCCAGCAACCCGCGTTCATCGAGATCGGTGACGAGTTTGGTGAACGCGGCGTCGAAGCTCGGGGCGACGGTGTCGCGGATGTCGGACAGGCTGCACGACAGCGGCCCGCTGTAGTCCGCGTGGCAGTCCCACGACGGCGCATCGAACACGGTGGAGAACTGGTTGACGGTGATGACCGAGTGCCAGCCTTCCTTGCGATGGCTGCCCACCAACCCTTCGGCCATGCCAGTACTGTGGGCGAACGTCATCGTACTGAAGGTGAACGGCCGATGATCGTCGGCGTTCAACCAACCGCACCCCTGGCCGTGGCTCACATCCAACCCGGTTCGCACCCGGCCGTTTAGTACCGTCGAAACGTTCGGTGAGTCACCCATGCAGTGACCAATCAGCGAGGAGAACGCACACCCCACGCTCGGCCACTCCAGGCCGTCGCGAAAGAGGCGGCCAGTGTTCACCCACTGGAAGCCGACCTCGTGCATCGGGGCGTCGGTGTGGTGGATGCTCCGCACCAGGGCGAACTTGTCCGCAATGCTTGCCATCTTCGGGAACAGTTCCGTCACCCGGATGCCCGGCACCTTGGTCGGGATGGCGGCGAACGGACTTCGCACGTCGGACGGGGCGTCGGGCTTCGGGTCGAAGGTGTCGAGTTGGCTCGGCCCGCCCGTCATCATCAGGAAGATGACCGAGTCGGCGGACGCTTTGAGCCGCGACCGCGAGGGGGCGGAAAGAGCAAGCGGAGAGGTCAGCGCCACCGCGGACGCGGCGGCGAGGAACTGGCGGCGGGTGGGGGGCATCGGGTGGCCTCGCGAG
>JALOQR010000175.1 GCA_025459365.1 Fimbriiglobus sp.
CGCGCCAGGTCGAGCTTGCCGGCGTCGGTGATCATGCCGGCGATGTAGGCGGTCATGTCGTGGCGGGCCGGGTTCTCGCCGGCCGGCAGCCACATGTTTTCGAGTTCCCGCAGGCGGTTCAGCCGGTTGCGGATGGTCTTGAAGTTAGTGAGGGTGCCCCCCAGCCACCGCTCGCTCACGTACGGCATGCCGCACTTGGCGGCTTCCTTCTCGAGGATGTCTTTCCCCTGCCGCTTGGTGCCGACGAACAGGATGAGGCTGCCCTTGCCGGTCAGTTGGCTCAGGTAGCGGTAGCTCCGCAGCAGACCTCGGACGGTTTCCCGGAGGTCGATGATGTGGATGAGGTTCCGCTTGCCGTAGATGTACGGCCGCATCTTCGGGTTCCAGCGGCTGGCCCGGTGGCCGTAATGCACGCCGGCTTCCAGCATTTCCTTGACGTCTACGAGAGCCACACACAACCCCCTTTATGCGGGTCGAACGGGGCGTACGCCCACTCGCCCGGCGACGGACACGGAACACCCCGACACGGTTTCTGGGGTGGGAACCGATCATAGTAGCGGAAAACCGCCGTCGGCCAAGTGCAGACGAGCGGGCGATCTTGGCGAACTCGGCCCGCCGGGGCCGCGGTTCGCTTCACCCGCCGACCATCGCCTTCAGCCTGTCGCTCAGCGCCTTCACCCGGCGGCTGCACTCCATGCGGGCTTCCACAAACCCCTCGCCGGTCGGGTTGCCGGCCTTCAGGTAGTTCAGCACCACGTTCTCGGCGTCGGCGAGGCCCGGACAGCCCTCGGCCGTGGCGGCGGCGAGGGGGTGCGGGATGACCGCCACCCCGTTGCGGTCGCCGTGCAGCAAATCCCCCGGATTCACCCACACGCCCCCCACCCGCACCGGCACGTCGAGTTCCACGATCTGGCAGTACCCGTGCGACGCCACCGTGCCGCCGGTGAAGCACGGGAAGTCGAGCGCCTGCACCTGATCCAGATCACGGCCGGTGCCCGACGTGATGAGGCCGACGCATCCGAACGCCTTGTAACTGGTGCACATCACCTCGCCGAACGTGGCCGCCACGCTCGGGTCGTCGAGGTCCTGGAAGACGACCACCTTCGGGCCGGGTGTATTCGCCAGTTGCTTCACCTGCTGATCCAGCCCGGCGTACACGTCGCCCGACTTCGGTTTGGACGCCGCCCGGAAGGTGGCCGTCACCGCGTAGCCCACCATCGGCGGCAGGTGGGGGAAGCAGGCGGTGATGCGGCGGTCCATGTACCCGGACGTGCGGGGGATGGCGTCGAACAGCTCGATCACGTTCAGGATGGTGGGGGTGTCGAACTTCCGCAACGCGGCGAGGACGGAGTCGGGGTGGGGGGACATTTGTGGACGCCGGACGGGGTGGCGAAGTTAGGATGGAAGTGTTGTAGTGGTCAGCCGCGAGCCGAAGGCGAGCGGGAGGGTCGCCCATGAACTCCGACGAATCCGCGTTCCTGGCGGGCATCCGCGCCGAGCCGAGGGACGACCTCCGCCGGCTGGTCTACGCCGACTGGCTGGAGGAACAGGGCACCGACGAGTACGGAGCGAAGGCCGAGTACCTGCGGCTGGAGGTCCACGTGTCGGGCCTACCCGACGACCACCCCGAGCGAGACGGACACATCCTGAAGTTGCGAGCAGTGGCCGGTGGGTTGCCAATCGATTGGAAGACGGCCGTGGCAAAGGTCGCCATCGAGAATTGCAACGTGCGGTGGCGGTTCCAGTGTCCGAAGAAGTGGAGCGAACTGGCAACGACCTCCGAGGACACGGTGCGGTGGTGTACGGCGTGTCGGAAGGAGGTTCACTTCTGCGAGACGGTGGAAGAAGCGCGGAACGAGGCCGAGAGCCAGGGGCACTGCGTGGCCATCGACCTGGGGGTGATCCGCAAACCCGGCGACATGGATTTGATCCGCGGGCCAGCCGAACTCGATTCTGAAATGACGATGGGCGACATTATCCCGGTCGAGGACTTCAACCCCGGTGCCCCCGGCTTCGCCCCGCCCCCGCCGGCCAACCCCGGCCTGCTCGCCCGCCTGTGGCGGCGGTTCACCGGGAAGTAGCCGCCGCGGCTCACTGCCACCCGCGTTTGCGGAACAGCCACCCGGCCAGGGCCATCCACCCACTCGCCAGCCCGCCCGCCGCCAGCAGGTGAACCCAACTGCCAGCGTCCACCTCGCCGGTCATGGCCGCGTGCAGGATTTTCGGCCCGTGGCTCTCGATCGCCAGGTGCGGCAACAGGGGCACGTGTGCCTGTCCGCACACGAACAGCAGGAGGGACACGCACAACAGGTACGCCATCGACCCCATGAACGCCCCGCGCTGCGTCTTCGCCAGGGTGCTCACCGTCATGCCGATGCCCAGGAACCCGCACGCCATCGCCAGCAGGCTGAGCCAGAAGAACAGGCTACCAAGCACGGCCACGTTGTAGATGCCAGCAAGGGCCGCCGCCAGGGCGATGCCGGCCAGCGGGTAGAACAGGAACTTCGCCGCCACGATCTCCACCGGCGACGCCGGCGACAAGGCCTGGGCGAGTAGCACACCCCGCTCGCGTTCTTCGCAGTTGAGCGTCGGGAGCAGGTAGCAACAGGTGAAGTACAGGGCGAACACCACCATCGCCGTCGCCACTGCGGAGCGGTAGTCGAGCGGCTTCGCCCCCAGCCCATGCCGCTGGATGAACACCTTTGGCAGTACCCGCCCGGCTCCGCTGGCCTTCAGCCGCTCGACTTCGGCGTCGAGGGTGCGGAATGCCTCCTCCTCGGCCCACAGGTCGTCGTCTCGCAGGTCGGGGCGGCGGAGGGCGTCGCCGGTGCCAAGTTTGGCCGCCGCCCGCTCGCGGAGGATCGTGTGGGCGGTGCGGAAGAACCACAGTTCGTAGGCGGCCAGGGCGGTCGGGCTTTCCGGCGGGTGCCACACTTCGAACCGGATCACGGGTGTGCCGGTCGGGCTGCCGTCGTGGGTCGTCTCGATCACCCGGATGGCTCCGCTACCGGTCTCGTAGTTAATCGGCCCGGTGATGAGTTGCGGCGGCTGTTCGCGGAACACAAGGTGGGGCTTGATTTCGTCTGGCTGGCGGGCTCGCAGTTCACGAATGAAGTTGGTCTCGGCGACAAACTCGATGTAGCAGTGCGGCACCCCGCCGATCAACTCGCCCCCGCTCACCCCGCCTCCGCCGGTCGGCTTGAAGATGGTGAGCAGCAGGGCGGCGACCACCAGCAGCCCGGCCAGAGCCAGCCCGCCGCGGTTGGCCAGGTGCCGCCGTACTTCCTTCGCCAGCAACGCCCGCAGGATATACAGCCGCATGGAGTAGCACGACCCGTGAGAGACGGACGCGGAAGGGTAGTGCGGGGGACGGGGCAGGTCAACACAAAGACAAACGGCGGGCCGTACTCCGCGAGGGGGGCAGGTCCGTTACGGAACCCGATCCCTCATGAAGCACGGCCCGCCGGGGCGGTCGCTGTGGGGCAGCTTAGTACCCGAACTTCACCCGCCAGTAGTCGGCCGGGGTCTGCTTGCGGCCGAGCCACCAGTGGCCGTCTTCCCAGCTCAGCGTCACGCTTCGCCAGCCGAGCGGCACCTTCGGGAAGGGGTAGTACGGCCCGATGTACGGGAACGCGTTGTACGGGTACGCACTCGGGTACGCCACCCGGCTCATGTTCGGGTACGGGGCGTAGGTCGGCCAGGCGTAGGGGGGGAGCGGCGGGCTACCGCCCATGGCCGCGCCCGCCGCCCCGAGGGGCATCGGCTCGACCGACGGGTCGCCCACCGGCCCGCTGTACGGCATCGCGCCGGGCGGGATGGCCGACGGAGCCGGGGCGAGCCGCGGGCCGCCGTCAATGGCTTGCATCTGCTTGATCGACGGCATCGGGGCTGGCGGGGTGGCGGCCTTCTCCACCATCAGCCCGTCTTTCACCAGGGTCACCCCGTCCACCACTCGCACCGCCTTCAGGATGCCCGCCTTGTGGGCGTCTTCCTTGCAGGTGCCGAGCAGTGTGACGGTGCCGGCGTCGGTGATCACCTTCACGTCCGCCGTACCGGGCAGGGCGGAGAGTTCCTTCGCCACCTTCTCCGCCAACTTCTGGTTGGCGGCGGCCGTGGCCGTGTTGGTCGGCGGCAGTTTGGCTTTCACAGCATCCTGGGCGATGGCGACAGAGCCGGACAAAGCCCCGACGGCGACCAGCAGTTTCAGGGTCTTCAGAGTCACGCGCGGTCCCTCCGTGAACCGGACGATCCGAGATTCGGTTTCGGCCATCCGTTGGTGCCGGTTCTATCGGATGGTGCCGCCGATCCGACGCAGTCCGCCGGGCGTTCCGGTTGGGGGAATGAAATCGCGCCTCCGGCGAACCGATACAGATTACCAGGATTACCACCTTGCACAGGTCGGCAACCGCCAGGATCGGTTTTGACCCGCTGGCCACCGTCGGCTACGATTTCAATCCCACCCACCCGCACGTTTCCGGAACTCCCGCCATGACCCCTTGCCCTGGTCCGTCGCGTCGGGACGTGCTGCGGTTCGGCTCGGTTGCCGTCGCCGGGGCCGCCGCCGGCGTGTCGCCTTTCACGCTATCTGCCAAAGAACCGGACGCCACCACCAATGATCCGGCGGTCATCTTCGTCTGGCTCCCCGGCGGCCCGCCGCACCAGGATACGTTCGACATGAAGCCGGACGCCCCGGGCGAGTACCGCGGCGACTTCCGCCCGATCCGCACAACCGTGCCCGGCCTCGACATCTGCGAGCACCTGCCGAATCTCGCCAAAATCGCCGACAAGTTCAGCGTCATTCGGTCGATCGCCCACACGTTCGCCGACCACGGCGGCGGGCACAAGAAGTTCCTGACCGGCCGCGACCCGCTCCAGCCGGTCGGGTTCGTGAACGACTACCCGATGGCCGGGAGCATGGCGGTGAAACTACTCGGCGAGGGGAAGAAGCTGCCGAGCTACGTGTGCGGGGTGGACGGCGGGCGGCAGGGCATCGACACGTTCAGTTTCGGCAGCGCCTACCTCGGGCAGGGCACCCACCCGTTCATGGTGGTCGGCGACCCGTCCGACCCGAAGTTCGGGGTGAAGAACCTGAGCGTGCTCCCCGGCACGGAAGACAAGCTGGCCGACCGCCGGAGCCTGCTCGCCAGCTTCGACCAGCCGATGCCGCACGACCGGACCGGCCTCGCCGACGGCCTCGACTCGGCCCGCGGGAAGGCGTTCGACCTGATGACCAGCCCGGCGGCGAAGGAGGCCTTCGACCTGACCAAACTCACCCCGAAAGAGCGGGACCGCTACGGCGACCACCGCTACGGCCAGCGGTGCCTGATGGCCCGCCGGCTGGTGGAATCGGGCGTGCGTTGGGTGACGATGGTGTTGGAGAACGCCACCCCCCGCGGGCAGGAGATGATCAAGGGGGGCATCTACAACTGGGACAGCCATGCGGTGAACGGGCACATCTTCGACGACACCAAGCACAAGCTCGGGTTCCTCGACCAGGCGCTGACCGCCCTCATCCGCGACCTGTACGAGCGGGGGCTGGACAAGCGGGTGCTGCTGGTGGTGACGGGCGAGTTCGGCCGCACCCCGAAGCTGGAGTATGACAAGGCGACCGGCCGGCCGGGCCGGGACCACTGGCCGCAGGCGATGAGCATCCTGACGAGCGGCGGGGGTACGAACACCGGGGTGGTGGTGGGCAGCACCACCAGCAAGGCCGAGCACCCGAAGGACCGCCCGCTGACGCCGAACGACCTGTGGGCGACGGTGTTCAGCCACCTCAAACTGGACTGGAAGAACACCAACTTCCTCGACGGCACCGGCCGACCGATGCCGATGCTGACGGACGGCGAGCCGATCAAGGAACTGGTGGGGTAAGGGGCACGCTCGTTGACCGCATGCCCGAGCAGGGGGGCGTTCACCCCTGCTCGGGCACCAGTTCCAGCACCGGGGCCACCAAGTCGGTCAGTTCGTCGGTCGCGGCCAGGGCCGCGGCCACCACGTCCGGGTCGAACGCCTGGCCCGCCTGCTTCTTCAACGCTGCCAGCGCCGCCGCCGGGTCGCCGTCCGCGTTCGTGAGTCGCTCGAACTCCGTTGCCACCGCCACCACTCTCGCCACTGGCGGGATGGCCGTACCCACCAGTTTGCCCGGCCCGCTCCCGTCCCATCGCTCACGGTGGTGCCGTACGGCGTCTTTCGCCGCTCGTAGGAACGGCAGAGGTGTGGGCAATTCGCCCAGCCGGTCGAATACCCCCGCCGCCCCCGGCACATCTGCCGTGGCCGCAATTGCTGCCAGTTCCACCCGCGTGAGCGGGTGCCGGTACCCGGACCAGTTCGGGTGCTTGCTCAGGTGTTTCAGGATGACCGCCGCGAACGTGCCCGCCCGTTCGCCGCTCTCGTAGGCCTCCCGGCCGGCGGTGGCATGCACGGCCTTCAGGATGGCCCGGCGGGCGTCGTCGCGATGCTTGCGGGCTTCCGTCAGTTCGTATTCCAGTTGCCCGACGGCGGTACGGAGCGATTCGGCCTCGTCGTCCACGTCGAGCACGCGAGCGGCCAACTCCGGGAGGCCCGTCGGGGCGGCGAACCGGGCGAAGGTGGCCATTACCTCGGGGAGACCGGGGCGGGTGAACGGGTTGGCGGCGAGCATGCGGGCGAGCAGATCGTCGAGTTCGGGCGGGGCATCGGGCCGTGCGGTCCGGAGGCGGGCGGCCTCTTGTGTCCGCAGGTGCTGCACCAGTTCGCTCGGCGGGCCGTCGGGCCGGGGTAGCTTTCCGCTCACCAGCCAGAAGACGGACACGCCAAGAGCGTACACGTCGGCCGGCGGGCCAACGGTACTCGGGTCGTTCATTTGTTCCGGGGCAAGGAACTGGGGCGAACCGAGCATACCGTTCGGCGGAGTGCGATCACTGGCCGGATGCCGCACCAGTCCGAAATCGGCCACCTTCACCCGCCCAGCTTCGTCGAGTAGAAGGTTGCTCGGTTTCACATCGCGGTGAACCAGCCCGGCGCGGTGGGCCGCGTGCAATCCCGCCGCTGCCTGCCACCCCCACCGGCAGCCATCGGCCACGCCTGCTGTTCCGCGGTCGTACACTGCTTGTTCGAGGTCGCCGCCGCCCGCCCACTCGTGCGACTGGTACCAAAACTCCTCTCCGCCATCGGACACCGCACCGGCATCGAAGCAGCGAACAACGTGCGGATGATCGAGAGCCGCCAGAGTACGGGCTTCGAGCAGGAACCGCTCGCGGTCGTCGGCCGATGGTAGGTTGGCTGCCGACACCACCTTGAGCGCCACCGGCCGCTTCAGCAAGCCATGCTCGCCACGAAACACCACCCCCACGGTACCGGCCCCGGCTCGATCAAGTACGCGATACGGCCCGAACATCAGCCCGGAGAAGTGACCGGCCAGCGCTCGCCCGCGGACGTACTTCGTGAGCAACCCAAGCCGCACCAGAGCATCCGCGGCGTGCTCGCGAGTGGTGAGTACCCGAATCCGGTCGCCCAGCTCGGCCACGAACTTGCCCAGGTCGGCGTCAGTTAGCAGATGGTGCGAATGCAGAGAGAGGAGCAACCCACGGGCCGGCAGTGGCACCCGCGACAGATCGATGGCCGGCTCCGGTGCGCGGCCGCCGCCCGGCGTGCGCGTGGGGGCGTCTGGCGAATGGGCCGAGATGGTCTCCCCGGCCGGGCGGGTGTGGATGGTCCGCAGTTGCGGAATTGGATTCATGCCGGAGAGTGAGGTTGAGGTGTGGCGCGGGGCGGCGTGGCCGGGGTTTGCCGAACCATAGGCCGCGTTCGACCGTCGGGCAACCGGCTGCCAGCTGCCACCTGCCTTGTCACTTGTGGTGGAGCTTCGTTACACTCCGAACACCTCTCAGGGAGATGCTCATGGCACGCTACCGCGACGACGACCGCGAGGACGACGACGAGGACGACCGCCCCCGCCGCCGGCGGGATGACGACGAGGACGACGAGGACGACCGCCCGCGGAAGAAGCGGCGGCGGCGGGAGGAGCCGAAAAGCAACACTGGCAAGGTGCTTCTCATCGTCGGGCTGGCGGTCGGCATTCCCCTGCTCCTGTGCGCCGGCGTGAGTCTGTGGGGGATACTGCAGGTGGGCAAGGTCGCGAACCAGATCGAAGCCGGGGTAAAAGGGGAACAGGCGGCCGACAGCTTCTTCGCCGCCCTCGCCCGCAACGACGTAACAGGCGCCTACGACACGTACACCACCGACGCCTTCAAGGCGTCCACCACCAAGGCCAACTTCGAGAAACTGGTGAAGGCCCACCCGATACTCACCACCTCGAACGATGCCACCACCGGCACCATGCCCACCCCGGTCGGCACCAAGCCGAATCGCACTCTCACCCTGACCTACATGGTTGAGACGTTCAACCCGAACAACTGGGACGAAGACTTCGACGAGGACAACCCACAACCGAAGCCGAAGCCGAAACCGCCGGTCAATCCGGCGACCCCCACGCCGAAGGCCGTCACCTGCACGGTGGTGGTGGCCGAGCAGGCGAACGGCACCTGGAAGGTGGACAAGTTCACCATCCCGTGAGGCCGTTCGGACGAACGCCTGGACGGTGATCGATTTCCGAAATCTTCGGGGCGGCGCGGCGAACCGTCACATACAACACCCCCCCTTTCTCCCGCTCCCGCCCCGGAGTCTGATATGGCCCGCGACGACGACTACGATGACCGCGACGACCGTGACGACGACCGTGACGACGACCGTCCCCGCCGCCGACGCCGCGACGACGACGACCGCCCCCGCCGCCGACGAGACGACGATGACCGCCCGCCGGCAAAGAAGGGCGGCACGGGGGTGGTGCTGCTCATCGTTGGGCTGGTGGTTGGCATCCCCCTGCTCACCTGTGGCGGTATCGGCGTGTGGCTGTACTTCAAGGTGCGGCAGGTAGCCACCGACATCGGCGGCACTTTCCAGGCCGACATCGCCGCCATCGCCTTCCTCAACACGCTGAAGAACGGCGACCTCGATGGGGCGTACATGTCCACCTCGGCGAACTTCAAGACGACCACCAGTAAGGAGCAGTTCGAAAAGCTGGTGAAGGCGAACCCGGTGCTCACCACATCGCACAAACACACCCAGAACGGCTTCCCGTCGCCCACTGGCACCGCCCCTAACCGCCGGGTGACGCTTACCTTCACTGTCAGCTACGATGCGTCGGGGATCGCCCTGGGCGAACAACTCGACGACCTGAGCCGGATGAACGCCGAGGCACGGAACACCGGGGCGAAACCTGTACCCCCTCCCACGATCCCAAAGACCCCTTCGACCGCACCCACCCCGAAGGGTACCACCTGCACCATCACCCTGGCCGAGCAGCCAGACGGCACCTGGAAGGTGGACGGGTTCACCGTGCCCTGACCGCTGACCGGCCGCACTTCGCCGGCCGGTACAATCCGTTCATGCTGTCTGCCGACTCCCCCGCCGTCGTCCTCGCCCCCATGGAAGGCGTCACCGATGCCCCCATGCGGGCGGTGCTCTCCGCCGCCGGCGGGTTCACCTACTGTGTGTCCGAGTTCGTCCGCGT
>JALOQR010000176.1 GCA_025459365.1 Fimbriiglobus sp.
TCTCGCGGGTCGTCTGCGGAGGTGTCACTTGCCCTTCTTAACCTCGACCACCTTCCATAGTTGCTTCTTGTTCTTCTCGTCCGCCTTCTTCTGGATCACTCCGCCGTCGTTGCTCACGTCGAGCACCAACCCACTGCCCTTCGCCTTGAGCCGCCGCTCATCACCCTTACCGTCCCACTGAAACCGCTGGTTGTCGGTGTCCTCTTCGCCCTTATCATCCCAGATGATCAGTTCGCCCCCCTCGTCGGCACTTGCGTTGTTGACGTCCAGCACCTTGCCACTCTTCACGCTCACCAGTTTCACCCATTCGCCGTCCTTCACGACCCGCCACTGACGGGCCTCTTTACCCTCCTCGTCCTTCGCCAATACGCACTTGGCCTCCGCGTCCTCGGAGTCGTCGGCCACGCCGAGCACTTTGCCGGATTCGACGTGAACGATCTTCACCACCACGTCGTCCTTCTTGTCGGCCTTCTTGTCGTCGGCCGGGCTGAAGTCGACCCCCACCACCCACACGGCGACCGCCAGAAGCCACCTGGACATGTTCGTTCTCCGAGACGTTGGGATGTGTGCCACTCTTGCGGCGGCCGAGGCATTGTAGCCGGTGCCCTTCCTCCCCGGCAGCGAGCTGGCTACCATACACCCATTCTTCACCCTTTGTGCGAAAGCAGGAATTGCATGGGACGGCGGTACGTCGATCAACTCCGCGACGGCGAGTCGCTGGATGACATCTACCTCGTGACGGACAAGCAGCTGCGGATGAACCGCAACGGCATCCCGTTCATCCAGATGGAGCTGCGGGACCGCACCGGCGGCATCCCCGCCCGTCTGTTCAACGCCGGCGAGCACGTGTTCCGCACGTTCGACAACGGCGACTACGTGCAGTGCGAGGGGAAGGCCCAACTGTACCAGGGCGGCATGCAGGTGGTGCTCGACCGGCTGGAGCGGGTGGACCCGCACAAGGTGCTGCCGAGCGACTTCCTGGCCCAGTCCGAGCAGGACGTGCCGAAGCTGTACGAGCGCCTGCGTGGGCACCTGCACCGGCTGGCCAACCCACACCTGAAAGCACTGGCCGAGTGCTTCCTCATGGACGACCAGTTCGTGCGGGGGTTCACCACCGCCCCGGCAGGAGTGAAACTACACCATGCCTACATTGGCGGACTGCTCGAACACTCGGTCGTGATGATGGACCTCGCCGAGCGGATCGCCCCGTTCTACCCCGGCGCCGACAAGGACCTGGTGATCGTCGGCCTGTTCCTGCACGACATCGGCAAGACGCGGGAGCTGACCTACGAGAACGCGTTCGGCTACTCGGACGAGGGGCAACTCCTCGGGCACATCACGATGGGCGTGGAGATGCTCACAGAAAAGCTGAAACAGGTGCCCGACCTGACCGGCGAGCCGTTCCCACGGGAGCTGGTGGTGCGGCTCAAGCACCTCATCCTGAGCCACCACGGCACGCACGAATTCGGCAGCCCGAAGGTGCCGATGACGCCGGAGGCGATGCTCGTCCACAGCATCGACATGATGGACACGAAGATGCACATGATCTTGCGGGAGATCAAGGAAGACCGGCACAGCCCGTCGGCATGGACGCCATACAACCACACCCTCGGCCGTCGGCTATACAAGGGCGGGGCGAACGGCGACCTGCTCGGCGGCGGCGGCGAGACTTACGACTGACCCCACATGGAACTGGGAACGCAGTGACCGGGGACAGAGTTCACCCGGTCACTGCGTTCCCAGTTCCACACACACCATGTCCGACCTCACCACCCGCATCCTAGAAGCTCTCGGCCGGCCGAGTTACTCCCCGCTCAAGCCGAAGGTGCTGGCCAAGCGGATGAACGTCGGTGACGACGAGTACCCCGAGTTCCGCCGCACCCTCCGCCAACTCGTCCACGAGGGGCGTGTCGAGGTCGGCCGGAACAATACCCTTCGCCTCGCCGACAAGCACGGCTCTATTGTTGGCACCTACCGCCGCACCAACAGCGGTACCGGATTCGTCCGGCCGGATGTCCGCCCCGGCGAACAGCCCCACTCCGATATCCTCATCCGCGAAGGCCGCGAGATGGACGCGGCCACCGGCGACCGCGTGATGGTGAAGGTCACTCGCAAGAACACCAAATCCGAAAATGCCCGCGGCGAGGTGGTCCGGATTCTGGAGCGGAGTACCCGCACGTTCGTCGGCACCTACTTTGAACGCGACGGCGAGGCGTTCGTGCGGGTGGATGGCACCGTGTTCGCGCACAGCGTGCTCGTCGGCGACGCCGGCACCAAGGGAGTGAGGCCGCAAGATAAGGTGCAGATCGACCTGCTCAAGTTCCCCACCGCTGACAGCCGCGGCGAAGGGGTGATCACGGAAGTGTTCGGCCCGCTCAGCAAGAAGGGCGTTGATGTACTCACCGTCATCCGCGCCTTCGGCATCCCGGACGAGTTCCCCGAGGCAGTGCTGGCCGAAGCCCGTGCGCAGGCCGACCAGTTCAACGAGGCCGACTTACAGGGCCGTACCGACTTCACCGGCGAGACGGTGGTCACCATCGACCCAGTCGACGCCAAGGACTTCGACGACGCCGTGAGTGTGACCGTTGACCCGGAGACAAATCACTGGATTTTGACGGTCCACATCGCCGACGTGGCTCACTTCTGCAAGCCGGGCGGCGCGCTCGACACCGAGGCTCGCAAGCGGGGGACCAGCGTGTACCTGCCGCAGCGGGTGATCCCGATGTTCCCGGAGATCATCTCGAACGGGCTGGCGAGCTTGCAACAGGGCAAGGTGAGGTACGTCAAGACGGCTCGGATCGAGTATACCCCGGACGTGAAGGTCGCCAACGTCGAGTTCTTCAACGGGGCGATCCGGGTGGCCCAACGTTTCAGCTATGAGCAGGTCCAGGCCATTCTGGATGAACCTGAGCTGCAAAGGTCGCGGGTGCAAGATGTCGAGGCCCATGCACCGCCCCCCTTTGCGGGGGAGGTTCGCCCGATGCTGGACCGCATGAAGGCCCTGGCCCTGAGGTTGCGAGCGAAACGCATGCAACGCGGTGCTCTCGAACTGAGCATGCCCGAAGCGGTGCTGGAGTACGACGCCGACGGGCGGGTGTGCGGCGCCCACTTCGCGTCCCACGACCTGAGCCACCAAATCATCGAGGAGTTCATGCTGGCGGCGAACGTGGCCGTCGCTGAACACCTCTCGCGGCTCGGGGTGCCATTCCTGCGACGGGTCCACCCTGCCCCAAACGAAGACAAGCTCTACGAGTTCTCGCAATTTTCCGCACTGCTCGGCCACCCGATGAAGCGGCACCTCGACCGCTTCGAGTTGCAACGCCTGCTCGCCGAAACGGCGGACAAGCCGGAGCGGGCAGCGATTCACTACTCGCTGTTGCGGAGCCTGAAACAGGCCGCATACTCGCCGATCCAGGACGAACACTACGCCCTGGCATTCCAGGACTACTGCCATTTCACCTCGCCCATCCGCCGCTATCCAGACCTACAGGTTCACCGGCTGATCGACCGATGGGTGAAAGCGAAGAAGGTGAGCGCCAACGAGGCCGAGTTGATTGCCCTCGGGGACCACTGTTCCAAAACCGAGCGGCGAGCCGAGCAGGCCGAACGGGAATTGGTGAAACTGCGAATCCTGCAACACCTGAGCACGCGGCTCGGCGAGCAACATGACGCTGTCATTACCGGCGTGGCCGAGTACGGCTTCTTCGCCCAGGCGGAGAAGTTCCCGGCCGAGGGGCTGGCTCACATTTCGAGCCTGACCGACGACTACTACCACTACGACGAGGGCAGCCACTCGCTGACCGGCGGACGGACGAAGAAGCGGTACCGCCTCGGCGACCGGGTGAGGGTGGAGGTGGCCCGCGTGGATCTGCAGAAGCGGATGCTCGACTGGCGGATCGTGAGGGACGTGACGAGCGGCCGACGTGAGCCGTCGGGTGTTTCCCCCACCCCCGACGCTCCGCGTCCAATGCCAAAATCTCGCCCCCGCAAGTCTGGCCCGCCAGCCGATCTGCCGGAGCCGCGGAAGAAACGGCGCAAGTAGGGCCGTCGGCGGCGAGCGGTCGTGGGGTGCAGTCACACGCACCAGGGCAGCCCCCGCCCATTCGTGCGTACAATAGTTCAGTTCGTATCGCTCCGGACCATGCCATGCACACCCGTTTCGTCGTCGGTATCGACCTCGGCACCACCAACTGCGCTCTCGCCTACGTCGATACCGGGGCCGGCGGCGACCCCCGAGTACAGCCCTTCCTCATCCCCCAGGTGGTGAACTCCGGCGAGGTCGCGGATCGGCCCCTGCTGCCGTCGTCGCTGTACCTGCCCGGCCCCGGCGAGCAACCGGCCGGGGCGATGAAACTGCCGTGGGATGCCGAGCGGGATTACGCCGTCGGCGAGTTCGCCAAGAACTTCGGGGCGAAGGTGCCGACGCGGCTCGTGTCGTCGGCCAAGTCATGGTTGTGTCATTCGGGATGCGACCGCAAGGCCCCGATCCTACCATTCCGAGCGGGAGAGAACGACCGCCGAATTTCCCCGGTCGACGCCTCGGTGCGATACCTGAAACACATCGCCGAGGCGTGGAACCACACCATGTCGAAGGGCATCGCGGACCACCGGCTCGAAGCCCAAGACATCATCCTGACCGTGCCGGCCAGCTTCGACGCCGCGGCGCGGGAACTGACGGTCGAAGCAGCACGGGCGGCGGGCTTTGAACACCTCACGCTGCTCGAAGAGCCGCAAGCCGCGTTTTACGCCTGGATCGACGGCCAGGGGGAGAACTGGCGGAAACAGGTGAGCGTCGGCGACCTGGTGCTCGTGGCCGACGTGGGCGGCGGAACCACCGACTTCACCCTGGTGGAGGTGAGCGAGGAGGGGGGCAACCTGAGCCTGACGCGGCTGGCCGTCGGCGATCACCTGCTGCTCGGCGGCGACAACATGGACCTGAGCCTGGCGTACACCGTGTCGGCGGCGCTCGCGAAGGAGGGTACTAAGCTTGATGCCGGGCAAATGCTCCAACTCACGCACGCGGCACGGGCGGCGAAGGAACAAATCCTCGCCGACAAGTCGCTGGCGTCAGCACCGGTGACGGTGCTCGGCAAGGGGCGGTCGGTGATCGCCTCCACGATCAAGTACGACCTGCCGCGGGCGGATGTGGAGAAGGTGCTGCTCGACGGCTTCTTCCCCGACTGCCCACGTGACGCCGAGCCGGCTCGTGCCCGCGCCGCCGGGTTGCAAGAACTTGGCCTACCATACGTCGCCGACGCCGGCGTGACGCGGCACCTCGCCCACTTCCTGACGCGACAGGCAGATGCTCTGGCGGGACGGGACAAGCCCGGCAAGAAGAAGAAGGGGAACGACGTCCTGCCGACGGCAGTGCTGTTCAACGGCGGGGTGTTCAAGGCCGACCCGATGCGGTCGCGGTTCCTCGGCGTACTGAACAACTGGGCGAAGGCGGCGAAGGCTGAGCCAACACGGGAACTGTCCGGGGCCGACCTCGATCAGGCGGTGGCAAAGGGGGCGGCGTACTATGGGCTGGTGCGGCGTGGCAAGGGCGTGCGGATCCGCGGCGGCACGGCCCGGGCCTACTACATCGGCGTCGAGACGGCCATGCCCGCCGTGCCGGGGATGCCGCAGCCGATCAAGGCGCTGTGCGTCACCCCATTCGGCATGGAAGAGGGCACCGAGACGGACATCCCACAGCAGGAGTTCGGACTGGTCGTCGGAGAGGAGGTCGAATTCCGCTTCCTCGGCAGCACCGTCCGCCGCGATGACAAGCCGGGCGCCCTCATCGACGAATGGGAAGGCCAGATCGACGAGCTAGCACCGGTGCAAGTCACGCTCGACGGTAAGCCCGGCCGCGTCACCGTACATCTCCACAGCAAGGTCACCGAAGTAGGCCAACTCGAACTGTGGTGCATGAGCAAGGACGGCAAGCAGAAATGGAAACTGGAGTTCAACGTGCGTGAGCAGCGATAGCAGACTCCGTGCTTTTCGAGTGCGATTTTGCTCGAACCGCACTCGAAAAGCACGGAGAACATTTCTCTGACACCCCCTTTGCAATTTTTACCACGCTTGGCGTTGACACACCCCCGCGCTTTTTGACACCATTGCCTCACGGCACGACGCCGCACCACTCGACACCACTCCACGGATGGAGAGGCCATGGCCGACCCGTTTCCGGATTTGCTCACCCGCGTTCAGAACCGCACCGCCACTGTCGGCATCATCGGCCTCGGCTACGTGGGGCTGCCGCTCGCCCGTGCCTTCGCTCGAACCGGCTTCCGTGTCCTCGGCTTCGACGTCGATCAACACAAGGTGGACAAGCTGAACGCTGGCCGGAGCTACATCAAGCAGATCCCCGATGACACCATCCGTGAGATGCGGGCCAATCGGTTCGAGGCGACCGATCAGTTTACCCGTCTCGGCGAAGCCGACTGTGTGCTCATCTGCGTGCCCACCCCGCTCACCGACGCCCGCGAACCAGACCTCTCGTACGTGGTGAACAGTGCCCACGCGATCGCCGGCCAACTCCGCAAGGGTCAACTCGTCGTCCTGGAAAGCACGACCTATCCCAGCACTACCCGCGGCGAAGTGCTGCCAGTGCTCGAACGCACCGGATTGAAGGCCGGCCGCGATTTCTTCCTGGCGTTTAGCCCGGAACGTGAAGACCCCGGCAACCCGACCCACTCGGTCAGCCACATCCCGAAGGTGGTCGGCGGATTGTGCGACAAGAGCAGTGACGCGGCCTGCGCGCTCTACGAGGCGATCGTTCCGCAGGTGGTCCGCGTCAGCACGCCGGAAATCGCCGAAGCGTGCAAAATCCTGGAGAACACCTACCGGGCGGTGAACATCGCGCTCGTCAACGAGATGAAGGTGCTCTACGACCGCATGGGCATCGACGTGTGGGAAGTGATCGACGCGGCCAAGACCAAGCCGTTCGGCTTCCAGGCGTTCTACCCTGGCCCGGGGCTGGGCGGGCACTGCATCCCCCTGGATCCGTTCTACCTGGCGTGGGTGGCCAAGCGGCACGGCATGAACACGCGGTTCATCGAACTGGCCGGCGAGGTGAATACCGCCATGCCGACATTCGTGGTGAATAAGGTGGCTGACGCACTGAACGACGCCGGCAAGCCAGTAAAGGGGAGCAAAGTGGCCATACTCGGCATGGCCTACAAGAAAGACATCGACGACCCGCGGGAGTCGCCCGGCTTCGAACTGCTCGACCTACTGCTGAAGAAAGGGGCGGCGGTGAGTTACAACGACCCGCACATCCCCACCCTACCAACGATGCGGCACTGGCCGCATCTGCCGGCGATGGATAGCCAACCGCTCACCGCCGAGTACCTCGCGGCGCAGGACTGTGTGCTCATCGCTACCGACCACACCGCCTACGACTACGCTTTCATCGTGAAGCACGCGAAGTGTGTGGTCGATACCCGAAACGCGACCAAGAAGGTGCCGGGACGAAAGGCGAACGTGGTAGCGGCGTAACGATCGACGCCGATCCTGCCAGGGGTCGGGTGACATCATCACCCAACCCCTGGCAGGATCGGCTCCTGTGTCAGGTCAGTCGAAGTCGAACAAGTTGCCGAAGAATCCTTTTTTCTTCTTCGGTCGATGGCCATACCCTGGCGGTGGATACCCCGACGGTTGACCATACCCCGGTGGTGGGTAATGCCGGCCGTGGTCGGTGTAGCCGAAGTCACTGTCGTCTTCGCCACGGCGACCGCCATAGTAGCTCGACGCGGCCGCAATGAGTTTGTCCAGTTCGCCACGGTCGAGCCAGACTCCGCGACAACGAGTACAGACATCGATCTCGATCCCACCGCGATCGACAGGCTGAAGTGCGCTGGTACAGACCGGGCAATTCATGGCGTATCTCCTTTGCGACCGAACAGCCGCTTCAGACGTTTGAGGGCCCAAACCAATCGACCGGTACGGCGACGATCCCCGCGCCGATGAACTTCTTCGTGAACCACTTTCCCAGCCTTGTCTGCGGCTCCGGCCACCACCTCGGTCAAATTCTGCCCGTTTGTCATTACCACAACCGGCCGCCCACTTTCCAGCGTGACGGCCACGCGGCAGGTTTTGTCCACCCCACCCCGGGGGCCGTTCTGGTCGGACAAATAGACCATCACCTTGCGGACGTGGCTCCGAACGGAGTGCAGAGCGTGTTCGATACGGTCGATGGCGTATGCCCGACCGTCGGAAGAAAGCCCCACCCCTTGTTCCCGAATAGCGATCAACATGGTTGTCCCTCAGCGGGCGGCCTTTGGTGGATGAGCCGGATGGCTCAAGAGTCACTACCGTCCGCCGAATTCCATCTAACATGGTTATTGATCGAGACAATTCATCGATTTACACACCAAGAGCGGGTATACTGCTAGCGTCCCCTTGTCCCGTGAGAACCGGGTGCCCCGTGGCAAAATTTGACGCCCTCAACTATCACCATCTCCGGTACTTCTGGCTCATGGCCCGAGAGGGAGGAGTATCGGCTGCGGCCAGCGTCGCGGAGGTCGGCCAACCGGTGGTCAGTGCTCAGATCCGTCGGTTGGAGCACTTCTTCGGGATGAAGTTGATCGAGAAGGACGGGCGGAATGTGAAACTGACCGACCTCGGTCGAGTGGTCTACGAGTATGCCGACGACATCTTCCGCCTCGGGGGAGAAATGCTGGCCGCGGTGCGAGACGGTAAGACGCACTCGCGGCTGGCAAGAGTGACGGTCGGGGTCGCCGATGTTGTCCCCAAACTTGTGGTGTACAAACTACTTGAACCGCTCTACTCACTCCCCGATCCGGTGCAGTTGGTGGTCGTGGAGGCCCGGCCGGAGAAACTGCTCACCGACCTTGCCTCCCACACCATCGACCTCGTCCTGACCGACTCACCAGTAGTCGGTGGGCCGAAGGTGAAGGTTTACACTCACACCCTGGGCGAATGTGGGGTCACGGTGTTCGCCGCTGAGACGCTCGCCACCAGGCTCCGCAAGGGCTTCCCGAAATCGCTCCACCGAATGCCCTTCCTCCTGCCCACGAGCGATTCCAGCATGCGGCGTTCCCTCGACCAGTGGTTCGACGAGAATGGAGTGCAACCAGACATCCGAGGAGAGTTCGCCGACTCTGCTCTTCTCAAGGTGTTCGGACAGGCCGGACGCGGTGTCTTCGCCCTGCCGAGCGTGGTGGAGGAGGAGATACGGAGCCAGTACGGAGTGATGACCGTCGGGCGGGCGCAAGGGCTCAAGGTACGGTTCAACGCCATCACCGCCGAGCGGCGAATCACCCACCCAGCCATCATCGCCATCCGCGAAACGGCCCGCCTGGAGTTGTTCTCAGAGAAGTAGAATACACTTGGAGGGCAAAAAGAGGTTCAGACCTCGACACCCAATGGGACGATCACCAGTTCTTTTCGTAGACGCAGGTCTGGTTCAACTCCGGTCCCTGATGGACGGGAGAGGGTGGCTGTCTGGGGTCGGTCGACTTTCGGGCGTCAAACGCGTCTTCAGTGACCGTGGCAGATGTCGCACCGTCGGCCACGGCTTGGGAGC